>DAIOSW010000024.1:0-22091 GCA_036752365.1 Prevotella sp.
TCATGAAGCGCAGAAACAACAGATAGTCAGCATGATTGAATGGCATCAAGATGACTGCGACCGTCATATACCGTCATGGGACTGTCATCAGAAAGCTAGCTTTCCGACTCTCGGAGCGGTGCGGAGCAACCTCTTGCACATAGCTGAACAGGTGAAAAAGCTAGCTTTTCAAGGGGTTTCTTACACCCCCTTCGACCCGATAGTATAACTCGATCGAACCCAGCGATACCTTATGGTTCTCGACGAAGATGACGGCTGCATGAAAGTTGATGACGGTTCGAAATCTGAAGAACCGCCATAACTCCCTGACAACCAATCAGAATGACAGAGTGACGCTAAAAAATAGAAACATCAATAGAAAGAAAAAACACCAAATCCGCTGTGACGATACCATGACAAAATGTGACAGTACTCTTAGAAGAAACAGATCCGTAACTAATTAATAGAGTGATGATTATCTCGGTAAGTGTGATGATGAAGGTTAAAAATGAAAAACCAATGTTCGTCGGTCAAATCAAGTACTGCTGGCAGCATTGGACTGATAAATTTATTTAGATGTTTGGAGTTGTTCTGCGTGATTCCTTTTCTTTTACATAATACGATAATATTTATTTTTTATTCCCGAACCTTTTGCAGGTGAGCCTAAATTATTTTTGTTTTAATATTTTTTTCTATTAAAAATGAAGATTAATCAGTGGTTTTTCGTACCTTTGCACCCTAATAATTAATTAATTATAGCAAATGGCTGAAACAAAAGAGATTAAAACCGCGTTGGTATCGGTTTTCCACAAAGACGGTTTGGAAGAATTGCTTGCCAAACTTGACAAAGAAGGTGTTAAATTCCTCTCTACAGGAGGTACTCAGAAGTTTATAGAATCATTAGGTTATGCCTGTCAGACTGTGGAGAGTGTGACAACATATCCCTCTATTCTTGGTGGCCGTGTGAAAACTCTTCATCCGAAAGTATTTGGAGGAATTTTGGCTCGCCGTGAAAACGAAGGTGATATTGAACAAATGAAACAATATGAGATTCCAGCCATTGATTTGGTCATTGTTGACCTTTATCCATTTGAAGCTACAGTTGCAAGTGGAGCCCCTGAAGCTGATATTGTTGAGAAAATAGATATAGGCGGTATCTCTTTGATACGTGCAGGAGCAAAAAATTTCAAGGATGTTGTTATTATCCCTAGTAAGGCTGAATATGGCGTTTTGCTTGATATCCTTAACAAAAAAGGCGCTAATACAGATATTGAAGACCGTAGAATGTTCGCATCTAGAGCTTTTGGCGTTAGCAGTCATTATGATACTGCCATACACGCTTATTTTGAGAAATAAAAGAAACAATAAATTAGAGAATAAAAAATGGGATTTTTTTCATTTATTCAGGAGATTGCGATGGACTTGGGTACAGCCAATACAATCATTATCAGTGATGGTAAGATTGTAGTTGATGAACCCTCTGTTGTTGCGCTTGACCGCCGTACCGATAAAATGATTGCTGTAGGTGAGAAAGCAAAAATGATGTATGAGAAGACACACGATAACATCAAGACAATCCGTCCGTTACATGACGGTGTGATTGCAGATTTCTCTGCTTGTGAGCAGATGATGCGTGGACTGATTAAAATGGTTCATACCGGTAGTCGTTTGTTTTCACCGTCTTTGAGAATGGTAATAGGGGTTCCTTCTGGTTCAACAGAGGTCGAGCTTCGTGCTGTACGTGACTCTGCAGAGCATGCTGATGGACGTGATGTATATCTTATATTTGAACCAATGGCAGCTGCTATTGGTATCGGTATTGATGTCGAGGCTCCTGAGGGTAACATGATCGTTGATATCGGCGGTGGAAGTACAGAGATTGCTGTTATTTCATTGGGCGGAATTGTTTCCAATAATTCGATTCGTATTGCCGGAGATGACTTGACTGCTGATATTCAGGAATATATGAGCCGTCAGCATAATGTGAAGGTGAGTGAACGTATGGCAGAACGAATCAAAATCCATGTTGGCGCTGCTCTCACCGATTTAGGCGAAGATGCTCCTGAAGATTATGTGGTTCATGGTCCAAACCGAATTACTGCATTACCAATGGAAATACCCGTTTGTTATCAGGAAATAGCTCATTGTTTAGACAAGTCTGTCGCAAAAATAGAAACAGCCGTTTTGAGCGCACTTGAAAATACTCCTCCTGAGCTTTATGCAGATATCGTTAAAAATGGTATTTACCTCAGTGGTGGTGGTGCCTTATTGCGTGGACTTGATAAACGTTTGACAGATAAGATTAATATACCATTCCGTATTGCTGATGATCCATTACACAGCGTTGCTAAAGGTGCCGGCATCGCATTAAAGAACGTGGATCGATTCTCGTTTCTGATGAGATGATATGCGCAATCTGATCGAATTTCTTACCAAATATAATCATTGGTTTGTCTTCTTATTGTTAGAGATAATCAGTTTCGTATTACTGTTCCGATTTAACAGTTATCAGGGGAGTGTGTGGTTTTCTTCCGCCAATGCTGTGACGGGACAAATCTATGCGTGGAATGCTGATATAGAGTCGTTTTTTAGTCTGATTAAGGTCAACGAACAACTGACTCTCAGAAATGTACGACTCGAGAATCAGGTCAATACATTATCGAAGAGTCTAACCGATCTAACTCATGATACAACCGTCGTTGAGCGTAGTGGATTGGCTCTGCTTAGTAAGTATAAACTTATTCCAGCCAAGGTGATAAGTAATTCACTTGACAAAGTGAATAATTATATAACTATTGATAAGGGACTTGAAGATGGCGTTAAGAGTGAAATGGGCGTGGCTTGTGGTAATGGTGTAGTGGGTATTGTCTATATGACTTCTCAACATTATTCTATAGTCATACCTGTTCTAAACTCAAAGTCGAACATCAGTTGCTCTATCAAGGGCCGTAGATATTTCGGTTATTTGCACTGGAATGGTGGCCGCTCTGATGAAGCGTACCTGAGTGACATTCCGCGTCATGCTTTCTTTAAGAAAGGTGATGAGGTGGAAACAAGTGGATATTCTGCTGTTTTCCCATCTGGTATACTTGTAGGTAAGATAACAAAGATTTTTAATTCTTCTGATGGCTTGACCTATCGTCTTCGAATATCGTTGAGTACAGATTTCGGTAAATTACGTGATGTGTGTGTCATAAAGGATGAAAGCAGTGATGAACGTATTCGACTGCTTAAAGCGGCACAGGATTCTTTAAAGATAGGTAAACAAAATTAGTGAGAGGGTGTTGATATGGCTATAAACTTGTTTAAGCGTACATTGTTTTTCGTCATACTTTGTTTGGCGCAGGTTCTGGTATTGAATCATATACACATTCTAAACTGTGCTACACCTTTGTTATATGTCTATTTCGTCATTTTATTCCCGCGTGATACTAAACGTTGGGTAATACTTTTACTATCTTTTTTTATGGGGTTAGTGATGGATACATTTTCCAATACTCCTGGCGTTGCATCTGCATCTATGACTCTTGTAGCTCTTTTACAGCCTTCTATACTTAATCTGTTTTTACATGAAGATAGTGCGGATGACCTTGAACCTTCATTTAAGACAATGGGAATTGCTCCGTTTATCCGTTATGGTGTTGTAATTGTTGTTATTTATAGTGTTGTCTTTTTTTCTTTAGAATCGTTTAACTTTTTCAACTGGATTCAGTTGCTGGAATGTGTAGGGGGTAGTACTATTCTGACAGTATTGTTGATCTTTGCAATTGAGAGTATTCGAAAGAAATAGGAGGTTCGATGATGAAAGACTACGGATTAGAAAATAGAAAATACGTAATCGGAGGCGTCGCTGTAGTCGTTGTCATTACTTATATAATTCGGCTTTTTACGCTCCAGATTATGAGTGATGATTATAAGAAAAATGCCGACAGTAATGCTTTCCTGAAAAAAATCGAATATCCTTCGCGCGGAGTCATAACCGATCGAAAAGGAAGATTGCTGGTTTATAATGAACCAGCTTATGATATCATGGTGGTCATGAATGAGGCTGTCGGCAGACTTGATACCATAGACTTTTGCAAGAGTCTGAATATAACAAAGGACTTCTTCATTCAAAGAATGAAAGAAATTAAAGACCGATCAAAAAACCCTGGTTATTCCCGTTTTACCCAACAGCTATTTATGAGTCAGGTGTCGGATAAGGATTTTAGTATTTTTCAGGAGAAAAGCTTTAAATATCCCGGATTCTATGTACAACGCCGATCCATCAGAGAGTACGAATATCCGTATGCAGCCCATGTGTTGGGTGATGTTGCTGAGGTCTCTTTATCGGATATCGAAGAGGATGATTATTATCAGCCGGGAGATTATATAGGTAAGCTAGGTGTTGAACGTTCTTATGAGGCACAGCTACGAGGAGAAAAAGGTGTTCAGGTCTTGTTGCGCGATGCTCATGGACGTATACAGGGAAGCTATCTAAATGGTAAATTTGATCATCGTCCGGTACCAGGTAAAGATCTTACTCTTAGTCTGGATATTCAGTTACAAGCATTAGGTGAACGATTGATGCGAGGGAAAATCGGTAGTATTGTAGCCATTGACCCATCAACGGGTGAGGTGTTATGTATGGTGTCATCACCTACCTATGATCCAAGAATTATGGTTGGACACGAAAGGAGTAAGAATCATATATTATTAAGTACAAATGTGTGGAAACCATTATTGAATCGTTCAATTATGGGACAGTATCCTCCGGGTTCAACATTCAAACCAACACAAGCTCTTACGTATTTACAGGAGGGAATAATATCTCCTTATACATCATTTCCATGTCATCATGGATTTTATTATAAAGGACTCCATGTCGGTTGCCATGGTCATGCTTCGCCTCTTACGTTAGTTCCGGCTTTAGGTACATCCTGTAATAGCTATTTCTGTTGGGGCTTATATCACATGATGTCAAATCGTAGCAAATACAAGAATGTACAAATGGCTATGACAACTTGGCGAGATTATATGGTTAGTATGGGTATGGGATATAAGTTGGGCATTGATCTCCCTGGTGAGAAACGAGGACTTATTCCTAATGCGAATTTTTATGATAATGCTTATAACGGTTCTTGGAATGGACTTACTGTCATTAGTATAGCGATAGGACAAGGAGAGGTTACAGAGACGCCACTTCAGATAGCTAATCTTTGTGCAACAATAGCTAATCGGGGATATTATTATATTCCTCACGTAGTAAGAAAGGTTAAAGGTGAGCCTCTGGATACATTATACTCACGTCGTCATTACACAAAGGTGGATGCTCATAACTACAATATTGTAGTTGCTGGTATGCGTGACGCTGTGGTTCATGGAACCTGTCGTGCTGCCAACCGCCCGGATTATATAGTTTGTGGAAAGACGGGTACAGCACAAAACAGAGGTCAAGACCACTCTGTCTTTATGGGATTCGCTCCAATGATCAAACCTCGTATTGCAGTTGCTGTATATGTCGAGAATGGCGGACATGGTGCAGTCTACGGTGTTCCTATCGGTTCTTTGATTATGGAACAATATATTAACGGGAAACTTTCAGAACGCAGTATGAAAGAAGTTGAAATGTTTCAAAATAAACACATAGCATATGGCTCAGGTGACAGATAAACGACCTAGTGTTCTTCATTCGTTGGACTGGTGGACAATTGGAATCTATTTAGCATTGCTTATTTTTGGATGGTTTAGTGTCTGTGGAGCAAGCTATACTTATGGAGATACCGATATTTTCTCATTATCCACCCGCTCTGGTATGCAGATATTATGGATAGGTACATCTATATGCCTCGGATTTGTACTCTTAATGTTAGACGATCGTTTTTATGACACTTTCGCCTACATAATATATGCTGCTTTATTACTATTATTATTTGCAACAATATTTAACCCCCATGAGATCAAGGGATCACGTTCTTGGTTGGTTCTCGGTCCTTTGAGGCTTCAGCCTGCCGAGTTTGCCAAGTTTGCCACGGCACTGGCAGCGGCAAAGTTTATGAGTATGTATGGCTTTAATATTCATAGATGGAAAGATTTCATTTGTGCGATAGGTATCGTTGTAACGCCCATGTTATTTATTGTCATGCAGCGTGAGACCGGTTCCGCCCTTGTCTACCTTGCGTTTTTCCTGATGTTTTATCGTGAAGGTATGCCTGGGAGTGTCCTGTTTACAGGGGTTGCGGCGATCATTTATTTTGTTGTCGGAATCCGTTATGATTCTGTATTCTTATTACATACTCCTTCTTCCGTTGGTAAGTTTTCTGTACTTCTGATGGTGCTTATATTCACGGCATCGCTTGTATATGTATATTGTCATGGTAAGAAACAGTTGAATGCAATCCTTCTATATGGACTCGGGCTTACTGTATTGTCATTCCTTTTCTCTGAATTTGTCATTCCTTTCGATGTGGTATGGGCGCAGTTGATAATCAGTGCTGTACTCATCGGATACCTTATATATCAAGCATTAAGTACGCGAATCACCAACTATATGTATATAGCGTTGTTTACTCTGGGTTCTATTTTCTTCTTCTATTCAGCTGATTATGTATTGAATGATGTCATGGAGCCTCATCAGCGGGTCAGGATAAATGTTCTGTTAGGACTTGATGAGGATCTTTCTGGAGCTGGTTATAATGTGCATCAAAGTGAGATTGCAATAGGTTCTGGTGGTCTTGAAGGAAAAGGATTTCTTAATGGAACACAAACAAAGTTGAAATACGTACCGGAGCAAGATACGGACTTTATCTTCTGCACAGTAGGTGAAGAAGAGGGCTTTATCGGTTCGGCAGGTGTGTTATTACTGTTTTTAGCTTTAATAATAAGGCTCATATATCTGTCCGAGCGTCAACCTTTCCGCTTCGGTAGAGTCTACGGATATTCTGTGTTAAGCATATTCCTATTTCACGTCTTTATTAACGTAGGAATGGTGTTGGGATTAACACCAGTAATAGGAATTCCTTTGCCATTTTTCAGTTACGGAGGCTCGTCGTTGTGGGGATTTACATTATTGTTGTTTATCTTTCTACGTATTGATGCCGGACGTAATCTGATACGGAATTAATCAAGGCGTCTTATTGAAATTCCGATATCAGAAATACCTGGAAGAATCTCACGTTTCATATTATGTCTTAGGCAGAAGCGCAGAACATCACCTCTTTTTAGGTTTACATCTGTTACGTGGAAATTGTACTGGTAACTGCTTATTCCACATCCTTTGACAGATCCATCCTTGTCAATAAGTTTACAGAATACTGTGTCAGTCTTCATCTGTTTAGAGGTTTTCATTTCCTGTTCTACAATGATGCAAAGTCCAGTAAAAGGGAAAGCACTATTGATTCTTAATCCTATATCTTCACTGTAATATCCATCTTTTTCAATTGGTTTCGTGTCAAAGAAGAGTGTATCATTCTTTTCCCATCCGGATATGGGTGTATGACGATATTCGTCATACACCGTTTTGCTATCACAGGATGTGAGAGTGATGTATATAAATGCTTGTAGAAATATGATGAACAGATATCTATAACTATTTTGAAACATCATTCTTATGCCTGATTATCATTTTGATTTCTCCCTCCATTTGGCTGCGCGTTATTGTGAGGTGTACTATTCTGCTGTCTATTATTGTCAGGCCTTCTATTACCATTAGGTTGTCTATCATTAGGACGCCCGTTGGCATTTGGCTGATTCTCATAAGGTCTGTTGTTTCGGGATCTGTCCCCTTTTTGTCTGTTATTACGGTGTTGGTTGTTATTCGTTCTTGCAAGTTGCTCCCCATTACCGTTCTCTCTTTCGAATTTCCCGTTGGCATTGTTGCCATTAGAATTATCTTTGGCAGCAGGACTCTCCTGATTAAAGTTTCTCTTATTGTTTTTCTTCTTTTTGTTCTTGTCAAATCGAGTTACACTTTCTTGCGCCAAGAGGTCGATCGGACGTTTATCCACCTTTTTCGTCTTATCGTTTTCCTGTAACGACAATGGTCTTTCTCCTCTCTTATTCATCTCAATAATCTCTTTAGCTCTTTTCGCTGTTATTGTCTCGAGATTAGCGGGAATATTCTTGTCTGTGGAGTAGGTGATCATCCCTGCCAGTATATCTGTTTTAAACAGAAAATAATCATTATCTTTTGTCTGGAGTACAACTTCTCTGCTAGGTAATTTTCGGCTAGCTTCTACGTAGTCATCAACCTCATAGTTAAGACAGCATTTAAGTTTTGCACATTGTCCAGCCAATTTTTGAGGATTGAGTGAAATGTCTTGAAAACGAGCAGCATTAGTGCTTACAGAAATGAAACTCTTCATCCATGTGGTACAGCATAATTCACGTCCACAGGGTCCAGTTCCTCCAATTCTTCCTGCCTCTTGACGTGCCCCAATCTGTTTCATCTCAATTCTTACATGGAAAGTCTCGGCAAGCACCTTGATAAGCTGTCGAAAGTCAACTCGTTCGTCGGCAATATAGTAAAATATAGCCTTATTCCCGTCACCTTGGTATTCTACGTCACCGATTTTCATCTGTAATCCCAAATCTTTTGCAATTTGTCTACTTTGGATCATCGTGCCGTGTTCACGACTTTTGGCTTCTTCATATTTGTCTAGGTCAACCTGCTTGGCTATCCTATATACACGACGTATATCGTCAGGTGACTTAATATTTGCTTTCTTTACCTGTAGGTTGACCAAACGCCCAGTTAGAGTTACAACACCAATGTCGTGACCAGGACTGGCTTCCACGGCTACAATATCTCCCTTCTTTAATTCCAGATTATTCACGTTGTGGTAATAACCTTTGCGGGTATTCTTGAATTGTACTTCAATCAAGTCGGTCTCTTCTGTGTTGCCTGGAACGTCAGCTAGCCAGTCATAAGTGTTCAGCTGTCTGTCTTGACGACCACATCCCATAGCACTTAGCCCTCTTCCTGCACAGTTGCATATTTTGTTTTTTTTATTTTCATTATCCATATATAATAAATTTATATGTTGTTATTTCTTTCCCTGTATTATTAATATGATAAATTTCATCGCGAAATCAAAGAATAGAATTTTTGCATTGGCATTCTGTCCTATCTCCTTTTGAGCACGACTAATATTCTCTGTAATCTCAATGATATTGCGTTCATTGATAAATGGTGAGAATTTTTTAGAAAAATCCTCTTCTTCTTGTGTCATATAACATAGTTCGGGTTGACGGAAGTTGTACATAAAGTTCTCTCTCATAAGTCTTTGACAATAATCCAAGAACTTCAGTTGTTTCTCACGTCCCCAACTTGCTACTGCTTCACTCCAAACCTTTAGCTCACGCAAGTCACGAGCGTAACATTTTCTCATGAGCATGATAAACATATCCAGATACATTCTGTTATCATTGTTTGTGTCCAATGATTCAAGAGCTTTGAGCCAGTCTCCATTCGCAATGTGTGCAATCTGTTCCGCAGCTTCATCACTTATACCGCGTTGCTTGATAAGAGCACTCTTCATCGTAGCATTGTCAATACGTTTGATGTCAATCCGTTGTACACGACTGATAATCGTGTCTAACAGTCTCTCAGGTTCTTCGCTTACCATGATGAATATCGTCTGTGATGGTGGCTCTTCAAACAGTTTCAGAAGTTTGTTCGCACATTCTATATTCATTCTCTCAGGAAGCCATATGATGGATACCTTATATCCTCCCTGACTCGACTTAAGACTTAGTTTTCTTGTAAGGTCATCACTCTCGCTGGCATATATGATGGCTTGTTTATTTTCTGCATTAATATCATCCAGCCATTGCCCGATGCTGAAGTATGGACCGTCGGTAAGCCTCTTATGCCATTCTTTTATATAGTCATCGCTTACAGTTTTATGGTCGCTTCCTGATTTCTCTGGCTTTATTACCGGAAACGTAAAATGAAGATCAGGATGTTCCCATTTTCTTAACATAGCACATTGATTGCATGTGCTGCAGGAATCATCAGTGTCTTGGTGATTTTTGCAAAGTAAATATGAAGCGAAAGATAGAGCCAATGCCATCTTCCCGCATCCTCGTGGTCCGCAGAACATGATAGCATGAGGCAAACGGTCTTCTTTTACCATCTGGATAAGCCTTGATTTGGCATCCTCCTGTCCTATAACTTCGCTAAACTTCATTTCCTAGAATAGTTTATTTACCACCTCTTTAACCGAGTCGACTGCCGATACTGTGTAGAAGTGCACATTCTTTACTCCATTGTCAATCAGATCTTTGCATTGATGCTCACACCATTCCACTCCAAGAGATTTTGCATCTTCGTCAGACTTGCATTTCATTATCTCTCGACTCAGTTCTTCAGGCAAGTCACAATGGAATGTCTTAGGAATGATTGTCAGTTGTGATAATTTTGCGAATGGTTTAAGACCAGGGATGATAGGTATGGTAATACCCATTTCACGTGCTTTCTTTACAAACTCAAAATATTTTTTATTGTCATAGAATAATTGTGTGACAGCATAGGTAGCACCAAGATCCTGTTTCTGTTTCAGATAAGTTATGTCTGTAGCAAGATTTGGAGCCTCTTCATGTTTCTCTGGATAACATGCCACCCCAAAGTTAAAAATCTCTCCTTTATTTCTTATTTTCGTACCGTCAATAAATTCCCCCTCATTGAATTTTGTCACTTGTTCAATCAGTTCAGTCGTATGATTGTAGCCGTTATCTATAGGAGTAAAATTCTTATCTTCACGTGCCTTGTCACCTCTAAGTAGTAGAACATTATTAATTCCAAGAAACTGAAGGTCTATGAGTTCGTATTCAATATCCTCTTTCGTGGCACCGCTACAGATAATGTGAGGTATCACAGGAATATTATATTTCTGTTGTATGGCAGCCGCTATAGCTATAGTACCAGGACGACGGCGTATACGTGAACGCTGTAATAGACCATTTCCAAGCTCCTTGTACACGTATTCGCTGTGATGAGTAGTGATGTTGATAAACAGAGGATTGTAATCCTTGAGTTTATCAATTGTTTCAAACAACTTACTTGTACCGCTGCCTTTTAGAGGTGGCAGCACCTCGAAAGAAAAGTTGTTTTGTTTGTTACTGTGGTTTATTAATTCAAAAACATTCATATTATACGTATATGGCTGCAAATTTACAAAAAATAAATTGCTTTTTCATCAAAAAGGTGTAATTTCTTACAAATGTACATCTTACCCCAATAAAAAAGCCCCTTGTAACTAATTTACAAGGGGCTTTTTATCTCAAATATAGTCTTATTTCATAACCTTATAAATTCTGAATGTCTTTGCGGGAAGTTCATCAGCAATAACTGTGCATTTCTTTGATGCTTTGCAATTTAGGCTTCCGTCTTTGGGAGTTATCAGTTCGGGGTTATCGAGGGTGTTTTCTGCATCCATGTTCGTACTCGTAAGAGTAAGCGTTTTTGCAGTTCTTTCACCTTTCAGACCGTCAAGATTTATACTTATCTGTTCGGGTTTATCGTTGGTATTTATGATTTTTACGATATATGTTCTTGAAGGCTTGTCGTAAACGGAACTAGCAAAGAGTCCATCTTGTCCCTCTTGTCCGGCAACAAATTTCCCATCCATTGTCATTGGTATGACGTTTGTTCCCTTGTTACTTGCATACATTTGTTGTACATAGTAGCTGCACGACTTAAACAAACGTACGTTATCATACCAGATAAGGTCCGGACGCCACTGCCATCCTTCAATATGTGCCAACATAGGAGCATAGGCAGAAAGATGCACCACATCTGCATTTCTTTCCAAGTCGGTCATAAATGCTGCCTCATATAAAGATGCTTCGAAGTGATTCCATTTCTTACCTTTTCCATGACAGGCATATTCTCCTGCGAATACCTTTGGACCCTTGCGGTCGTATGATTCGTAGCGCAGACCGTGACTGAGAAACCATGCTTCATTACGATAGAAGTGCTCATCCACTAAATCTGCCTTCTGTTTGCGCATTGCAGTCCATCCCAATTCAAAGTTCTTTCCTTCAGAGTCAGGACCACTAGATCCTACAATCTTTATGTTAGGATATGCCTTGCGTATTGCTTTTACAAACGGTTCAAGACGCTTGAAATAGAAATCTCCCCATTGTTCATTTCCTACAGCAATCATTTTCATATTGAATGGTGCAGGATGCCCCATCTCAGCTCTTTTCTTTCCCCATACAGTTGTTGTGTCACCATTGGCAAACTGGATAAGGTCAAGGCAATCCTGAATATAGGGATCAAGGTCATTCAAAGGAACATGAGCGCTTTCTTTGTCCCAATTCTGAAATTGGCAAGCCATACCAACATTCAGAACGGGTAGGGGCTCTGCTCCTATATCTTCGGATAGTTGGAAATATTCAAAGAATCCCAGTCCATAACTTTGGAAATAATCAGGGAAAAAACGATAATCGAATGTGTATTCCCAACGGTTCTCATTGAGTGGTCGGTTTTCTACGGGGCCGATGGTGTTTTTCCACTGGTAGCGCGTGGCAAGATCTACACCTTCAACAATACATCCTCCTGGGAAACGCAATACTCCGGGATGCTCATCAGCAAGGGCTTGTCCCAAGTCACGTCGCATGCCGTTTTGACGTCCCTTGAATGTGTTAACCGGAAATAGAGAAATATGTTCCAGATCAACACTGTTGGCTCCATCAAGATATATTCTTAGATTTGATTTGTTATCTGTTTTTGGCGATTTAAGAATAACTTCATATTTCTTCCAGTTGTCAGATGTGATATCTAAATTCGCTGTAGCAAACTCCTGATGTTCACTCATCGTATTTTGATCAATCAACTGGATACGAATCTTTGCATTACCCTTAGGCGCTTTTGCCCATACTGAGAAACGGTATTCTTCACCTTTTAACACGCCGATGCCGAAAAATCCTTCATTCTGAAGTCCTGTGCGACGTTCACCGTGGCCAGGATCCGATAGTTCCACATAATGAGGACATTTTTTGAACGGTCCGTCTTTTTTTAGATCCACATTTCCGAAAGTTTTCCATCCCATAAAATGTTGAGGAAATTCAAAGGAACGGTTCTTTACGAGTTCGCCATACAAACCTCCATCTGCAGCATAGTTAATGTCTTCGAAAAACAGTCCATACATTGTTTTTTGTATGGGAGCTCTGATTTTACTAGTCTGAATATTTATCACATGATTTTGCCCGTAAATGGTTAGGCAAGAAGTAAGTGCTAGTGCACAACCTAAAAAAGGTTTTAAATTCATAGATTATAATAGTTAGAATGATTTTACGGGTCAAATTTAGTTAAATTATTCAATTCCGACAAGTAGAATAACAAAAAAACATTATTTTTGCAATGAATTAGTGAATAACGAACCTTAAACGTATTATAGTTTAATGATAAACTAAAAAATTTAATAGTAATGAAACAAAATCAAAGTGGTAGCAAGGCATACCTTTTCTCTATTGTACTTGTCGCCGTAATCGGTGGACTTCTTTTCGGTTATGATACCGCAGTTATTTCAGGAGCTGAAAAAGGACTCCAAGCTTTTTTTATTGGTAGTAAGGATTTCACCTATACTGATGTTTATCATGGTTTCACATGTTCAAGTGCGTTGATAGGCTGTATTATCGGTAGTGCCTTTTCCGGACTTTGTGCTACGCGTCTTGGTCGTAAGCGTTCTCTAATTCTTGCAGGAATATTCTTTTTCTTATCAGCATTAGGGTCTTATTATCCTGAATTTTTGTTCTTTGAACCACAAAAGCCTACTTTTGGACTTCTGATGGCATTTAACTTTTATAGAATTGTTGGTGGTCTTGGCGTCGGACTTGCATCTGCTATCTGTCCTATGTATATTGCCGAAGTAGCACCTTCAAATATTAGAGGAACGCTGGTGTCTTGGAACCAATTTGCTATAATCTTTGGACAGCTTGTTGTCTACATGGTCAATTTCCTTATCTTAGGTTCTCATACAAATCCTGTTATTGAGGTCGTTAATGGTATAGGTACAGTGGCAGCAGGAAGTGATATCTGGACTATCAGCACAGGCTGGCGTTATATGTTCCTCAGCAATGCCGTTCCTGCCGGTATTTTCTCTTTGCTTATATGTTTTGTGCCAGAGACACCTCGTTATCTTGCGATGACAGGCAGGGAATCGAAAGCTCTTCATGTATTAGAGCGTATCAATGGAATATCTAAGGCATCTGAGATCCTGGAAGAAATAAAGAATACGGTTACTGTAAAGACAGAAAAGATGTTTACTTATGGTATCCTAGTCATCTTTGTTGGAGTTATGTTGAGTGTTTTCCAACAGGCCGTAGGAATCAATGCAGTCCTATATTATGCTCCACGTATCTTTACGGATATGGGAATGCACAATCCAATGATGCAGACTGTTGTGATGGGTATTATTAATATATCATTTACTGTGGTTGCAATCCTGACTGTAGAAAAGTGGGGACGTAAACCGTTGCTTATCACAGGATCATTAGGTATGGCTATCGGTGCTGCCGGTGTGGCTATTAGTTTTGGAAGCTCTCCAATCGTGACGATGGTCAGCATTATGTTCTACAGCGCAGCCTTTATGATGTCATGGGGCCCTATCTGTTGGGTCTTGATTGCAGAGATTTTCCCAAATACCATTCGTGGCAAGGCTGTAGCTCTAGCTGTAGCTTTCCAGTGGATATTTAACTGGATTGTTAGTTCTACATTCGTTCCTATGTTCAATATGAGTGTGGGTGGAAATGCCAACTTTGGTCATGTGTTTACATATAGTGTATATGGAGCTATTTGTATTATTGCAGCAATCTTTGTATGGAAATTAGTTCCCGAAACAAAGGGAAAGACTCTCGAGGAGATGAGTAAATTATGGAAAAACCACTAACTAATATAAATTTTGTAAAATATGAAAACTATTCTAGTAGCAGAAGACAATGAGAGCAATTACATTCTGATGACTTACATCTTAAAGAAAGATTATCAAATCTTTCGTGCCGCGAATGGTCAGGAAGCTGTGGATAAAGTTGAAGAAGGGGGAATTGATCTTGTCCTCATGGATATAAAGATGCCTGTGATGGATGGTCTTGAGGCAACCCGGATTATCCGTGCCAAGAATCCTGATTTGCCAATTATTGCTTTGACAGCTAATGCTTTCGACAGTGACCGCGATTCAGCCCTTCAGGCAGGTTGCAATGAGTTTATTACAAAACCAGTAAATCGTCAGATGACACTGGATACAATTGCAAAATACATTTAAAAAACGAAGACGGTTATGAGGCCTGGAAGTTCCTGCCACATAACCGTTTTTTTTATGATTATGTTTGGAATAAAAGACTTCTTTATTATTCTGCCTTACTTGTTGGGGGTGGGATGTTTGATTTTCTCGGCCATTTATGGCTTGAAAACATGGAGAGCAAATAAGAAAGACGGAAAGGAGGACATGGAATGAATGATTTCACTTTAGGTCTTATTGTCCTTGTCTATTTATTGTCTTTAGCTTATTTAGGGTGGCTTGGTTATAAAAAGACGACGAATGCCAGTGACTATCTTGTAGGTGGTCGTGAGATGAATCCGGTAGTGATGTCACTTTCCTATGGGGCGACGTTCATTTCTGCTTCCGCTATAGTCGGCTTCGGTGGAGTTGCAGCTGCTTTTGGTATGGGAATCCAGTGGCTATGCCTGCTTAATATGCTTGTGGGAGTTATCATCGCATTTATCTTTTTCGGTCTTCGTACCCGCAAGATGGGAGAGAAAATGAATGTGAGTACATTTCCCCAATTCTTGGGTAAGCATTTTGGCAGTCGTGGTATACGTGTATTCATTGCCGTTGTCATATTTCTTGCTATGCCTATTTATGCAGCAGTGGTAATGAAAGGTGGGGCAGTCTTTCTTGAGGAGATCTTCCATGTAGACTATAATATTTCTCTTTTGATCTTCACACTTGTGATAGCAGCTTACGTTATAGCGGGTGGTATTAAGGGAGTGATGTACACAGATGCATTGCAGGCTGTCATCATGTTTGTCTGTATGCTTTTCCTTATCTATTATCTGTTCCACAATGTCCTCCACATGGGTTTTACAGAAGCCAATCGTCAACTGACAGATATGGCTCCTCTTGTTCCGGATAAGTTTAAAACCTTGGGACATCAAGGATGGACGGCAATGCCTCTGTGCGGTTCACCGCAGTGGTATACGCTTGTTACTTCCCTCATTATGGGAGTTGGTATTGGTTGTCTGGCACAGCCACAGCTTGTTGTACGTTTTATGACGGTGAAAAGTTCAAATGAGTTAAAGCGTGGTGTTTTTATTGGAAGCCTGTTCATTTTTGTTACTGTAGGTGTTATCTATCATACAGGTGCATTGAGTAATATCTATTTTTATAAGACTCAGGGTATGGTAGCAACCGATTTTATTAAGGATATTGACAAGATTATACCGTACTTTATCAATAATGCCATGCCGACATGGTTTTCTGCGTTGTTTATGTTGTGTATTCTTTCTGCCAGTATGTCAACACTTAGTTCACAGTTCCATACAATGGGCACTGCTTTAGGTTCGGATATCGTTGGTTCATACCGTCAGAATGGTAGTAAACATTCGCGTGTTATCCGTCTTGGGGTCGGTATATCGATTATTGTCAGTTATATTATCTGTTATATGCTTCCTAATGATATCATAGCCCGTGGTACAAGTTTCTTCATGGGATTGTGTGCTGTAACCTTTTTACCGGCATATTTCTGTGCGCTCTATTGGAAGCGAACCACGCGTAAGGGAGTACTCGCAAGTTTGTGGACAGGAGCCTTTGCATCGATTTTCTGTTATATCTTCATTCATCAGAAAGAGAGTGAAGCTTTTGGCATTTGTAAAGCCTTGTTTGGTCGTGATGTGCTTATCAACAGTTATCCGATACAGGTCATCGACCCTATACTTTACGCGTTACCATTATCTATCATTGCCATCATCGTTGTCAGTCTGGCTACAAAGAAAGAAGTTTCTGCTGAATAGGCATCGTTATTATATCAAAAATCCCACAGGCAGTACTTCTGCATGTGGGATTTTTCTGTTCTCGTATCTCAAAGATGTTATTCCGTGAGAATAACAGTTACTCCTCGTGCGCTCTGTGCACCCATCACCAAGGCCTGTTCTATGTCCGCAGTCTTGGATGGTCCAGATATAAAAGATCCAAAACCATAATCGTTGAATTCTATCTTCTTATATGCTTCATGCATGTTATTGACAATATTCTTTCGACTCATGACAATCACCAGGTATTCACATATAAAATAGGCAGCTTTTTCTTTTGTTGCCTGTGGTATCCAGATACAACCGTTTTCAGCTACCCCCACATCACCTTTGACTACCGTCACATCTGTGTCATTAAGATCCTGTGCCTTCTCTAATTTGTCGGGATTGATTGTGGCAATTTTTATCTCATCCAGATTTGATGCAATTTTCTTTGCATGAGGATAACACCTTCTTATTATCTTATTGATATCATCGTCACTGTTCAGAATCTCCACATTGCCACCAACCGTCTTGCTTATCTCGATAAACCGTTTCAATGTATCATCGTATCTGATACCGCTAATCTCAGTGTCAGGCATGTCAAATTGCTGAGAGATGTTTTTTCTTATATTTGATAAGATACTTTCTTTGCTACTCATAACTATTTCATTTTACCTTTTTTCCACATTTCTTCGAATGATTCCTTTGCGAAAGTGGGCAGTTCTCTTCCTACTCCCCATGCATTCAGTCTGTTGTATACCATAAACCGTGGCATTACGTTAATCAGAGGAGCTAAATACAGGCTCTTCTGATATATTGTCGGATGGTCGAAGAGATAAGTCATTCCTTTTGATATGACCTTCTTCATCGGGTCAGCCTTGCCGATAGAGTCAAGTGATTGTCTCCATCGATAGATCTGTTCAGACAGATTTACTTTTGCCGGACATACATTGTCACATGAACAGCAGAGTGAGCAGGCAGAAACGTTATCACTATATTGTTGAGGCGAACGAAGCATGCCCAGATTGATACCTATTGGTCCTGGGATGAAATAGGTATAAGAATATCCGCCACTGCGTCTGTATACAGGGCAGGTATTCATGCAGGCACCGCAACGCAGACATTTCAGTGTCTCCCAGTGTTCCGCGTTTCCAAGGATGTCACTCCGACCGTTGTCTACAAGTACAATATGCATCTCTCCACCCGGACGTGCTTTACGGAAGTGTGAAGTATATGTTGTTGTGGGTTGTCCTGTTGCCGATCTGGCCAGCAGTCGAACGAATACGCTTAGACAGTCGTAGTTAGGGATAATCTTTTCGATACCAATCGAGGCTATATGAAGTTTCGGCATCGAAGTACTCATGTCTGCATTCCCCTCATTGGTACACACAACCACATCTCCAGTGGCTGCCACTCCAAAATTGCCCCCGGTCATACCTGCGTCGGCTGTCATAAACTCATTCCGCAGATGCATCCTTGCAGCGCGCGTCAGGTATGTCGGATCAAAGTTGCCCTTTTCAGTGTTCAGCTTTTCTTCAAACAACTTGCCCACCTGTTCCCGTTTGATATGGATAGCTGGCATTACTATGTGCGAAGGGGGTATGTTCATTAATTGAAGTATCCGTTCGCCAAGGTCTGTCTCCACAACATCAATTCCTTTTGAGAAAAGAAAATCATTAAGCCTACACTCTTCGGTAAGCATCGATTTACTCTTGACGAGCTTCTTTACATTGTGTTCTTGGAGTATATCGAATACGATATTATTATGTTCTTCCGCATCTTTTGCCCAGTGTACAATGACCCCATTTTCTTCCGCATGTTTCGAAAACTCCTCAAGATAATGATCCAGATGGGTTACCGTGTGCCTTTTTATTTCACTCGACAACTCGCGCAGTTGTTCCCATTCCGGAATCTCTTTTGCCATAATATCACGTTTAGTCCTAGCATATCCGATTGATTGATTGTGCCAGGTTGAACCCTCTTTGTCTGCGAGGAAGCGTTCGGCGGCGATTGCATGTTTTGTGCTCATAATCCAGCAGCTAAAATTTCTACGACATGAATAAATTTAATCTCTCTATCAGTTCGGCGTGCTATTCCCTGCATGTGCATCAGGCAGGAACTGTCCGGTCCTGTAATATATTCCGCCCCTGTTGCAATATGGTTGTTGATTTTGTCTGTACCCATACGTACGGAGACAGCCGACTCTTCTACAGAAAACATACCTCCAAAGCCGCAACACTCATCCACATGGTCTGGTTCATAAACGGTAATACCTTCTACCAGTTGCAGTAGATTTTTAATCTTAGAGTAACTAGGAATGTTCAGCTCACTTGCCGATGAAAGATTTAACTCGCGAACACCATGACAACTATTATGTAGACTAACCTTGTGAGGAAACTTACCTGGCAGGCTTTTCACCTTTATAATATCATGTAAGAATTCACAAACGTCCATGATTTTATCACTCGATATACAGGAATGTTTTCCTTCAAGAAGCCTTGGATAATTCATTTTTACAAAGGCTGCACAACTGGCCGATGGAGCCACAACGTAATCATAATCTTTAAACATCTCTTCGAATCGTTCAGCCAGCGGCACTGCCTTGGTCTCAAATCCGGCGTTAGCCATAGGCTGACCACAACATGTCTGGTGGAGTGGGTAGTCAACATCCACATCAAGATGTTTAAGCAATTTGTAAGTTGCCACACCTACTTCGGGAAACAGTGCGTTTACGTAGCAGGGGACAAATAAACCTATTTTCATTCCTTTTCTTGTTTAATTAAAGGGGCAATCATTGTGACTGCCCCTTGTTATATATGATATTAATACTGAGTGTCAAGGTAAACCACATGAGTCTGAAGATATTCCTCCAGTCCGTGTTTTCCGTCGGCACCACCGATGCCCGACTTACGCCAACCTGCGTGGAACCCTTGGATAGCCTCAAAGTTCTCACGGTTTACATAAGTCTCACCGAATTTCAGCTCACGCATAAACTTGAAGGTAGTATTCAGATCTCTTGTGTAGATAGATGAGGTAAGCCCATATTCGCAGTCGTTTGCCATTTCAATAACCTCGTCGTCGCTTTCGAATTCTACTACGGGCAGAACCGGGCCAAAGGTTTCCTGCTGTATGATGTCCATCTTCTGTTTTGCACCATCAAGGATTGTTGGCTCAATAAAGTAACCTTTATCTCCTATACGGTGTCCGCCACAAATCAGTCCACAACCTTGTTTAACAGCATTCTCTACCTTTACGAGCACAGCCTCAAGAGCTTTCTTCTCAATCATTGGACCCATGTCAAGATCAACAATCTTTGAAGGATCTCCAGTCTTGACTGCTTTGAATCCATTGATGAGTTTCTGCATAAAGTCATTCTTAATGCTCTTATGTACATATACGCGTTCAGCATTGTTGCACACCTGACCTGTGTTGATGATACGAGAGTCTATGATCGATTTAACAGCAAGGTCAATATCTGCATCTTTTAATACAATAGCAGGAGCTTTTCCACCGAGTTCCAATGAAACTTTTGTGATATTCGGTGCTGCAGCAAGCATAATTTGCTGTCCGGCAGTCACACTGCCGGTCAGACTGACCATGCCAACCTTCGGATTACCGGCCAGTGCGTGTCCTATCACTGAGCCACGACCATAAATGATATTGATGATTCCCTCAGGAAGACCGATTTCCTCACAGACTTTTGAGAATAGATACATGTTTTCCGGTGTCAGCTGACTCGGTTTCATCACAATTGTATTGCCTGTTACCAATGCAGGAGCAGCCTTACGCGCAATCAGAAAGAACGGGAAGTTCCAGGGCAGAATGCCTGCTGTTACACCGATAGGTTTCTTAAATAAGAAAATGTTCTCGTTAGTACGGTCGCTCTGTATGATTTCACCTTCATAACGACGTGCCCATCCTGCCATATAATCGAAATATTCTGCAGTGACGGCAACCTCGACCTTTGCCAGTGCCTGTGTCTTTCCACCTTCACGGACAATGATGTCAGCAAACTCCTCACTATGTTTACGTATGCCAGTGGCAATTTTTGTAAGCCATTGCCCACGTTCTGTTGCCGCAATCTTCTCCCATTTCAACTGAGCCTTTTGAGCTGCATCCACTGCAGCTGCAGCATCTTCTTCAGTGCCTTCCGGCTGACGACTGATGACTTCTTCTGTTGACGGGTTTAGTACGTCAATCCATTTTCCTGATTTGTTATCAACGAATTTTCCGTTGATAAACATTTTAAGTTCTTTCATTGTACTTGATTTAAATAAAATTATTTTGATTAAAAACAGGGCTCCATCACTTTGTGTGTAACAGTCGCCTCTGGTAAGTTATTTATCTTAGATGTAGATAATCCTCCTCCTTTCACTAGCCATATAAGTCTGGTTTTTGTTTCATTGAATGTTCTGATAGCTTGAGTCATAGGGCTGGCTTCCTTCCCTTTAGATGTGCCTCTGATAATTTTATAATACTTATCAGTTCAAAACATTATCGAAAACAAAAATATGAATAAATTATGATCAAGTACCGTGATTTGTAACTTTTTTGATTTGATTTTTGATAAATTATAGTTGTTTACATTTAATGTAAAAATGCCGATAGCAATATTAATTATTACTATCGGCATTGAATAACGACCATCTTATCTTATCTGAAGATCTTCTTCGTTTGAGAGGTTCCGTCAGCAAAAGTCTTTTTGATAATACGTAGCCCTTGACTGTTATTACATACAGCTTGGCCCGCAATATTATATGTTTTTTGTGATGTTATTTCGTTACTTGCCTTCTTCGTCGTATTATTGATATCAGTGGTTTGACCGGTCTTTGTAGTGTAATTCTTTACGAATTTCCAAATCTCTACACTTGCTAAAAGACATCCTGGATCATCACAATACCAGTGTCCTTTGTTGGTTATTGTTACCAGCTCTACCATTGTTCCATTCAGTCCGCCTTTCCATATTTTTCTTGTAGGTACCGCATAGTATCCAATAGTGCAATATGGCGGATAGTATGGACTGGTCACTACAGGTGTCATATTACAACCGTTGCGCTTGGCCCACTTCTCCACGTATGGCGGAATGTCTGTAGGAGTAAATACATTGTCGGACATACCT
>DAIOSW010000025.1:0-21867 GCA_036752365.1 Prevotella sp.
CCTCACTCAGGCTTCCTCCTTGTGCTCCTACTCCGGGGACAAGCAGAAAATGATCAGGGGCAATTTTTCGGATGTCTTTAAACATCTCTCCTTGTGTAGCTCCAACCACATACATCATGTTGTTCTTATCACCCCACTGCTGTGAACGCTTCAAGACCTTTTCAAACAGACGCTCACCGTCTTTATCCTCCATGGTCTGGAAGTCGTATGAACCCTTGTTGCTTGTCAAAGCCAGCAGAATGACCCATTTGTCCTTGTAGTTTAGGAATGGTGTCACACTGTCTTCACCCATATATGGTGCTACAGTCAGAGCGTCAACGCCATATTCCTCGAAGAATGAACGGGCGTACATTGCTGATGTGTTTCCAATATCTCCACGTTTGGCATCTGCGATGATAAACTGTTCAGGATAGTTTTCCTTGATATATTTTACTGTTTTCTCGAAAGCAATGACCCCTTTAGCTCCGGCACTTTCATAGAAAGCCAGATTGGGCTTGTAGGCTATGCAATAGTCAGCTGTTGCGTCAACGATTGCTTTGTTGAAGGCGAAGATTGGATCATCTTCGCTTAACAGATGCTGGGGGATTTTTTTGATGTCGGTATCCAAACCGACACATAGGAATGATTCCTTCTTCTTGATTTGATAAAATAGGTCGTTAGTTGTCATCTTTTAATGTTCTATCTTGGGCTTATTCGTGTTTTACAACTCGGATTCTTTCATTCTTTCTGCATTTTCTGCCACTGTCAGATGGTCGATGCAGTCTTGTATGTTACCGCCCATAAACCCGTTGAGGTCATGGACTGTATATCCGATACGATGATCTGTGACACGTCCTTGTGGAAAGTTATAGGTGCGTATCTTGGCAGAACGGTCTCCTGTGCTTACCAATGTTTTACGGCGACTGGCTATGTCATCAAGATATTTCTGATGTTCGTGGTCATAGATATAAGTACGCAGACGTGACAAAGCACGTTCCTTATTTTTAGGCTGGTCACGGGTCTCTGTACATTCGATGAGAATCTCTTCAATTTCTCCTGTGTTGGGGTTTTTCCAAGGGTAACGTAGACGAACACCCGATTCCACCTTGTTCACATTCTGACCACCTGCACCACTGCTTCGGAAGGTATCCCATTTGATATCACCTTCATTGATATGTACCTCAAACGCTTCTGCTTCCGGTAGTACGGCGACTGTAGCAGCACTTGTGTGCATGCGTCCCTGTGTTTCCGTGGCGGGAACACGCTGTACACGATGTACTCCTGATTCATATTTTAGGACACCATAAACATTTTCACCGCTTACGGAAAAGTCAATTTCCTTATATCCACCAACGGCACCTTCGCTGACGCTTGTTACCGATAGCTTCCATCCTTTCGACTCACAGAATTTCTGATACATGCGGAAAAGGTCACCGGCAAACAGTGCAGCTTCGTCACCACCTGTTCCTCCGCGTATTTCCATTTCTACATTCTTGCCGTCTTCAGGGTCGGCCGGGATAAGCAGTAGTTTAATTTCTTCTTCGATTTTCGGCTGCAAGTCTTCATTGATCGACAACTCTTCACGAGCCATCTCTTTCATCTCTGGATCAGACTCGTTAGCCATGATGTCTTTAGCCTCTTCAATCGAGTTGAGGCATTGAATATAGCGTTCACGTGCTTTCATAATGTCACCCAGATCTTTATATTCCTTGGTGAGCTTCACATAACGCTGTTGGTCGACAATCACAGCAGGGTCCGTAATGAGAGTCGCTACTTCATGATAACGACTTTCCAGTCCTTCTAATTTCTCAAGTATGCTATTGTTTACCGGCATATTTATATTTTTAAATAATCTGAATGTGTATGTACGGGTTAATCGTAATTAAACTCCCCGAACTCTGATTTGATGGTAAGTGAACGTTTTCCCTCTTCGATATGGCCCACAACCTGAGCATCAATATTAAAACTCTTACTGATGGCAATAACTTTCTCTGCAATCTCCGGTCTTACATAGATCTCCATACGGTGTCCCATGTTGAACACCTTGTACATCTCCTTCCAGTCCGTACCGCTTTCCTCATCAATGACTTTGAACAGAGGCGGAACTGGAAACATGTTATCCTTGATAACCTTGCAGTTGTCACTAACAAAATGCATCACTTTCGTCTGTGCTCCTCCTGTACAGTGTACCATACCGTGGATCTCAGGTTTCAATTCGTCTAGTACTTTCTTGATAACAGGAGCATAAGTGCGGGTTGGTGACAAGACGAGTTGTCCTGCATTCACCGGAGCATCTTTTACAGGATCGGTCAGTCGGTAGCTTCCGCTGTAGACGAGCTCATCAGGAACAGCCTTATCATAACTTTCCGGATATTTGCTTGCAAGATATTTAGCGAACACGTCATGGCGGGCACTTGTCAAGCCGTTGCTACCCATACCACCGTTATATTGATTCTCATAAGATGCTTGTCCGTAAGATGCAAGTCCTACAATAACATCTCCAGGATGAATATTTGCATTGTCGATAACATCAGAGCGTTTCATACGACAGGTTACCGTAGAGTCGACGATGATCGTTCTAACAAGGTCGCCCAAGTCTGCTGTCTCTCCTCCCGTAGCATAAATGCCGATCCCCATCTCGCGCATCTGTTGAAGAAGTTCGTCCGTACCATTGATGATGGCAGATATTACTTCACCGGGAATAAGCATCTTATTGCGTCCAATCGTGCTTGACACAAGAATGTTGTCAACAGCTCCGACGCAGAGAAGGTCGTCTGTATTCATGATCAGTGCATCTTGAGCCACACCTTTCCAAACAGACAGATCGCCGGTCTCTTTCCAATACATGTAAGCTAGCGATGACTTGGTTCCGGCACCATCGGCATGCATGATGTTACAATAGTCAGGATCACCGCCAAGAATGTCAGGGATGATTTTGCAGAATGCCTGTGGAAATATACCTTTGTCAATGTTCTTTATTGCGTTGTGTACATCTTCTTTTGCAGCACTCACACCGCGCATCATATATCTTTGTTGCTTGTCCATAATCTTGTTGTTTATTTTTAATCATTACTGTGCCAAAACTCCCAGCTTGCGAAAGCTTGGAGAAGAAGCATCTCTAGTCCGTTTTTGACGGTAGCTCCCTTGGCTGCACCTTTCTGCATAAATAAGGTCTCGTCGGGATTATATATCAGGTCGTAAAGGATGGTGTGACTGTCCATAGCCTCGTAAGGCAGGTCGGGGCATTCATTTGAATTAGGATACATACCCAGTGGGGTACAGTTGACAATGACATTGTACTCTTTGATAAGCTCGGGAGTGATGGCATTATAAGAAATACAACCTTTTTGTGATGTTCGGCTCACAAACTGTGTTTCAAGGCCGAGAGATTTCAAACCATAATTGACAGCTTTTGACGCTCCACCGGTACCAAGAATGAGTGCTTTCTTATGAAATTTCTCAAGCATGGGCTCTATACTCCTCGTAAATCCTATCACATCGGAGTTGTAACCTTTCAGAATGGATTTTCCACCTTTCCTCGTTACTTTGATGACATTCACCGCACCGATAGCGCGAGCCTCAGCACTGAGGTCATCAAGATATCCTATCACTTTTTCCTTGTAAGGGATTGTCACATTAAGTCCTTTCAACTCGGGATTGGAGGCCAATATAACAGGTAGATTCTCTATGACAGGAATTTCAAAGTTCATATATTTTGCATCAATACCCTCGTTTTGAAATTTCTCATTGAAATAACTAATAGAAAACGAGTGTCCTAGTGGAAAACCAATTAATCCATATTTATCCATACGTTTAAAGTTATGTTATTTAGTTGCTAAGTACATTGTGCATATACCGAATGTCATTCTGTGGAATCGGGCCTCGCTGAATCCGGCGTCCTTCAGAATCTCTACCATCTTTTCTCCCTGAGGGAATGCCTCCATTGTTGCGATGAGGTATTTATAAGCGTTAACATCTTTTGAAATCAGTCGTCCAAATGCAGGCATCACGGTATGTGAATATAAGCTAAACAACTGTTTCATTGGAAAATGAGCAGGCTCACATAGTTCTACAATACTGAGATGACCACCTGGCTTTAGTACTCTGCACATCTCTTTCAATCCTTTGTCCAGATCAGCGAAGTTGCGAATGCCAAATGCGGCTGTCACTGCGTCGAACGTATTCTCTTCGAATGACAAATTCATGCAGTCCTCCTTCTTAAAAGAGATGACTTTTTCGAGTCCCAGACTTTGAGTCTTTTTGCGGCCGATCTCCATCATTCCTTCACTGATGTCTGCTCCAACAAGCTGTGTGGGTTGTAGCATACGTGATGCCAGTATTGCAAAATCTCCTGTTCCTGTAGCAATATCGAGAATACTTTTAGGCGCAAAAGGTTGGAGTTGTCGTATGGCTTTCTTTCTCCATCCGTAGTCGATACCCATCGACAACTTATGATTCAGAAAGTCGTAAGAGTGGGCGATGCTGTTAAACATCTGCTCCACCTGCTTACCTTTATCTTCCTTTGCGTCGTAAGGTTTTATCTCTTCTTGCTTATACATTATTTATTTTCTATTTGCTAGGTATTCTGATACGTTCTTTTCGATGCGTGCAGCAAGGTCGGCATCATCAGAAGCTTTCTGGAACTTCTCACCAACGATATGCTCGTATAGTTCGATATAACGCTCACTTACGCTATCAGCGTATTCGTCGGTGATCTCTGGCATCGTCTGACCCGGTTCATTCATAAAGTTGTGCTCGATGAGCCACTGACGAACGAACTCCTTAGAGAGTTGCTTCTGCGGTTCACCATTCTTGAATTTTTCCTCATATCCATCTGCATAGAAGTAACGGCTGCTGTCTGGAGTATGAATCTCATCGATGAGATAAACTTTACCGTCACGTTTGCCAAATTCATATTTTGTGTCAACAAGGATAAGACCCTGTTTCGCAGCAATTTCGGAACCACGTTGGAATATCTGACGAGTGTATGTTTCCATTTGCTCATAGTCTTCCTTGCTTACGAGACCCTGTGCAATGATCTCTTCTTTTGAGATGTTCAGATCGTGACCTTCGTCTGCCTTTGTTGTAGGGGTGATGATTGGCTCCGGGAAACGCTCGTTTTCCTTCATGCCATCAGGTAGTTTTACTCCACACAGTTCGCGACAACCATTTTTGTACTCTCTCCAAGCTGAACCAGTAAGGATACTGCGGATGATCATCTCTACACGGAATCCTTCACATTTCAGACCTACGGTGACCATTGGATCCGGAGTAGCCAATTTCCAGTTCGGCACGATATCTGCAGTGTCATCAAGGAACTTGGCAGCAATCTGGTTAAGCACTTGTCCTTTGAAAGGAATACCCTTAGGCAGGATAACATCGAATGCAGAGATACGGTCGGTAGCGACCATTACGATAAGGTCATCGTTGATATCATACACGTCACGAACTTTGCCGTGGTAAACATTCTTCTGACCATTAAAGTTGAAGTCAGTTCTGGTTAATGCTTTCATTCTTATTTTCTTTTAATTGTTTTAGTTCCTTGTCATGGATGTCATAAGCGTTAACTATGCGTGTCACAAGTTTATGTCTTACGATATCTTTTTGATTCATATTGATGAATTCAATCCCTTTCACATTTTTCAGGATGGACATCGCCTCAATGAGACCGCTCTTTTGTGAAGAAGGAAGGTCTATCTGAGTAGTATCCCCTGTCACAATCATCTTTGTGTTCCATCCCATACGTGTCAGAAACATCTTAATCTGGGCTGAGGTGGTGTTTTGAGCTTCGTCAAGTATCACTACCGCATCACTCAGCGTTCGTCCGCGCATGAATGCCAGTGGGGCGATCTGTATGATATGCTTTTCCATCATGTCCTGCAATTTTGTGGCAGGAATCATATCTTCCAAAGCATCATATATAGGCTGTAGGTAAGGGTCTATCTTGTCTTTCATGTCACCCGGCAGGAATCCCAGTTTCTCACCAGCTTCAACGGCCGGACGACTGAGGATAATCTTCTTAATAGATTTTTCTTTAAGAGCCTTTACAGCGAGGGCGATACTAGTATAGGTTTTGCCACTACCCGCAGGACCTATGGCAAACATCATGTCTTTATTTGAAAAGGCATCGACAAGTTTTTGTTGGTTCTCACTGCGTGCCTTAATCGGACGTCCAGAGACGCTGTATACCAGCACTCCTTCAACACTGTCTTCACGTGTCTTTTTTCCCTTAATGATGTCAATGATGCTCTCTTCTGTGAGTGAGTTATATTTCAGGCAATGCTTACGGATCGTTTCCACATTCTCCTCGAATGCACACATCTCCTCTTCATCACCCAAAACTCGAATGACATTATCACGCGCCACAATCCTTAACTTTGGATAAAGTGCCTTTATCATTTGCAGATGACTGTTTTTAACACCGTAAAAAGTAACGGGGTCAATGTCTTCTAAAACGATATGTTTTTCTATCACCTGTTATATTTAATTTAAATTTGGGTGCAAAATTACAAAATCCGTTTCATATTTCGACGCTTTTTCTTATCTTTGTGCCCGCACAAGAGCAATTTTTTATGAAAGTAACCAAGAAACAATATATATTAGGGTTTGGTATCGTAGTTATCGTATTGGCAATCATCAGATGTGTTTCTCCTTCAGTGACTCAGCCGAAAAATAAGGAAGTGGCTTTGAGGTCTGATTCTGATAGCTTAACGATGAAATCTGAGAGAAATACCAATACAGAAAAAGTCGAACAATCCGATAAAAAAATCAAATCAATATTCTTTGATTCTCTTGGTAATCCTGTTAAACACCGTATATACAGTGTTCAATGTTTCCGTGATGCTTTCCCTGACTTTAATGATGTACAAATGGCATCAGCAACGAAATATGGTGTTAAGCCTGTTGCCAACGGTGAAGAGGCAGAACAAAGAAAAAAAGAACTTGTGTTTGTGGGCAGCAATCCTTTCTTTTACATAGACCGTTTGAATAGTAGTATACCGTATCTTGTTCCGAAAGCTTCGGAGATGTTACAACAGATAGGACGAAACTTTTATGATTCCTTGACGATAAAAGGAATACCTCTTCATAAGATCATTGTTACAAGTGTGATGAGAAGTAAGGCTGATGTAGAGAAATTACGCGGCCATAATGGAAATGCTACTCAGAATAGTTGCCATCTTTATGGAACGACATTTGATGTCTGTTATAACCGCTATAAAACTATAGAAGATCCTGCTGGTCCTCCTCGTCACAAGGTACGAAATGACACGCTCAAGTGGGTATTGTCGGAGGTGCTTAATGATATGCGTAAGAACGGGCATTGTTACATTAAGTATGAGGTTAAACAAGGGTGTTTCCATATAACGGTAAAGTAAAATGATCGTGTCATGTTGGAGATAAGAAAAGCATCGGTTGATGATATTGTTTTGATTCAAGCTTTGGCAAAGCAGACATTTCCTGCGACGTACAAAGAGATAATCTCGCAACAGCAGATTGATTTTATGATGGACTGGATGTATTCACTTCCCAGTCTGCGTAGTCAGATGATGGAATTGGGGCATAGCTATTATATAGCTTATCATGGAAGTAAGCCAGTTGGATATGTGTCAGTACAGCCACAGGGAACTGATGTCTATCATCTGCAGAAAATCTATGTCTTGCCAGATTGTCAAGGTCATGGATATGGGAAACAGTTATTCCTCTATGCTGTCGAGGTTGTCAAGTCTCTTCATCCAATGGGACCATGTCGAATTGAACTGAATGTAAACCGTCAGAATATAGCTTTACAGTTCTATCAGAAGATGGGTATGTATAAAATCTCAGAAGGAGATTTTGAAATAGGAAATGGATACTATATGAACGATTACATCATGGCTCTGGATGTTCATCCATAACCATGATGTAATCAATTCTCTGAATAAAATATTATTTTTTTACGTTTGCCTGTTGGAGGCCATAGTGTTTCTTAGAATCCAATATCTTCAACGATACTGCCAATATGATTGCGACAATACCGAAGAGTGCAAAAATCATCATAGGTATTGTAAAGTCATAGGTCGTTGTCCCGTTCGGTAAGGTTTGTTTTGAATACTTCTCAAGAATATTACCGATAAGCATTGGCACCATTGTCAGTCCGATATTCTGGATATAAAAGATGATAGCATAAGCGGATCCCAGCTGTTTCATGGGTATGATCTTTGGTACCGAAGGCCACATCGCACTGGGCACAAGTGAGAATGCCACACCTAGGATAACCATGATGATAATGGCAAACCATCCTGTATTTAAAATAGGCAAAGCAAAGACAATATGTACAGCGGCTAACATGACCGAACCAATAATCATCAGGTTCGCACCTTTGCCCATGCGGTCGTAAATAGAACCGAACAGGGGAGTGAGCAGGATCGTGCCAAATGGTAGAATCGCAGGTATATTTCCCGCCCAAGTCTCGTTGACTCCATATTTGAATATCATCAACTTCGTTGCAAACTTAAGGAAGGGGAAAACTCCGGAATAGAAAAGCAGGCAAAGAAGGGTGATAAGCCAGAATCCCGGGTTCTTGAAAATAAGTCCCAGGTCTTTGAACTTAAATCCGTCTTCTTCCTCTGTATTGTTTTTTGCATTGATAGCATCTGTTGAGGCTTCAAGTTTCTTATCCATGATACAGTATGTGAAGAAAGCTAAAAGACCTATGCAGAGCATTGATGCCCCGAAAAGGATCGGAGTAGACAAACTGAAGCTCTTTGCTATTGGAACACTGATACTCAAGGCGCCTGCGGTACCAAGACGTGCCAGTGCTACTTGTATTCCCATTGCTAACGCTAGTTCGTGACCGGTAAACCATTTAGTAATAATCTTAGAAACTGTTATACCTGTTATCTCGCAACCTACACCGAAAATGCTGAATCCTAATGATGCTAAAAGCATTTGATTCTTTACCATAGCATGGTCAAGTCCGAACATAGGCAGATTGACATAGGTGGTTCCTTCCGGAGAAATAAAAGCGATGGCGTAGAATTTAATGAAGGCACCAATCACCATCAGGGAACTAGCCATACTACCTGTGAAACGTATTCCCATTTTGTCGAGAATAATGCCACCGAAGAAGAGCATAAACAAGTAGACATTGATGATACCGTATGAGCCTGAGAAAAATCCGTATTCGGAGCTAGTCCATCCCATACCACCTTGAGCGCAAGATGTTTCAAGCATATTCTCAAGAGGTGACATCACATCTGTGAGGAAGTAGCCCATCATCATGGTGAAGGATACTATTAATAGTGCTGTCCATCGTGCTCCCTTGGAGTCACTTAGTTTCTTTATTATTATTTCAGTCATAAAATTATGTGTTTGTTATTATCATTTCAACCATTTAGCCAACCAGTCAAAGAATGTACGTTGCCATAGAATGCCATTCTGTGGTTTTAATACCCAGTGATTCTCATCAGGGAATAGTAACAATTCTGCCGGAATGCCTCTCATACGTGCAGCATTGAATGCGCCCATCCCTTGATTGGCAAGTATTCTGTAATCTTTTTCGCCGTGAATACATAGGATAGGAGTATCCCATTTGTCAACAGCTAGATGAGGAGAATTGGCATACGTCTTGATCGCTTCCGGACAGTTCTGTTTGTTCCAGTAGGCTGTTCCATATTCCCAATTGCTGAACCATTCTTCTTCTGTGTCTGTATACATCGATTCCAGATTGAAAGCACCATCGTGAGCGATGAAGCATTTGAATCTTTTGTTGTGATGGCCTGCAAGATAATAAACACTATATCCTCCGAAGCTTGCACCAACGCATCCCAATTTGTTCTTGTCTACGAATGGGAGGTTATTGCACGCATCGTCAATAGCACTTAGATAGTCGTCAATACATTGTCCTGTCCAGTCACCGCTTATCTGCTCGTTCCATGCGGAGCCATAACCAGGAAGACCATGACGGTTGGGGGCAACGATCACATATCCGTTGGCAGCCATTATCTGGAAGTTCCATCTGAAGCTCCAGAACTGACTTACAGGACTTTGAGGTCCGCCCTCACAATATAATAATGTAGGGTATTTCTTGTTGGGGTCAAAATGGGGAGGTAAAATAATCCAGCATTGTTCTTCTTTCCCGTCAGTTGTCTTCACCCAGCGTTCCTCTACTTTACCCATCGTAATCTGGTCATAGATCTCCTTATTCTCAAACGTGATTTGTTTTATATCCGTCTTCTTTCCAGGGTTGACCATGTATATTTCGTTAGCCTGACTGATGCTATGACGTAGGGTCAGAAGCTTTTTCCCATTGTTTGCAAGAGCCACTGAAGCATAGTCATTCCAACCGTCAGTCAGCTTCTGAACTTGTCCTTTGAGGTTAGTCTGGTACAGGTTGATACAAGCATGCCAGCATCCGATGAAGAAAAGATTTTTCGAGTCTGAAGCCCAACAGTAGTCTTCTACGTTAGAGTCAAAAGACTCTGTCACATAACTCTTTTTACCTGTGGCGAAATTATAGATGCAGAGTCTGTTGCGGTCGCTTTCATATCCGTCGCGTGCCATGCTCTGCCAAGCTACATATTGTCCATCGGGGGAGAATTTAGGATTGACATCGTATCCCAAGTTTAAATCTGCATTTTTCGGATCATTGATCTGCTGTTTCTGCATGGAGGTACATGCATCCACTTCGATCGGTTTGAAGTCAGCAGGTTTACACAGATTCTTCGTCTGTTTTGTAATGATGTCATACAGATAAATATCCGCATCTGTAGAGATAGCGTAATCACGTCCGGTCTTTTTGCGGCATGTGTAAGCGATAGATTTAGAATTTGGATTCCATTCAACCTGTTCAATGCCACCAAAAGGTTTCATAGGGCATTCAAATGGTTCACCTTTTAGTATATCATTTTCATTAGTAATCTTATCGTCTTTGACATCAGCAAGGAACGGGTGGGGGATAGTCTCCACATATTCATCCCAGTGGCGGTACATTAAGTCGGTAATAACTCTTCCTGTTGCCTTTGGTAAATCAGAAGGATTCTCTTTGATGATGTCATGATATCCAATCTGTTTGATTAATATAACATGTTTACCGTCAGGTGAGAACTTAAATCCTTCGATATCATCCTTCGAGTTTGACAGCTGTTTACGATTGCTGCCATCTGGATTCATACTCCACACTTGATTAGTTCCACTTTCGCTACTTAAGTATGCGATGCGTTTGCCTCCATCAATCCATGCAGGGTCTGTTTCACTCTTGGCACTGACAGTAAGCTGCCTGTTATTCTTTCCGTTAGGGTCGATGACACAGATAACCTGATGTCCCTTATTCTGTTTTACACTATAGTAGCCTACTTGGTAGGCTATCATCTTGCCGTCGGGAGACGCAGTAGCTGAGGCTATACGTCCCATTGACCACAACACCTCAGGTGTCATAAGGTCACTTTTCAATGTTAGAGAACTCTTCCCTATAGGTTCATTTTTCACGTCGCTTTGTGCTTTAGCGAAACTGCCGCTCAGGATGAGAGCGGCAGCAATTAGTATAGTTTTATTCATTTTAAATTTTGAATATACTTATTTCCCTTTATTCTTATCGAAGAAATCCTTTTTTTTCTTATTCAGATCACCACGTTGTTTCTGTATCTCCTCCTGCTGTTTTTGCAGGGCAGAAAGACGTGCAGCCATGCCACTGACCTTCTTGGGATTTTTCTCATTTTCTTTATATCGTGCTTCCAAAATGGACAGTAACTTTTCGTCGTTAGTTGTCTTTCTTAGAGTCCACATGATTGCTGCACTGAAAAATAGAGATATGAAATAGTAGTAGTTTAGTCCGGAAGAATAATCGTTAAACATGAAGAAGAACATGACTGGCATCAGATACATCATCCATTGCATCATCTTCATCTGTTGAGCTTGACTTCCTACCATCTGATCTTTTTGTTGACGCATACTCATGACACTGTAAAGAACATTGGCAATACAGAATAAAACGCAGGTCAAACTTAAGTGATCACCAATACCCCAAATGTTTGTTCCCCATTCCAGAATCGGGTCATAAGTAGACAAGTCTTTTATCCATAAGAAGCTCTCACCACGTAACTCAATCGCGTTTGGAACAAAGTTGAACATCGCAATCCAGATTGGCATCTGAATAAGCATAGGCATGCACCCGCTTAGAGGACTGACACCATATTTACTATAGATGGACATCGTCTCCTGTTGCTTCTTCATGCTGTCATCCGGTCCGTTAAGATCCTTAGTCAGTTCTTCTATTTTCGGTTTGAGCACGCGCATCTTGGCGCTCGACATATAACTCTTCTTTACAAGTGGGTATGTGATCACTTTCAGTATAAGAGTGATAATCAATAGTACAATACCCATATTGATATTGAGGTTTGTAAGCCAGTCGAATACGTAAAGGGTAAACCAACGGTTGATGATGCGGAATAGAGGCCAACCAAGATAGACCAATTGTTCCATGTTGAGATCTTTGTTGACACCACTCACATTATCCATGTCCTGCAGAAGTCTGAACTTATTTGGTCCGAAGAACATAACCATCTGTGTTGCCTGTTTTCCGGTTGGGTCAAAGTTCGTTTTAAGCTTGACTCCATACTGCTTAAGATAGTTTGATCCTTTCTCTAATGGAACACTTGTCAGCAGTGAATTTGCCGCAAACTGTGTCTTGGAGATGAGAACACAACTGAAAAATTGGTTTTTGAATGCTACCCAGTCAAGAGCTTTTTCACATGGTTTGTCACTCACCATCTTGGTTTCATTCAAATAATCCGTTCCTCCATCAGCCTCTTTGTAAGTAAGTGTAGAATATCGGTTTTCGAAAGTAAATCCCTTTTCTTGTTGACGAACCTTGTCTGTCCATTGAATATCGAATTTGTCATAATTCGGAGCAAATACGCCATCAAGGCCTTTGACACTGACATTCATATCGACCAGGTAATCATTATGCAGTTTGTAATCAATGTTCAGTGTTCCTCCGTTTTTGGCTTTGGTAGTCATTGTTACTGTTGAGTCTGTTACATTAGTAGGTTCAAAGAATAATTCATCCGTGATGATATTCTCACTCTTCCCCGCCAACATAAACTTCATCTTCTGGTCCTTACCGTCGAAGAGCGTGATGTCGTTACCGTCTCCTCTGTTATTCTTAAACCCTAATATCTGGGCTTTAGAGATTGTGCCGCCATGTGTGTCAAATGTTAGAACGACCTTACTGTTTTTTAGGACAATTTGTTTACTTGTTCCAATCTTTGATGTATAAAATAGCCCAGTAGTATCGTTTATAGCAGCAAGCTTTTCCGATCCTTTTGCGGCAACATCTCTTTGCTGTCTGTCTAACCTTTGTTGTGCAGCCTTTTGTATCGAGTCATTCTTGGCATTTTGTGCCTGTTGTTCCTTTGACGGTTGACTGAAATAGCTGAATCCTATAAGTAACGCGGCGATAAGCGAAAAGCCTATTATGCTGTTTTTATCCATTTTGTTTGTGTCGTTTATTTTTTATTTGCGATAACTGTCTTAATGAAATCAAGGAACAATGGATGTGGTTTTAGGACCGTACTAGAATATTCCGGATGGAATTGTGTTCCGATATACCATTTCAAAGAAGGTATCTCTACAATTTCCACCAAGTCGCTTTCGGGGTTTTTACCGACACACATCATACCTAGCTTTTCATATTCTTTCTGAAAAGCATTGTTGAATTCATAACGATGACGGTGACGTTCCTGTATATGTTCCTTTTTATAAATGTCGAAAACCTTGGTGCCTTGTTTCAATACGCATTCGTAAGCACCTAGACGCATTGTACCACCCATGTTGGTGATGTTCTTCTGATCCTCCATGATGTCAATGACATTGTATTCGGTCTTTTCATCCATTTCCCTACTGTTGGCATCTGGATATCCGAGTACGTTACGGGCGAATTCTATAACCATCATCTGCATACCAAGGCAAATACCGAAAGTAGGAATATCATTAGCACGTGTATAATGGCAAGCGATAATCTTTCCTTCAATTCCTCTTTGACCGAATCCCGGACATATTACAACACCATCCTGTCCGGCTAGTTGCTCTTTCACGTTATTCTCATTAAGCTTCTCGCTATTAATGAAAGTCACCTTCACCTTGTGATCATTATATGTTCCGGCTTGCGAAAGCGACTCCAAGATACTCTTATATGCATCCTGAAGGTCATATTTGCCTACCAGTCCTATGTTAACAATGTCTGTAGCCTTATGACGACGATCCAAGAATTCACGCCAAGGTCCGAGTCCTGGAGTTTCACCAATCTCCAATCCCATCTTCTTTAAGATGGTAACGTCAAGACCTTGTTCCTGCATTCTTATAGGAACTTCGTATATTGTCGGCATGTCAACACTCTGTACCACAGCATCAAAATCTACATTACAGAAGTTGGCAACTTTTTTACGGAGGTTATCATTCAGGGGATGCTCTGCACGAAGTACTAGAATGTCCGGCTGTATTCCGACACTTTGCAACTCCTTGACTGAGTGCTGGGTTGGTTTTGTTTTAAGCTCTTTCGCTGCAGCCAGATAAGGAACGTAAGTAAGGTGAACACAAAGAGCATTCTTGCCTAACTCCCATTTTAACTGACGTATGCTTTCTAAGTAGGGTAGAGACTCAATGTCACCTACCGTACCTCCAATTTCCGTGATGACAAAATCGTAATGGTACTTCTGTCCTAGCAGTTTAACATTACGTTTGATCTCATCCGTGATATGTGGTATAACCTGAATAGTCTTTCCTAGATAATCTCCACGTCTTTCTTTGTCAATAACAGATTTGTAAACGCGTCCTGTTGTGATATTGTTAGCCTTTGTTGTCTGAATACCTGTGAATCTCTCGTAATGGCCTAAATCGAGATCTGCTTCATGCCCGTCTACTGTAACATAGCATTCGCCGTGTTCGTAGGGATTTAATGTACCCGGGTCAATGTTAATATACGGGTCAAACTTTTGAATTGTAATGTTGTAACCCCTTGCCTGCAGGAGCTTTCCGATAGACGATGAGATGATTCCTTTTCCAAGTGAGGAAGCAACACCGCCAGTGACGAATATATACTTTGTTTCTGCCACGATTATAATGTTTTGATTATTTTTCGATAATTATAATAAATCAAGGTGCAAAATTACAAAAAAAATACGAAATCTCATCTATTTCTATTATTTTTTATGATACCTTATGCTCATTAGTGTGTAATATCTCAAAAAAAATATGTAAGTTTGCACCCATATTACAAAAAAATGAATATGAAGTATTTTTATCTGCTAATAATTTCAATGTTATTCATTTCGATTGATTCTTCTGCGAAGATCCGCCATGTCGATCGTACCTACAAGCGTCACAGCCGCAATGATACGACAATGATTCAACAAGCCTATGTAGATTCTCTGGTTGCTTATAAGAATAAGTTGGATTCTATCCAGCTGAAATATGATTCTTTAGCTCGCAATAATATCAAGACATTTCATCTCTTTGAGCCACTTACCTTCTTTCACTCCGTAGCCGGTAATGCTTTTAATCTAGACACTCCTGACAGTACCTCTTTACATTCTAATCTGGCATTAGATGTAGACCGTACTCTGATGAATATATATCTTAAACGTCCGGATCTTGTGCTTAACAGTGAGAGCAGAATTCAGCAACATGGTTCTATTCGACAGGATTTAGACAGACCTTTTCAACAGAATGTCATGCTGTCAGAGAAGACTGCATCAAAACCGGAAGAACCGACAGATGTGCCAATGGCTGTTGTGGTGAAAAAACCTAATTTCTGGAATTACAGAGGGGACTATTATTTACAGCTGCTACAAAACTTTGTGACTGATAACTGGTATAAAGGTGGCGAGAATAATTACTCGATGGTTGCCAGTGCTACTATTGAAGCCAATTATAATAATAAGTCAAGGCTTAAATTTGAGAATAAGTTGGAACTGAAACTTGGATTCCAGACGACAGAGAGTGATACCTTACATAAATTTAAAGCGAATAATGACCAGATCCGCTATACCGGAAAGCTCGGATTACAGGCAGCAAATCGTTGGTATTATACCTTCCAGCTCATTACTACCACACAGTTTGCCAAAGGTTATAGGAGTAATGACCATTTTGTCTATTCCGACTTCTTGTCACCTGTCACGTTCAATTTCTCTTTAGGTATGGATTATACTGTGTCAACAAAGAATAATGTCCTTACGGGAAGTATCAACTTGGCGCCGTTAGCATACAATTTCAAATACGTAGACCGGGTTTCACTGGCTACTCGAAACGGAATAGATGAAGGTCACCATACGTTGAATGATTTCGGTTCTGAAGCAACATTCAGTTTAACATGGAATGTTAACAAGTTGATTAAATGGGAAACGAGACTTTACGGATATACCACCTATAAGAGAGCTGAAATAGAGTGGGAGAATACGTTTACAGTATTGTTGAGTAAGTATTTGTCTGCCAAGATCTTTGTTTATCCAAGATTTGATGATGGTGCAACACGTGATCGTAATTACGGATACTGGCAATATAAAGAGTATGCCTCTCTTGGTTTATCGCTTTCATATTAAAAAGTTCTTAATGATATAGCAAAAAAGGAGGGAAAAGACTGATGTCATTTTCCCTCCTTTTTTCGTTATATCGTGAATCTATTTATTTCCCGTCATCAGCATTCATCGTTCCTTCAATGTAAAGACGAGTCATCTCTGTTACTCCATTCGTCCTAACAGTAATGGTCTTTTTAAAGTGTCCGGGAAACTTTCCTTTGCCATTGTATGTTACTTTTATCTCACCCTTTTTCCCTGGCATAATGGGTTTCTTAGACCAGTCGGGAACTGTGCATCCGCAACTTGCGACAGCTTGATTAATAACCAATGGTGCTCCACCTACATTCGTAAACGTAAAGACACAGGTTACAACTCCATCTTTCTCATTGAATGTTCCAAAGTCATGGGATAACTGGTCGAATTTTATTTCAGCCTGTTTGTCGTTACCGGCTGGAGCTTGAGCGAATGAAATGGCCAAACTACAGAAAAACATCAATGTTGTGAATAATAATTTCTTCATTATCTTGAATTTTAAATTTCTAGTAAGAAATGTATTAATTTTAAATTTGGCTGCAAATATAAGTCTATTTTGGACAGATTGTATAGATTACCTCTCTTTTTTTTGTTATTTTAAAAGTAATTTGTAGTATTCTGCAGCTCCAAGAAGGAAGCATCCTGTTCCGAAATCTTCAAAATCCGGTACTCTGTCATAAGTTACAGGCTGACTATCGCTAGGTTGTTTTCCTGTACCCTGAACATAACCAAGGAAGCCATCTCTATGGATCGCGTCTTTTGCAATCGCACTCCATGTCTTGTCGGCAACCGGACGATAAGTAGTTTCGTTAAGATATCCTTTCATAATTCCATAACTTATACCGTAAAGGAACAGGGAGCTGCCGGTAATCTCCTTACCACCGAATGTGATAGGTGACACCATGCTCACATTCCATAGTCCATCTTCACGCTGACATTTGATGATAGCCTTACTCATTGCCAAGTAATCTTTCTTAAACAGTTTGAAGTACTTGTCTTTAGGATTTAGCTGGTCCATCGTTCTTACCAGCGCAGCATATACCCAACCGTTTCCACGGCTCCAGTAACAGTTGTTCCCGTCTTTTTCTTGATAGGGAGGAACAAAATCTTTATCCCTCCACCACAGTCCCTCTTTTGTGTTGAACAGTCCGCCACCACATTCGTTTCTTGTCCAGCAATACATCTTCCAGGCCTTCTCCATGTATTTCTTGTTGCCGGTCATCTTATAAAGCTGTGCATAAATAGGCATTGCCATCTGGATGGCATCAATCCAAGTCCATGCGTCAACAGTCTTTTCTTCCATTTGACTATTGATGTTTTCCACAATGGCTCTCAGTCTCGTAGAGTCACCGGTCTGTAAGAATCTTGCGATATAAGCTTGTCCGCAGCATTGGTTGTCTGCATTTCTGGTACTCTTACCATCTCTTAACAACCACTTGTGAAAATTTCCCCAGATGTCGGTATAGTCAATATATCTTTGATCCTTATCTACCTCGTATAGAGCCATAAGACCTTCATAATATACGCCTCTTGTCCATATATTACTAGGACGAACTTTACCTACATTTGAAGGTAATGTCGGATCGGCATATTTCTGCATGAAGTAATTGTTCACTTTACGTGTGGCATTAAGCACGTCTTCAGCTTTATTCTGTGCGAGACATGATAAAGATAAAAAAGAAATTGTTAGTAGTAAAATTGATTTTTTCATTTTTATACGTTCAGTATTAGTTATAATATCTAGTAAGTTTGCGCAAAGGTATGAAAAAAATTTGTATGTTTCCACATTTTTATATAATTTTGCAACTGCGTTTTCAAAACAACGCTTCATAGATTATAATCAAAAAGATAATAATACCTATATAAAATGTATAGAACAAAGACTTGTGGAGAACTTCGTATCTCCGATGCAGGCACTACTGTCACATTGGCAGGGTGGGTGCAGCGCTCTCGTAAAATGGGTGGTATGACGTTCGTTGACTTGCGTGACCGTTATGGCATAACACAATTAGTATTTAATGAGGCCGTTGATAAGCAACTTTGCGATCGTGCGAATAAGCTTGGTCGTGAGTATGTTATTCAGATTGTTGGTACAGTAAGCGAACGTCAGAGTAAAAACAACAATATTCCTACCGGTGATATTGAGATTATTGTCAATGTCTTGAATGTATTACATGAGAGTCTTGTTCCACCTTTTACAATAGAAGATAATACCGATGGCGGTGACGATATTCGTATGAAATACCGTTATCTGGATCTTCGTCGTTCGGCCGTACGTAAGAATCTGGAGTTACGCCATCGTATGACTATTCTCATCCGAAATTTCCTCGATTCACGTGATTTCATTGAGGTAGAAACACCAATACTCATTGGCTCCACTCCTGAGGGGGCACGTGATTTTGTGGTTCCTTCACGTATGAACCCTGGTCAATTCTATGCTCTTCCTCAGAGTCCTCAGACTTTGAAGCAGCTGTTGATGATCAGTGGCTTCGACCGCTATTTCCAGATTGCGAAATGTTTCCGTGACGAGGATCTTCGTGCTGACCGTCAGCCGGAGTTCACACAGATTGACTGTGAGATGAGTTTCGTTGATCAGGACGATGTACTCAATATGTTCGAAGATATGGCACGCCATCTGTTTAAGGAGGTACGTGGTGCAGAACTGCCGGCTAAATTACAGCAGATGACTTGGCATGAGGCGATGCGTCGTTACGGTAGTGATAAGCCGGACCTTCGTTTCGGAATGGAATTTGTTGAACTGATGGATACTCTTAAGGGTACCGGTGACTTCCCTCTGTTCAATGACTCTACTTATATAGGTGGTATATGTGCTCCCGGATGTGCTGTATATACTCGTAAACAGTTGGATCAACTCACTGATTTCGTTAAACGTCCTCAAGTTGGTGCCAAAGGTCTTGTTTACGCTCGCGTTCAGGAAGATGGCAGCGTAAAGAGCAGTGTGGATAAGTTCTATTCTCAGGAAGTTCTTCTGAACCTCAAAGAGAAGATGAATGCAAAACCCGGTGATTTGATTTTGATTCTATGTGGTGACAATGCTAACAAAACACGCATTCAGTTGTGTTCACTCCGTCTTGAAATGGGAGAACGCTTAGGCTTGCGCGATAAGGATAAGTTTGAATGCCTCTGGATTATTGACTTCCCGCTCTTTGAATGGAGCGAAGAGGAACAGCGCCTGATGGCTACACACCATCCGTTTACAATGCCTAATCCCGACGATATATCTCTGCTTGATACACATCCTGAGCAGGTACGCGCAAAGGCTTATGACTTTGTCTGCAACGGTATCGAAGTGGGTGGTGGAAGCATCCGTATTCATGATGATCTCCTTCAGGAGAAGATGTTCCAGATACTTGGTTTCACACCAGAGAAAGCGATGGCACAGTTCGGATTTCTTATTAATGCATTTAAGTATGGAGCACCGCCTCATGCAGGACTTGCTTTCGGTCTGGATCGTTTCGTTAGTATCATGGCCGGACTTGACAGTATACGTGATTGTATCGCTTTCCCAAAGAATAACAGTGGACGTGATGTCATGTTAGATGCACCATCAGAAATTGAACAAAAACAACTAGATGAACTTCAAATAAAGGTGGAAATCAGCGAAAAGGGTTGATCTTAAGCATGATTTTATTTGAAAAAGAGTAAATTCTTTGTAAAAAATAGTCAATTTCGAAAAAATATTGTAATTTTGCTACCAATTAAAAAGATGATGATCGATTATTGTAAAATCAAAGAGTATTAATTTTTTTAAGAACTATGGCAAAAAAGAAAATTGAAGAGAATGTGGCAGTTCCTGTAAAGGAGGCCCCTAAGAAGGCTGCAGCAAAGAAAGCTCCGGTAAAGAAGACTACAGTAAAGAACGTATTCGTTATCAATGCTGAAACAGCAGGTTTCAAAGCAGGTGATGTCTATAATGCACTTGCAACTGAAGGCAAATCTTTAAGTGTTAAAGAGATTGCTAAAGTGGCTAAGATTTCTGAAGAGGAGGCTCTGATTGGAATGGGCTGGCTTTTCAAAGAGGGAAAAATCAAAGATGATGGTGAACTCATCACTTTGGCTTAAACATGACTATTATTTAGTAATAATACAAGAGGGGCTGGTAAACTCATTTACCGGCCCTTTTTATGAGATACAATGGCATCGGTTTACGACGAACAGATAATAAGATTACTACATGAAGCCGGCGAAAAAGGCTTGGCTGTGAAAATCTTATCTAAAAATATTTTTAATGAAAACAATACCTTATTTGGCGATTTATCGTTAGATGAGGTCTATAGGTATGTCCGTTCTTACCTACAGCGTCATTCCAAAACTTCATCCTCGTTGGTAGAACCGACAGGTCGTCGTGGATTTTACCGTCTTAATCCTGATCAGATAACCCAACTCATGTTGGACTTCACTGATGGTGAAGAAGAGAATGTAGAAGAAAAGGATGAAAAGGATGAAGACTTGTCGTTAAGCTTGTTTTAAAACTGAGTTATACACTTTTAAAAGGTTTTCCGCTGTTTTCTTCCATGAGAACATTTTTGATCTCTCCAGTCCATATTCTCTCTGTTGATTGTACAAACTTTCATCGTTTTCTATTTTAAGCATCATCTTTGATATGCTCTCATCATCTTCCGGGTTTATCAAAAGGGCATCTTCTCCGGCAATTTCCGGCATTGAAGATGTGTTAGATGTGATTACCGGTGTGCCACAAGCCATGGCTTCTAGCAGTGGAATGCCAAAACTCTCTCTGAGTGATGTATAGAGAAAAGCATAAGCGCCATTATAGATATATTGTAGTTCCGAATTCGGAATATATCCGGGTGCGACAATATAATCTATGACTTCCTTCATATTATGTTCTGTCAATAGGTATTCGATGTACTCTTTTGGCAGATCTGCAATCATCAATTTTCTTTTTACCTTTGATTCCTTAAGATATCTGTTGTAGGCCATCAGGGTCCTCAGGGTATTTTTTTTAGGATCGGTATTCCCTAGAAAGAGAAAATAATGATCGTCTTTAATATATTGACGGCACGTCTCCTTGAAGTCATTTAAGGGTCGGAATCTCTTATTATAACCGTTATGGATATATGTAAGCACGTCTTCAGGCAGATGCAGACGTTCCTGTATTCTGTTATACTCAAATTTTGACACGGTGATAATCTTCTTGCATTTCTTCAGAATCATTGGTACGACAAGGCGTCTGTAAAGCCAGCCCATGTTCTGGTATAATGACTGATTATTGTTGTCGCGTGGTTCAAGATAGATGATATCGTGGAGGGTCAGGATGAGAGGT
>DAIOSW010000026.1:0-21736 GCA_036752365.1 Prevotella sp.
CTATTGATTTGATTTTTAGTATGTTATGCCATGTGCGATGTATGTGCGATAATGTTTTTAGATCGCACATTTAAATGATGTACTCTCTCGTTTATGAGATGGCAGATTGCCCAATGAAAGGTTAGATTTGACTTCTATTTTCGGGCCGATTTACTGAACAAATCAGTCCGATTAAGTCAGTAAATCGGATCGATTTTGTTTATAAAATGGATTGATTTGTAAATATATGAGATTAATATTTCGTTCACATATCATACGTAAATCACAAAAAGTGAGGATTAATTCGTTCAATAATATCAAAAAACAGGCTTCAAACGATAGGAAACAACACATAATCGCACATATAATCGCACATGCTTGAAACCCTTTATTTATAGGCGTTTCGGCTAAAAATGTGCGATGTGCGATTATAAATCATAAAATTCTATGTGGAGATTTTTGCAAATAAATGCCATGTCAACTTATTTCAAGAAAATAAGATAATTATATCTACTTTGCTTTAGATACTCTTGATCACTTTGGCCGGAACACCTGCCACAACAGAATGCGACGGGACATCCTTGGTGACTACAGAGCCTGCTGCTACGACCACATGTTCCCCTATAGTCACACCTGGCAATATCACCGCTCCTGCACCAATCCATACATCATCAGAGATTGTTACCGGGACAGTACTAACACCTTGAGTATCGATCATCCCGGATGTAGAGAAGTTATGGTTGAGTGCTGTCACCGTAATGTGTTGCGCCAGATTAACGTGCGAACCGATGGTTACAGGTCCTATGATGACATTACCAATGCCGATACGGGTATGTGAACCGATGACAACATCTCCGACAGCATTATTGATGCAGGAAAAGGACTCGATGACGCTGTAACTGCCTAACACAAACTTACGATAAGGAGGTGTATCCATTCTCACACTCCTATGGATGAATGAATGACAACCACGCTGCTGATAAAACGGAGCAAGCACCCGTACATACCACCTGGGGCGTGTCTGTAACTGATTCATGATCAAAAGATCTACAATCTTCTTCACACGCGGACTGGTCTTCAGCCATAGTCTTATTGACTCTCTACCCATACAACTAAGTTTAATTATTCATTAATAGCCCCACAATGCGGACATTTGCCCTTACCATGAAGTTTTTTTCCACAATTCCCACAGATATAGTAACATCGTGAGTTTTTAAAATATCGCCATAAAGCAAATATGAAGTATGCGGCAAGTAAAGCATATCCGATATAATACAAGGTGAAAATGCTAAAAATGACATAGTCGACAGCACATATCCCCATAAGTCCTAACATATAAAGGATAGATTCACCGATATACAACTGATGAAGTGTATCCTGGAGCGATGCCAACGACACGATAACTATAGCCCATACTGCAATAATAAAAATAGCAAGAATAAAGGGCAGACCGAAAGGATTCAATGTCGGATGATAATAAAAATGACGCCACGTCTCAGGAACAAACATCTGTATACTTGCATAAAGCGTGGCAGCAGAAGCAACGATAAGTGTTAATAACGTAGGATAAAAGGAGTCGATATCCTTAAAATGAACTATTCTGGCCCTGCGTTTCACCATATAATGCATCAGATATGCTACGAATATAAAACAGATGACCACTAGGAAAATCAGTAGGTGGGTATTAGAAAACAGGTTGATAAACTGTGATATGGGATCGTCAGGCTCTACACCACGAAGAAGTTTTGTTTCATGAATCCATCCTAATGTACTCTGGTCACGTGCCACCTTGATCCATACAGAATCAATAGAATCGGCAGGTATCATCTGAATGTCAGCGACAACAAGTCTGTCACCATGACGTAGAATAAGAGAATCTGTTTTCAGGTTTGTAACTTTCTCTGCAGGTTGCTGTTCAATGAGAACAAGAGAATCAGCCGTTACGATAAAATTATAATTCTGGGAATAATGATGAGTGGAAGAGAATGATAATGAGTCTATCTGCTTCTCTGTCAAATCCCATGCATCAGGTGTTTGAGAAGGTTCATAATAACATCCACATAACATGGATATGACAAAAAGTACTAATAACACATGTCTATTCTCCATAAATATTCATTTTGCAATCTTTACAATCAAATTCTAATCGGAAGCGTTTTGCATTCGGAAGAGTAAGATATAGTGGTTCATGCCAATTCGGTTTACTCCCACCATGTTTGACACAATAGCCTAAGGCATACCGGATACAATACCTACATTGCATGATCAAAGGAGTAGTCGGATGTTGTTTCTCAAAAGCAGGATCGACATCGATACCCTGATCCGAATAGAAGGTATGTGAGAGTGTATTTGATACATTATATAAATATTTCTTTGACGAAGGATAGGCTGGCAGAGGAGCATCTGAACGGACAGAATCGGAGCGCAAATTCTTTTTCATACTGGCAATTGAAGATTCAGAAAAACGACTGATAACATTACGTCTGAGTTCTGATAACAAGCCCGAAGGGATAAAACGCTCTTCGGAGGTGTTTATTTCGATATCAGCACATTCATAAGGCGTATTTCCGAGTTTTAATAATTGCCGTTTGATATTCTCGTTCTGTGGAGTCTTGGCTGTCTGTTTCTCGATAGTAAGTTCCTCGGTTACGCTTATCTCATCATTTTTTACAGTAAGCGCATACCCAGATTCAGTTTCATCGAAACTCATCTTCACATCAATCTTCCTTGTTGCACTGGATTTAGACAACAGAAGTTCAAAATCATGATCATTATTTCGATAAAGTCGTGTTCCGGGATGAAGGTCGGCAGGCATACGCAATGGGAATAAACGATTATTTTCCACTCTATTAACTCTGAATCCCTGTAGTTCACGACGGTCATTAATGAAGCAGAGGCCATCACCATTGACAAATTTAGAGATACCTGACACATTAAACGAATTTCCACGAATCTCCTTTACCGTACCTACGAACTCACCCATCGACTTGGGTGTGTCAAACGACTGAATATCAGGCACACGACCATCCAGGAAATAAGGAGTAAAACCCCGGTTAAAGCTTTTACTCAACGACGGGGTAAACGTTAGCTTCACCCGTCCGTGAGATGCCCTTTTATATTCAGGATGACGCTCTAAGATCTCATTTAATCTTTCATGATAGGCCGCAGTAACATTCTTTACATAAGTGACATCCTTTAACCTGCCTTCAATCTTAAAGGAAGATACACCGGCATCGAGTAGCTTTTCGATATTCTCATACTGGTTCATATCCTTTAAAGATAACAGATGCCGGTCATGTTCTATAATCTCACCTTTTGAATCTTCGAGATTAAACTTCAGCCTACAGAATTGAGCACATTCACCTCGGTTAGCACTTCTGCCAAAACAAGACTGGGAGGCATAGCACTGACCTGAATAGCTGACACATAACGCGCCATGAACAAAAACCTCCAGAGGCATGTCCGGAACTTCCTGATGGATGGAAGCAATATCTTTCAAAGAAAGCTCCCTTGCCAATACCACCTGACTGAATCCCATATTCTGAAGCCATCTCACTTTCTCTGCCGACCGATTATCCATCTGCGTACTTGCATGTAGAGCTATCGGAGGCTTTTTCATCTTGAGAATCGACATATCCTGAATGATCAGTGCATCCACACCCACATCATACAACTGACGGATTAACTCCTCTGTATCATTTAACTCTTCATCATATAGTATCGTATTGATGGTTACATAAATACGACAGTTGAATAAATGAGCATAACCGGTAAGTTTTCTGATATCCTCGAGACTATTACAGGCCTCTGATCGGGCACCGAACTTGTCGGCACCAATATAAACAGCATCGGCGCCATGGTTGATAGCCTCAATACCACATTCCAAATTACGGGCAGGTGCTAATAATTCAATATAACGAGGTTTCTTCATCATTCTATCTTGTCTATATCAAAAGGTGTTTCTTGATATACATAATAATTAAGCCAGTTACTAAATAGAAGATTTGCGTGAGCACGCCATCTTACTATTGGCGGATTCTCCGAATTATCATCTTCATAATAATTCTCCGGCATAAACACATCATCTCTTTTACCCATATCACGTTTATATTCTATATCCAGCGTATTTGGCGAATACTCCATGTGACCGGTAATATAAAACTCTCTTCCATCACGCGCCATAATTATACTTACCCCGCTATCAGGAGACTCTGCTATAATATGCAAATTGGGATTATTCATGATATCCTCACGACGGACTTCTGTATGACGGCTGTGAGGCATATAAAAGAAATCATCAAAGCCACGGAATATTGAGAGTTTTGGATCTAATGGGAATTGCTTAAATACACCAAACTTCTTATTGGATAGTGTATATTTCGGAATGCCATGATAATAATATAGTCCAGCCTGAGCAGCCCAGCATATATACAGTGTACTAGTCACATGAGTACGTGCCCAATCGAAGATTTCTGTCAGTTCTTTCCAATAGTTGACCTCTTCAAAATCCATCAGTTCAACAGGTGCTCCTGTGATGATCATTCCATCGTATTTCTTATTTCTCATAAGATCAAAATCCTCATAGAAAGTCATCATGTGTTCTATGGGCGTATTTTTTGAAGTATGGCTTTTCAACTTCATAAAATTAATCTCAAGCTGCAATGGCGTATTCGACAAAAGACGTACCAAGTCTGTCTCAGTTGTTATCTTTAACGGCATGAGATTGAGAATGACAATTTTCAAAGGGCGTATATCTTGTTCCACGGCCCTTGATTTGTCAATTACAAATATATTTTCTTTCTTCAGCAATTCTATTGCCGGCAATTTATCAGGTAAATTTAATGGCATCTTAAATCTTATTTATATATATCCTAAAAAACTTTTATTCTTCTATTGTTACTTTTACGGTGCACACAGAGATATTGTCATATCCCCCTGTGGTTATTGCTGCTGCACAAAGTTCCTCAGAGGCTCCGCCCGCGGCTAACACCCGTTCGATTTCAATATCTCCAAGCATATCTGTCAGACCATCTGAACAGAGGATAAACAGATCTCCGTCTGTTACTGATTCAGTGAACTCAACCAAATCAATATACGAAGTTTTGCATCCACCGCCAATACAATTAACAATCACATTACTACGCTCGTTCACTCCCATCAAATTACTCAACGAATGATCATTTGAGATCTGGGTCAGCATTCCACTGTGATATCTATAGATCCGACTATCTCCACAATTGATCCAGAAGAATTTATTCTCGTAGACTATGAATCCGACAAGCGTCGTTCCCAGGCCATAAAGATCATCACTCTCTTCCCCCTTTTTCTCTAATCGTTTGTTGATCTTATCCATCCAAACATAAACAGCCTCATTGAATGAGCTGATATTCAGATGATGTGATAGCCTTCTAAATAAGGAACAAAGACTCTTTAGAACAATCTCACTAGCCACTTCACCTCCATTATGTCCACCCATTCCATCTGCTATGGCCGTAATGTATTTTCCCTGGTCAGTTACTTGAACATGACGATGGATTGTGTTGTCGCGTATGAACGTTCCATTAATAAGAATCATATCCTCATTATTTGTCCGTACCCGACCTTTATCGCTTGTAGCTTTTATATCTAAATTCAACATTATTACTTCTATTTAATGACCACTTGCAGATTCACATTTGCAATTGTAAGAATATCTCCATTATGCAATGCCATAGGTACATCCGGTAATACTGGTCGTTGATTCAATTTCGTTCCGTTTGATGAGTGCTTATCCACTACACACCATCCTACGCTGGCATTATAATTTAATTGGGCGTGGACGCCCGATACATACATGTTTTTTTCAAAAAATTGTTTATAGATACCCTGCCGCCTACCTATGATAGCCCCATTACAGCCGATAACACGTATGTTAAGAGTCGCATTATAAAGCGACAGCTGCGGTATCCCGTCTGAGATCTGGGATTTTGGAATCTGTATGTTTTCTTGAGAAAATGTCACCGGAGAGGGTATACTCATGCTCCGTATTCCAAGACTTGTCTCTGTAACCGCCATCCTTGTTTTGCGCTCCTCTGAACTTATCATCAGACTGCCACAATAAGTACAACGCCTACCCTTTCCCACTCTGCCACATTGGTTACAGAACAGGAGCGTCTGTCCACACTGGTCGCAGAAATTGGAATCGTCTTCTACTTCCTCTTTACAATTCGGGCAAATTATCATCTTTATACTTTATTAAAAACAATGTCTTCCGGCTGGATGATTTGATATGTCTCTTTTGTAATATCATCAACCGGCATCTTTGACACACGGACGGACAGCTGCTGTATCGTGGTTTCAAACAAATTACGGATATCGCGTGCATTACCGAAGGATGCGGTCTTGTTAACACACATATTATTGATAACCTCTATAAGTTTTGCCTCAGCCTGCAACGTAAGTTGGTACAACTGCATCGCAGCCATCTGCTTAAAGATATCCAGAAGTTCATGATCTGTATAGTCGGAAATATGTAAGTGATGGGTAAAACGGCTGTTTAATCCGGGATTGGTGGCAAGGAATGTCTCCATCTTATCCTGATAACCGGCTACAATAACAACAAATTTGCCACGATCATCCTCCATTCTTTTCATAAGAGTATCAATGGCTTCTTTGCCATAAGAGTCATTACCTTCACTTAACGAATATGCCTCATCAACAAAAAGGATTCCACCCATAGCCCTATCACATGTCATGTTTACGATCTTAGGAGTTTCGCCCATATATTTGCCAACGAGCGTACTACGATTTACTTCAATGACGTTGGAAGTTGAAAGGATATCCATACTGTATAGAATTTCACCCATTTTGCGAGCAATAGAGGTCTTACCAGTTCCCGGATTTCCTGTCAGCACAAAATTAATGGCCATCTGCTGAACCTGACCTATTCCCTGAGCACTACGTTGTTTCATGAACATGGTCTGTACAGCAAGTCTACGTATCGCATCTTTAACGCTCCGCATGCCAATGAAATGATCAAGTTCGCCTAACACATCATCTAAAGGACGTGCTTTCTCTTGCTGCGTAAGATCTAAGTCCTCAGCAGTAATCCGGAACATCTCTTCTTGTTTAAGTAACGGATCACTCATTCGGGTCACAAGTCTCTGGCTCTGTTTTTCTACGGCCCTATCAAACAAACGACGCACCTCTCGGGCATTTCCAAAATTTTTATCTCGACGGAGGTACAACTGTTCAAACTGCCTTTTTAATGCAGCCTGTGTTTCATCATCTATTTTAAATTTTTTATCTTTCGCTAGATTCAGGAATATCTGAGTCAGTTCATCCGGAGTATAATCATCAAAGTTGATAGTCTGTGTAAAACGACTCTTTAGACCGGGATTTGAATCAATGAAAGTATGCATTTGATCTGTATAACCGGCAACGATACAGATGAACTTTCCTCGATCATCTTCTAATCGTTTAAGCAAAGTATCAATGGCTTCGCCTCCAAAACTGTCGTTCTCTCCATTTTTCAAGGTATATGCCTCATCAATAAAAAGAATGCCACCAATAGCAGAATCAATAAGTTGATTTGTTTTGATCGCCGTCTGACCGGCATAACCAGCCACCAAATGACTTCTGTCAGCTTCCACGAGATGACCACGTGACAATATGCCAAGGGTACGAAAGACTTCTGCCATTATACGGGCCACCGTCGTTTTCCCAGTACCGGGATTACCTTTAAACACATAATGCTTGCCAATAAATGTGACGTTATCGCCACGTTTTATCTGAAGATTAAGATAGGAGGCAAGATTTGAAATCTCCTGTTTTACAGACTTAAGCCCCACCAAACCGTCAAGTTTCGTCAGGCATTCTGAATAATCCACAATCTTCGGTTCTTCATAAGGTACATCCTCTGGCATGATTGTAATCAGCATCTCATCCGTTATTGTGGTCAAATCCATCTTCTGCAGACGCTCAGCCTGCCGACTACAGATCTTATCAAACAACGAGCGGATACTCCTTCCATTACCAAAATCCTTATCTCGCGTTTTATACATCGCATCAATACACTTACGGACAATTTCTTTTGCATCATGCGATATTATATATTTTTTCTCCTTGACAAATAAAAGGAGTATCTCTAACAACTGTTCAGGGGAATAGTCTTGAATGTTTATAAAATAATTAAATCGACTTCGGAACCCGGGATTAATACGGAACAGATTATCCATTTCCGTTCGATAACCCGCAGCTATGACCATCAATTTTCCACGGTCGTCTTCCATTCGTTTCATCAATCGTTCCAATGCTTGGGCACCTTGATTATCTCGTTCTCCTCCGGAGTTTAAGGGGGCAAGCGTATAAGCCTCATCAATAAATAATATTCCGCCTAACGCTTTATCACAGAAACGATCTACAAGCCTTGGTGTCTCTCCTTGATAGGGACTGACTAACATTGAGCGGTCAACTTCCACTACATGCCCACTATCCAGATAACCTACGGCTGCCATGATCTCACCTAGCTTCCTGGCTACACTGGTCTTCCCCGTTCCGGGATTTCCCGTCAGGATAATATGCATTGATTGAGGAACAGACTCCCCTAAACCACGTTTTGCACGTTGGACATTGTTTTGGACGTTGAAAGCCATTTCTTTTACGACCTTCTTCACCTCATCCATACCAATGAAGACATCCAGATCTTGTAAAATCTGGTCAAGGGTTCTTTCTTCCGGAACATACCCCTTAATATCGTCCTTCTCTACCTGATTGACATTTCCTCTGCTGATGAATGAGGTAAAGATATCTTCAGCCACTTTTCCGGCAATATGTCCATTACCAAAGGTTTCATCTTTGATTTTTACCTGATATTTGAAGAACTTTGTCAGTTGTTCTTCAGCCTCGGAAGAAAAGGTTGTTATTGCATATTTCGCACGCAACATTCGTTTGCACATCTCCTCCAACTCATGATAGGTTGGAACAGGAAGTGTAAAGCGATATTTGAATCTGTTTGAAACTGCCGGATTATTTGCAAGAAAATCATCCAGCCCTTTAGGGAGTCCTGCAAGGATCACGATAGGATTTCCGTTCCAACGATCCATCTCCACAAACAATTTATCCAACGGATTTACCTGATTGGCATAGCGGTCCGGAAGAAGTTTCTGAACGTTATCAAAGAAAAGTATTCCACCTCGGGCAGCTTTAATATTTTCATCCCATTTATCTACAAAACGGTTATAGTCTACAGCATCTACAATGCGCAGTTTCGGCTTGTCAATAATCTTATGCTGATAAAAATAATCTCTGATAACTTCAGCCAAAGTTGTCTTTCCTGTACCTGTCTCGCCTATAATGATCGTGTCGACACTAAGTCGCACGTTGAGCACTTCTTTACGAGAATGGAGATAAGAGTAAGTGTCAACAATCGTTTTTAATTGGCTTTTCAGACTATCTAAACCAACTAACCGAGCAAGAACGTTAGCCTCTACAAGAGGCTGACCGCACCACTTACAGAATTTTGCTTTCTTCCGATTCTCTTTATGACAGTGTTCACAAATCATTTTATGTCTTTTATCTGATTAATCAACTGATGAAAATCAGTTTTCCACCGTTCGAAATTAGGGTTATCTGCATTATATAATTTGGGGCAGAACAAGAACAATTCAATGATGAGTACAAACATGAATACGCTCCAAAGCAGATAATGTAATATCGTTTCACCTGCCAATGAACGCACCTGGTTATTGATTTCTTCGAGTGCACCAAATTTACTACCCTTATATTTAAATGATTTCGTCTTAAAAGTATAATAAAGAGGTTCTATCAGTGTAGAATTGATATCATCATCCAGAGCCTCACTTAATTTGTTCGTATCCGTTTTTGTTCGGCTCCAATCACTAAAGTGGCAAATAGCTGCGTACACAAGTGTCAAAACAACAACTGCTACCGTCAGAAGTGCCGGTGCTGATTGATAAACCATCTTTAGTATAAATGCAGGTATATAAGCTGAGAAAAAGCCAATTAATCCAGACAATAAAGATATCATAAAACCATAACCCTTAAAAAAGGTTCTCACTCCTATTATAAGACCAGTACAAATACCCACAGGCGCTCCAACGGTCCAATAGATATGTTCAACGAAGTATTGTTTATTGGATATTCCAAATATCATAAATAGGAGAACCCATAAGAAGGTTATCGCATAAAACAATAATTTCCAGTTTTTCTCCTTCATATTGGCTTTACGCCATATTTCATGAGTTTCACGGTTTTTCTTATCCGTATCTTCTTTAGCAGCAACAAATCTTTTATAATAAGGCTGTCCCATATCAAAATCTCCAATTTTCAGGAGATATTTCTCAAGAGTACGTTCATAGCTATACGTCTCGGTAAAGTCTGTTTCAGGATTCTCGTGATAGAAGATAGAAAGCCACTGGCATAAATTTCCACTACGTATCTCAGAGCGTATCTGTCTCATATCCTTTTTTTCCAACTTAAGACCATCATCCAGCATTTTTCCATCTTGCAATAGATATGTAGGAGTGACACCAAGTATAACACAAAGCTTATAAGCTGCCGTCTTGAGATCATAGGAGCTCAATCTATCACGGTTTTCGGCTGATTGCAAGTCAACACACCGATGCGCTTCGGATAGCAGTTCATACCATCCATGAAGTTGAGCAAAGAAAAACAAACGACCGTCAGGATCAACATAATCATTTATATATTCTTTGAATTCTTGATCATTCATCTGTTCTGCTTCCTGTAGACGAACATTCAGGAGCTCGCCAATCTTTTCAGGGGTATTGGCATCACGCAAATCGAATGCAGCATCACGGTCTAAATTATATAGTACTTTGTAACCCAAAGCACGCGTGTACTCTTTCCCTTCTGTGAAAATCCGCAAAGACTCGCATGCTGAGTTATCCATATGACCGTACATCCAAGACAACAGTCGTCCATCACATAGGCTCTTCCAGTCATCGTCCGTACAATCAAATGTACCAAAAGATTTAGAAATATCCTTTAATGTTGTCGATGGATATTTTTGTAAGAATGGTATTTCGGAATCAATCTCATAAATGACACGCAATATAGCTATTCGATCATCTATATTCTTACCTTCAAAATAAGATCGGATACGATTAACATTACATTTGGAATGTACCTCAAGATATATAAAAAGAAGATCGTTAGGATTGCGAAGCGATATAGAATATTCTTTCTGATATCCTAATAAAGCCATTGCTATCCCATGAATATCATCATGGGCGTTTCCACGAATATCGTAATAAGGGAATCCGGAATCCATGGAGTATATTGCAGCCATAAACCCGGCTTCCTGATCCGCAGGATAACGCCGTGTCACGATGTCGTCAAGTTCTGCATGCAATTTTGTATTTCCACACTCCTGAAACCAAGCACTGAGCCGTTTGTTGTACAAATAGTACATACCCAGTTTTTTATTCTGATAGAGTAATGGGACCAAGTCGTACACATTATCTGCAATAAGATTATGATCAGGATCGACAACGAAGCTCTTGTATTTTAGGAATGGGGATGATGTATCAATTTCAACATCTTCACCTTTAAACCATCTCTCTACTTCTTCATACCCCCAACGATGCTGTGGATTCACAGACGTTAAACCTTGCACAAGCATTTTGACCCTTGCAGGTAACTCGTTAAGATGTGGCAGGCGACCTTCGCTTTTTTGACGCATCATCTCACGCTCATTACTGCTCAGGGGATTACGACCTAACCAGAGACAGAAAAGAGTAATACCTAAAGAGTAATAGTCTACAGCTGGACTAATCTCCACCTCACCGTCAATAACGTCGTTATACATCTCAGGTGCAGCAAATACCGGAGTCCTTGCTTGTGTCGTACGGTATGAAAGTATATCTGAATCTGATTTGGCAAGAGACGAAATACCGAAGTCCCCTAAGACAATATCTTTATAAGTATTGTCTCTGAAGAAAAAATTAGAGGGCTTAATATCCTTATGGATGATACGATTATAGTGACAATAGGCTAAGGCAGATGCAGCCTGAAGAGCAAGTCTTTTAAATTGCTTGATGTCTCCATCCAATTTATAATCCTTCATCGTTCCACCGGTCAGATACTCCATGAGTTCATAATCGCGCTGTGAACCATCCACATATGTTTTTCCGAAATCATAAATTTTGATAATCATTTCGAAATCAAGGTTCTGCAACAGTTGAACTAATTGCTTCCTACATTTATAATTCGGATAGTATAACTTCAAAACATATTCATGACCTTCGAATGTAACAAGAAAGACTTGTGCTTCACCTGAGGAATCAGACAAACATTTTATATTCTCAAAAAGTTTTCCCTTCAGCAGAAAGTTTGAGTTGACGGTATCACTCTTCGACATAAGAGTATTCCCATTTCTCTCTCTTAGTGTTTTTTCTACATGGTTCATCAGGGATGATAGTGTATCTTCTTTTGCCACATCAGGGGTAGTGACGCCGGCGTCAGAGGATTCCACGATAGTTTCTTTCAACGACGAGCCGTCATCTCTCACATCTGTCTTTGTATTATTTCTTTGCAACGTATCGTCCATATCAAAAGTATTTCTAATCGTTTGTCTTTTCATTTTTTCCACTCAAGACAATCCACTTTCCACCCAACTGAGGTTTGGAACAAGCACAAGGACCGGAATGCAAAGCATTCTTATAATTACAGATCCATCCCAGACGCAATCCTGCAGGTTTTGTCGCCATGGCATAATTACGTGCTTTTGCCGACGAAGGCATTGGCGGCATCTGAAGCTTTTCGAGAAGCATGGATATCTGCATCTGCTTAAACTCTTTCAACTGTTTAAGCTCATTAATATCAATTCGTTTTGATACTTTTGGCGATATCTGGGGATCAAAGTTTCCATCTTCTTCAGCAAGAAGAGTAAGCACTCTTTTACGCAAATCACTACAGATCTGTTCACGAGCTTTATCTTCTTTGTCATTGTAAGGCAGCCGACTATCAAGTTCAGAATAATCTTCGGCAATTTTCTCCAATTCTATATAGATTTTATCTGCCTTGATGGTTTTAAGCACCACTCTTGCCTCCTCAGTAAGTGGTGTTCCACATTTTTTACAAAAAGAGAACTCATTAAGGGTATGGCAAACAGGACAAACGATTCCACCCCGTGGAGAACCACAGTCAGGACAATATGCATCATTTTCCAGTAAATGGGAACCGCAGAAAGAACAGACATTCTCAGCAATGTAATGATGACAGATCTCACAATAGTCGGAATCAGAATCGATCTCTGTTCCACAATGCGGACAATAAGTAGCCCCTAATAGAGAACCACAGGAGGCGCAAAAAGTAGCGTCATTATCATTCATCGCGCCACAATTGTGACATATAGCACCCGTTGATTGATGTGGCATTTGCAACTGTTGAGAGTATTCTACATCTGTATTCGGGATGTTCAATGATTCAGAAACAGTCTGCTGAGAATCTTTATCTTGATTTTTATCCATATCGTTCTGCATTCTGATACTATTTTTTGTCTGTTGATGAATAGTGCAAAGATATGAAAAATTATATAAATACAAAAAAAAGGTGCAATAAAATTGAATTTATTACACCTTATTTCGTATTTTGAGTTTTTAATTACCAAAGTGATACTCGATTTTCCTTTGGAATAAACATTTTATCTCCAGGTTGGATATCAAAAGCAGCATACCAAGCATCCACATGAGGCAGGCTACCGTTTACACGCAATCTTCCAAGTGAATGAGGATCACTCTTGGTACGGCTTCTAATCTCTTTCTCAGTTATATTATTAGCCCAGACAGCAGAATAAGCCAAGAAGAATCGTTGTTCTGGAGTAAAACCGTCAACAACAGGAAGTGGAGCATCTTTTGTAGCTAATTTTAATGCATTGAAAGAAACCTGAAGACCTCCATGGTCGGCAAGATTCTCACCTAGGGTTAAGGCACCATTTGCCTTCAAATCAGGAAGGATATTGATATTCGAGAAATAATCTACCAATACTTTTGCCCGGTCTGAGAACTGTTTCGCATCATCAGCAGTCCACCATTCTTTCATATTTCCATCTTTATCATAATGACGGCCCTGATCATCAAACCCGTGAGTCATCTCATGACCAATAACAACTCCGATAGCACCGTAGTTGAAGGCATCATCAGCCTGAGGATCAAAGAATGGCACCTGTAATATACCCGCAGGAAAACAGATCTCGTTCGTCGTAGGGTTATAATAAGCGTTCACCGTCTGAGGTGTCATATCCCACTTATCCCTGTTAACAGGTTTTCCTGCTTTCTCCTCAATATCTTTATTTGTCAGAAACTCATTACATCTGAGCACATTCTCAAAATAAGAATATTTCGTTGATATGGTGAGATTTGAATAGTCGCGCCAAGTGTTGGGATAACCAATTTTCACATAGAAGTGATTGAGTTTGTCAATTGCATTTGCTTTTGTCGTTTCGCTCATCCAGTCCTGAGCGTTAATACGTTCTTTCAATGACAGTTGCAGATTCGCTACGAGTTTTTCCATACGTTGCTTTGAAGATGCAGGGAAGTAGCGTTCTACATACATCTTACCCAGAGCCTCTCCCATCGTATTCTGTACAATATTTACAGCCTTTTTCCAGCGTGGGAAATCTTCTTTACGACCTTTCATAGTCTTTCCGTAGAAGTCAAAACTAGCTGCTGACATTTGATCACCCAGATAGGGTGCAGAATTATCGATCAAGTTCCAAAGCAGATAGGCCTTATACTGCGCAAGTGATATCTTTGAGAAGATAGCATCTGCCTCTTTCACGAAATTAGGTTGACAGATATTGACCTTCTGTACATTAGGTGTAGAAATACCAACTTTATTAAAGAATTTCAGCCATTGAATATGTGGATAAGCTTTTTCGATTTCTGTAAGTGACATTTTATGATAGTTTGCTTCCACGTCACGTAACTCTGCCTGCGATTTAGAAGCCTTTGCCAATGAAGTTTCTATATCCATGACATATTTCATGTTCTGCTGGGCAGCCTTCTCACTGAAGCCGGATAGTTTGAACATTTTTACAATGTATTTTTTGAAAGCCTCCCGTATGGAAGCTGTTGCAGAATCAGTATCCAGATAGTATTCCTTCTGTCCTAGAGTCAACCCGCCTTGCGCCACGACCATGATATTCTGAGTGCTGTTCTTCTCATCAGCTCCCAAGCCTGCAAAATAGAATGTCTGGAAACCATATTTAAACATCTGACATCTGGTATCAAATAACTCATTCGCACTCTTTGCCTGTTTAATTTTATTCAGCATAGGCAATAAAGGTGTCACACCTTCACGATTCTGTCGATCTGAATCCATTGCCAGTTTGTACATATCACTTAACTTCTGCTCAGTCGTTCCTTCTTTATATACATTTTTAAGAAGGTCACCAAGGATACTATTGATACGTTTATTGTTATCCTCTTGCAGCTTATCGAAACTACCGAAACGAGCATAGGAACCGGGTAATGGGTGATTTTTGACCCATCCACCACAAGCAAACTCATAAAAATCAGTTTTCGGACTACATTCCTTGTTTAGATAGTCACCTGCGAAACCCGATTTTGAAGGCGTTTGAGCCGACGCCATAAATGATGCCGATGTAAACGCAATCAATGAAAAAAGGCTTTTCATTCTCATAATTTTATATTTTCAAAATATTGTTTAATAAATTCAAATAAAGGAATAGATTATTCGAGCGATTCAAGTTCTTCAGAAAGTCGCTCCCATTTCTCTATTTCCTGATCAAGATCTTTTTTGGTAGCAGTATATTCGCCACACAACTTCATATCTGAAGCACCTTCCGGCGTACATAGTTTCTTATCAAGCTCCTTTAGACGGCTTTCCATTTTCTCTATCTTACGTTCGGAATCTTTGACAACTTTCTCAAGTTTATTTTTCTTTTTTCCAGACTCCTTACGTTCTTCATAAGATACTTTCTTCTCCTCTTTTACGATGGGGACAATCTCCTCAGGCGCAATAGACTGCGTACCTAACTCATTGAGGGACTCAATTTGATGGTTCTGAAGAAAGTCATAAATACCTCCAAGATGCTCTTTCACCTTTCCTTCACCAAACTCATATACCTTGGTTACCAGTCCATCAAGGAACTCACGGTCATGACTTACGATAATGGCTGTACCATCAAAGGTCTTAATGGCTTCTTTAAGGACATCCTTAGAAGGCATGTCCAGATGATTCGTCGGCTCATCGAGTATTAGCAGGTTTACCGGCTCAAGAAGTAGTTTAATCATGGCAAGTCGACTTCGTTCTCCACCACTGAGGACTTTTACTTTTTTATCAGAGGCCTCGCCCCCAAACATGAAGGCCCCAAGAATATCCCTTATTTTAAGACGAATATCACCTTTGGCCACATGATCGATCGTTTCAAAGACCGTTAGATTCTCATCCAACAATTGAGCCTGGTTCTGAGCGAAATAACCTATTTCCACATTATGTCCTACCTTCAGGTCACCCGTGAATGGAATCTCTCCCATAATACATTTCACCAGCGTGGACTTTCCTTCACCGTTTTTTCCTACGAATGCCACCTTTTCACCACGGCTGATCGTCAGTGTTACATTCTTGAATATCGTATGTGCTCCATAGTCTTTCCTGACGCCGTCACAAATCACAGGGTAGTTTCCACTCCTAGGAGATGGGGGAAATTTGAGATGTAAAGCTGAGTTATCGACTTCATCTACTTCGATAGGGACGATCTTGGCAAGTTGTTTGATACGGCTCTGTACTTGAACCGCTTTTGTTGGTTTATATCTGAACTTCTCAATAAAGTCCTTCATATCGGCAATCTCTTTTTGCTGGTTTTCATAGGCTCTGAGCTGCTGTTCACGACGTTCTGCACGCAGAGTGACATACTCCGAGTATTTCACCTTATAGTCAATAACCTTGCCACAGGATATTTCAAGAGTACGGTTTGATACATTATTAATAAAAGCCCTGTCATGGCTCACTAACATGACAGCCTTGGCGCTCTGTGCCAAAAACTGTTCCAGCCATTGGATACTCTCAATGTCAAGATGGTTGGTCGGCTCATCAAGCAGCAAGACATCCGGTTTCTGTAAGAGGATCTTTGCCAACTCAATACGCATACGCCAGCCACCACTGAATTCACTGGTAGGACGTTCAAAGTCTGTACGTTCGAAACCTAGTCCGACAAGCGTACGTTCTATATCTGCCTCATAATTTTCCGCACCAATCATCAGATAACGTTCATGTTCATTGGTGAATTTCTGTACGAGCTGCAGATAATCATCGCTTTCATAATCAGTACGCTCGGCAAGTTGCTGATTAAGTCTCTCTATTTCAGCCTTGAGATCCATTACTTTAGAAAAAGCCTTCCGGGTTTCCTCCCTCACGGTGGTATCATCCTGCAGGATCATCACCTGCGGCAGATAACCTATCGTTGCACCATCGGGTACCGCAACTATTCCTGCGGTAGGTTTTTGCAAACCGGCAAGAATCTTAAGCATGGTAGACTTACCCGCGCCATTTTTCCCAACTAGAGCGATACGATCTTTAGGATTTATGACAAATCCAACTTCACTAAACAAGGGCTTTACTCCGAACTCTACTTTTAATCCTTCAATTGAGATCATTTATTCTTTGATTATGAGCATGCAAAGTTACATAAAGTAGGACATAACACCAAATAAAAATTCTATTTTTATTTGAATATAGAAGACTTTCAGACATCTTTAGATAGAAAAAAGTGACCGGAAAACGAATAATAGACAAAATAAAAAACATTTTGTTCTTATTTTCAGAATTTTGTTGTACCTTTGTCCCAGTCAAGGTTCGCTTAAGCGCGATTAAAAAGGGAACGGAGTGTAATTCTCCGACTGTCTCGCAGCTGTAAGTTCCTTTATATACTGCAACTATCTACGCCACTGCCGGCATCGGCGGGAAGGCTTTTGCAGTTGGAACAAGTCAGAAGACCTGCCTATATATTAGTATACAGCTTAAATTCCTCGATGTAAGGAAAACAGGGCACAATGGTAAAGAAAAAATATCTATCTAACGCCGGTATTATACCGGCCCGTTACAGCGTAATATGCGCTATTCTCTTGGTGACGATTTTTTCGTCATGCCACAGTCATTCATCCCGTAATGGCAGTGTCATTCGTCTGCGTTACGCATCTTACCTGCGGATGCAACAACATGACGGATACATTTCCGCAGACATCATTAATCCCTGGGATACCACTCGCACTTTGCATAAGTATATCTTAGTAGAGAAAAAGTCACCATTACCCTCCCCTATGCCCGAGGGTACCTTAGTTCGCACCCCTCTTTACAGGACCATCGTCTACTCTTCTGTCCACTGTTCACTTCTCAGTGAATGGAATAAGCTCAATTGTATTGCTGCTGTATGCGATTTAAACTATATAATGATGCCTGCCATACACAAACGGTTCCAGGATGGAAAACTTATTGATCTCGGCAATAGCATGACACCGGATGCAGAAAAGATGATTGCAATCAACCCGGATGCGATACTTCTGTCACCCTATAAAGATAATGGAGGATATGGAAAATTCGACAAAAGCGGAATTCCCATCATCGAATGTGCAGACTACATGGAGACATCACCTCTAGGCCGTGCTGAATGGATGAAATTCTACGGAATACTCTACGGCTGCAAGTCTCAGGCAGACTCTATGTTTAACAAGATCGAAAAAGAATATCTGACATTCAAGTCAATGGCTCTAAAGTCAAAGAAAGAGAAACGTCCAACTGTCTTTGCAGACCTGAAGAGCGGAGCCACATGGATGGTACCTGGAGGGAATAGCACCACTGGTATATTCCTACATGATGCCGGTGCAAGATATCTTTTTACAGACCACCCAGAGAGTGGCTCCATCTCAATATCTCCGGAGGAAGTCCTTGACCGTTGTCATCATGCCGATTTTTGGTTGATAAAATACAATAACGGCACTGCACTCAACTACAGAACCCTTACATCTATGGATCCCATTTACAGTCAGTTTGATGCCGTCAATAAACACAAGGTTTTCTGTTGTAATACAGGGGTTGTTCCTTTTTATGAAGAAGCCCCTTTCCATCCTGAACGTCTGTTGAAAGATCTGATCAATATCTTCCATCCAGAATTACTAAAAGATTATAAATCCAAATATTATATTGCTTTATGACAAAAAAATTACTTTATACTGCAGTCCTGTCTGCATTGTTTGTAACATCAAACGCCTTTGCCGCCGATGTGGCAACATTTGAAGATTTCAATATTCCTTCAGGCAATTATTGGAAAGGAAACTTCAACACTCCGGATACCCTCATAAAAAGTGGGTCATATCTATTCTCGAACCATTCCGAAATACAAAATTATGGGTACGAATACAGATATGGAAGTGATTTCGGAGTAAGCAAATCGACAGAAACTACGTGTACATGGATCTACGGTGGTGAAGAATTCAACTGTGCCTCCGGCTCCGGTGTTAATGGGTCAAAACAGTTTGCAGTGGCATATATCGGCAATTTCGACAAATGTCAAGCTTTTATGAGCGACACGATTAATGGAACAGCTATCACCGGCTGTTATATCAATAACAGTTCTTACGTAGTATCTGCTGCTAAAGGTGAAAATAGCTTTGAAGGTAAATTTGTTACCGGCGACTGGTTACTACTTACCGCTACAGCGACAAAAGCAGATGGAACATCCATCAAAGACAGTCTTTATCTGATTGATTTCCGCTCTTCGATTGAGTCGGAACATACCTATATCACCTCATGGACATGGTTTGACTTCTCCAATATGGGAAATGATGTCAAACATATAACATTCACAATGACAGGAAGTCACACCGGTGCATACGGACTCAATACTCCTACTTATTTCTGCCTCGACAACTTCGGTGATGAGCGACCTGACACTCCGGCTACATTTGAGGATGTAAAAATTGATGACGGTAAAACTTTATTTAATGGAAATGGAACTGATGATGAACCGACATCTACGTTCAAGAGCGGCTCATACACCTTCAGTAACTATAAATATGAAAGTTGGAATTTCTGGTGCGAATATGCGGTAAGCAAGTCCACCTCCACTACCTATACCGATATGAGTGACCAATACAATAGTGTGGTAGGGAGCGGAGCTAATGGAAGTTCTCAATATGCAGTAATTTATGATGGTGGGACTATGATGGGTCCAGACTATGTCAATAAGATATGGACAGCCAATCAGACAAATGGAACAAAAGTAAATGGATGCTATATTACAAACACAGCATGGGTCAAGAAATCTATCCTCGAAGGCGATGGTTTAACATCTGCATTTACGACAGGTGATTGGATGAAAATCACAGCCACAGCTATTCTAGCAGACAGTACGACTAAGACTCTGGACTTTTATCTAGCTGATTACCGTTCAGAAAATGCATCCGATCATTATTATGTTGACAGCTGGAAATGGTTCGACATGAGTTCTTTCGGCAGTCATGTTTTGTCTGTACAGTTCTCTGTCTCGGTAAATGATGTTCATAAGAATGCTTATGGAATGACCACTCCTGCTTATTTCTGCCTTGACGATTTCGGTGCATCTATACCAACAGGTATTGAAAATATACCATTCTCTCAAGCACTCAAGACTGTCAGCAGCACATCTTATTACACCATCGACGGTAAAAAGATTACATCTTTACAAAAAGGTATAAACATTATTGTAACACGTTTCTCTGACGGAACAGCAAGTTCCAAAAAGATATTACTCAAATAAAGGTAAAAATTATCATACGTGTATTATATATGAGTTTTGAAAGTGGGGTTGTCGGGAGACAATCCCATTTTTCATTACCAGAGAATTCACAAACCTCGACATGAGAAAAATAATTTATTATAAGAGTTGAGAAAATGATAAATAAACGGAATTATTTATTATTTTTGCATCAAAATAAAAATCATGTCATGGAGGTAGATTTCAATAACGACCTGCTCGACTTTGGTCCAATGCAGGACAAGTCAAAGGATATCATAAAAGTCATAGGTGTTGGAGGAGGCGGATGTAATGCTGTACGAAACATGTACAACGAAGGTATTGTCAACGTAACATTTGCCGTATGCAATACTGATAGTCAGTCGCTGTCAAAATCTCCAGTCCCTGTGAAGATTCAGCTGGGTGATACTGGCCTTGGAGCAGGTGCTAACCCAGAAAAAGGTCGTGAGGCTGCTGAAAAGAGTGTTGACAACATCAAGCATCTTCTCGATGACGGAACCAAAATGGTTTTCGTCACTGCAGGTATGGGGGGAGGAACAGGCACAGGAGCTGCACCAGTCATTGCCCGAGTTGCTAAAGAAAAAGGTATCTTAACCGTAGGTATCGTTACCATCCCATTTTCTTTTGAGAAGAAACAGAAAATTATCAAAGCCTTAAAAGGTGTTGAAGAGATGCGTAAAAATGTAGATGCACTACTCATCGTTAACAACGAACGACTCTGTGATATCTGTGCCGATACGAAAGTAACGATAAAAGATGCTTTTAAGAGAGCCGACCAGATATTGAGCAACGCAACCAAAAGCATTTCCGAGCTTATCACAGTAGAAGGAGATATCAACCTTGACTTTTGTGACGTGGAAACTACCTTGCGCAGCGGTGGTGGCGCCATCATGGCAATGGGACGTGCCAACGGTGAACATCGTGTGGAAAAGGCAATCATCGACGCACTTGATTCTCCACTTCTTTACGGTAACGACATAG
>DAIOSW010000027.1:0-21118 GCA_036752365.1 Prevotella sp.
AATAACTTTTTGGAGAACGTTTCATTTCCGATGCAACCATCCACTCGCTCCAGTTTTTATATGGTTTCTTGTCGAGCACGAGATTTCCGTTGAGCGTGACATTATTGAAATTGATATCACGTGTAAGGCCGGTGATCGAGTTCCCTCCGCTGGTGACACCATTGAAGGTGCAGTTGCTTACATTGATATTATAAACGTTTGTAACAGTATCGAGAGCAATAATCATGGCGCCGTACTGGCTTTTTTGGCATGTCACGTTTTCCATGTATACGTTTCTTACGATAGGATTGAACCCACGACAGCAAACTTCCTCGTGCTCATAATCAAGATTGATTTTAAGTACTGCCTCGCGGCACTGTCCCACCTTCACGTTGCGCATGAAGATGTTCTCGATGATTCCACCTCTGCATGAGTTTGTCTTCAGTCGTAATACACGTTCCAGATTGGGACTGTCCATGTTGCAGTTTTCAACAAACACATTCCTGCATCCTCCGGTAATTTCACTGCCAACAACCACGCCACCATGGCCGTCAGCCATCGTACATCCACGTATAATCATATTTTCACTGGGTCGGTTCCATAATCTGCCGTCGGCATTGCGTCCGCTTTTTATTGCAATACAGTCGTCACCGGTATGGAAAAAACAGTCCTCGATGAGCACTTTATTGCAAGATTCGGGATCACATCCGTCGCCGTTAGGTCCATCGTTGGCGATATGTACACGTCTGACAGTAATGTTTTGGCTTAATAATGGGTGGATAACCCAGAAAGGTGAACGAAGCAGGGTGACACCTTCGATAAGAATACCGTCACACTGATTGAAGTTGATAAGTTGAGGGCGCATAAAGTATCCGTCACCCATCTTACGTTTGTTGACAGGCACACCATCTTCACTCCATCTTTGTAATATCGGTCTGCCAATCTTCTGACTTCCAATACCCTCTTTCCAACCGAATTTAGGAGCTCCGCACCATTTCCACCAAGTTTCATTTGAACCGTTACCATCAATCGTACCTTCTCCTGTGATGGCTATATCCGTTGCTTTATAAGCATAAATTAACGGCGAGTAATTCCAACAGTCCAACCCTTCCCAGCGTGTGAGTACGATAGGATATAATTTGGGAGCAAAGGCGAACAGAAGTGTCGCATTTTTCTCCATCACCAGATTAACATGACTGAGCATTCTTATTGCACCGGTATTCCATGTTCCTGACGGGACAATAACTTTACCACCACCAGCCTTCGAACAGGCCATGATAGCACTATTGATAGCTTTCTGATTAACACTTGCCTGGGCATCTGTCTTTGCACCGTAGTTCGTGATGTAGAATGTCCTGTCGGCAAACTGAGGCATCCTTATGCTCTGTTCCACCTGCTTGTAACTATTGTCCCAGTTTTCTGCCATAACCATTATTGGCATCATCAGGCACAAAAAGATTGCTTGTAAGTATTTCATATTTCAAGATAGATTTTTATATTTGAATCCATTTAAAAGATCGATATCTTCACAGACCTCGATCCCAATCATTACTACTAAACAATGTAAAGCTTGCCAATCAATAAAGATCAGCTAACTTTATATTTTCGAATTAATTAAATACTGAGACATCATTATTTATCATTAATGTCTCGATTTAGTGTATGCAAATATACAATATTAAATACAAATAGACTTTCAAAAATCGTTTATATTATAGGACTTTTTGTCATGTGCTTGATAATCAATGTGTTCTCAGGCTATTTTTTTTCTTATCAAAAAACAGCTTTTACCGTTAATGCTCCATGATTACTATGTTTCTGTCCGATTATGAGCTTCGCAAAAATCGTGCAAAAAACAGAAATAACGTCCAAATCACATAATCCTTGTAATCAAAAGGATATATTTTCACTCAAGATTTATCTTAATTGTCTATCTTTGCATCATAAAATATTTACAGATGGAATTTAGACACATTTTTTCAATGGCATTGATCATGTCGGGCACAGCAGTTTTTGCTCAGGTCCCGTCAATGCTTCAGACACCACTACAGCAGGTGCCTTTTACTAGTGTACACTTTACTGACCGTTTTTGGGCACCAAAGATGGAGGTTAACCGCACGGTAAGCATACCTTCAGCTTTCAGAGAATGTGAGAAGAATGGACGTTTTGATAATTTTGCCATAGCCGCAGGTCTGATGAAAGGTGAGCAACGTGGTGATTTCTCGTTTGATGATACCGATCCTTATAAAGTTATTGAAGGCGCTTCCTATTCACTTGCTTTAAAGTATGATGCCAAGCTGGACAGTTATCTTGACAGTGTTATCAATGTTATTGCTCATGCTCAGGAGCCAGATGGATACCTTACCACCTGTGTTACTAATAAATGTACACGTCTGAGTGGATGGTGGGGTACTCATAAATGGGATCGAATCAACTCTCATGAACTTTATAACTGTGGCCATATGTACGAGGCTGCTGTGGCTCATTATCAGGCAACGGGGAAACGGACATTTCTTGACGTGGCTATCAAAAATGCCAATCTTGTCTGCAAAACCTTCGGCCCCAATGATGGACAGATTCATCGTCCTAGCGGACATCCAATTGTAGAAATGGCCCTTTGTAAACTATATAAGGTTACAGGAGATAAAAAGTATCTTGATGAGGCGAAGTACTTTGTTGACGAAACCGGACGTTGTACTGATGGACACCATCCAAGCGAATACAGTCAGGATCATAAACCAATACTCAATCAGGATGAGATCGTCGGTCATGCCGTTCGTGCCGGATATCTCTTCAGCGGTGTGGCTGATGTGACGGCACTATTACATGATACTGCTTATTTTCATGCAATCACCCGTCTTTGGAATAATATGGCCAATAAGAAACTTTATATCACCGGAGGTATGGGTAGTCGTGCACAGGGAGAAGGTTTTGGCCCTAATTACGAACTCAACAATCAGACGGCTTATGCTGAGACATGTGCTTCGATAGCGAATGTATATTGGAATGAACGTATGTTTCTGCTCACGGGTGATTCTCGTTATGTGGATGTTCTGGAACGTGCCCTTTACAACGGTGTTATCAGCGGCGTCTCGCTATCGGGTAACCGTTTCTTCTACGATAATCCTCTGGCAAGTATGGGACAACATGATCGTCAGGCTTGGTTCGGTTGCGCATGCTGTCCGGGAAACATAACCCGTTTTATGGCTTCTGTACCTTGGTATATGTATGCTACAAGTGGACGCGATCTTTTTGTCAATCTGTATGCAAAAAGCAAAAGTGAGATCAAGAATCAGATCATCAATGTATCTCTTAATCAGGAAACTGACTATCCATGGAATGGTGATGTAACTCTCACCGTTAACACAACCAAACGTCAGCAGTTTGCCATGCATCTTCGTATTCCCGGATGGGTGAGAGAAAAACCGATTGAAGGGTCCAATCTATATAAGTTCTGCGATGATGCACCACGTTACGAGGTTAGTGTCAATGGCAAGAATGTATCTTCAAAGTTAGTCAACGGTTACGTTATTATTGATCGCAAATGGAGTGACGGTGATAAAATCGTTGTCAAAATGCCTATGACAGTACGTCGAATCGCTGCAAATGACTCTGTTATTGATGATCATTCACGTAATGCATTCCAGCGTGGACCAATCGTCTATTGCCTAGAAGGAAAAGATCAGGTGGATAGTGCTGTCTTTAATAAGATACTTACTCCTGATGCAGATATTAGTACTTCATTTAAAAATGATTTACTTGGTGGAGTTGAGGTTCTTCAGGGTAATATAGAGAGTATGAAACGCGACAGCTCTGTCGATTGTTATCCTTTCCAGGCTATACCTTATTATGCATGGGATAACCGTGGAAATAAAGATCATTATAAGGGTGATCAGATGGAAGTGTGGATCTCAAATGATAAATCATCTGCGCATGCTACACCTGTATCTACCCTTGCTTCCAGAAGTACATCCTTGGTCATAAAAGCTCCCATTCAGAAAGATGCTCCAGTCAGTGGAAGCGCTGAGGAGTGGAGCTGGGGCGTCAACGACCAGTGGGATCCTGTAAATTCACACGATACCTCCAAGCCTTATTTCTATTGGTGGCTAAAGGTTGGATGTCCTGTAACACTGGCTTATTCGTTCCCGACGGAAAGTGAGGTCAGCAGTGCTTCTGTCTATTGGATGCAAATGGAACATTATGACGGCAATTTTGATATTCCAGCTTCATGGAGTCTTCAATATCTTAAGAATGACCGATGGATTCCTGTCGAGACAACTGATGTCTATGGTGTGAAAGCCGATTGTTATAATACTGTTCATTTCAAACCAATACGTACGACAAAACTGCAGATAACCGCCAATCTTAAACCAAAATGCAGTGGTGGAGTACTGGAATGGAAATTAAACGGAGAGTAGAAACTTCTTTCGAAAAGGGTTGCTGTTTTCTTTGATTTCTTGTTTTTTGTGCTAACTTTGCACAAAGAATGAGTATGAAAGTCCACATCGACTGTAACAGCTTTTATGCGTCGTGTGAGGTGTCATTACGTCCCGACCTATATGGTAAACCTGTAGTCGTTGCCAACTGCAATGAGGCGGGAGGTGGGGTTATTCTTGCTTTGACCAAGGAGGCAAAAGCGTTGGGGCTGAAACGTGGTAGTCCTGTTTTTCAGGTAAAAAAACTGCTTGAGAATGACCATGTAACCGTTTTTCCGGCAGACATTCCGAAATACGTTAGTATATCAAAGAAAATCATGCAAGTGGTTTTGGAACTTGGCATCGTGCAGAACTTCATTCAATATAGTGTGGATGAGTTCTTTGGCACGTTGCCTGTGGACGATACTGAGGAGTTGCGCATATACTTAAGTAAAGTAAAGGATGCCATTATGCAGAGTACGGGAATTCCTGTTAGTTGCGGTGCTTCATTGACAAATACACTCGCCAAGGTCGCAACATGGTTTGCAAAACATTATCCTGCTTATCACGAGATATGTGTATTGCCTAAAGAAAAGATAGACATGGCTCTGCGTAAGCTTCCTATTCAGGATGTATGGGGAATAGGGAGGGCATCTGTCCCAAGATTACGTTATGATCATATCAATACGGCCTATGAGTTTGCTTTCAAGTCAGAATCATATATTAAACACAGGTTTTCGATAGCCGGTGTAAGAACATGGAAAGAACTGCATGGGGTTTCATGTATTGATGTCAGCACTCCACCCAAACAGCGCAGTATCATGCAGTCGCGTACTTTCGCCTATATGACGGACCGTGAAGAGGTACTTCATACTTATATCAGCAATTATGCAGCCGGAGCTGCACGAAAATTGCGTGAACAGCATAGTGTATGCCGTACCATCACAGCATTTATCGTCACCAACCGTCATCGTGATGATTTGTCACAATATGGAAACAGTGCGACCAGACGGTTTACAACACCTACCGCTGATACCGTTGAGATCGTGAAAGGGGCACTTGAGATGTTGCATCAGATATTCCTTTCCGGCTATCAATATAAAAAAGCCGGAGTTATTCTTGGTGATATTTCAGACGATGACGCTATACAACTTGATTTTTTTACTTCTCAAAGTAAGAACCCAAAACGAGTTCGAAAACTGATGGAGGCTACAGATACAATAAACAATCGATTCGGTATGAATAAAATCAGACTGGCCTCGCAGGGATGTGATGAGAAAAATAAAAAGCCGAAAGAATAAGGAAAATCATCTCTATTTATTAATAAATCGTATTTGATCGTACTCGAAGATAACAAATCTGACATATTTACGTTATCGTATAAAAAAAATACGATTGTGAAGATACATTTTTTATTATTAGGATTGTTAGCATCAACCGTAATTGATGGTCATTGTAAAGATAATATATCGAAATTCGAAATTGAGACCACACAACCACGTCAGACAATAGACTGTTTTGGAGCCTCTGATGCGTGGAGTATGAATAAATTGGGACTGTGGCCCGAGGAACAGCAGAATCAGATAGCCGACTGGTTATTTAGTTGTGAAAATGATCATACCGGAAAGCCAAAAGGAATAGGACTCTCTGTCTGGCGTTTTAATCTGGGCGCGGGTAGTGAAGAACAAGGCGATAGTAGTAAAATAAACCCGTCTACACGTACGGAATGTTTTCTGAATGCAGATGGATCCTATAACTGGAATAAGCAGAAAGGACAGCGCAACTTTATGAAACTGGCTAAGGAGCGTGGCGTAAATTATTTTTTAGCTTTTTTAAATTCACCTCCGGTTTATTTTACACAGAATGGACTTGCTACAAATACGGGTAGAGGAGCGTCTTTCAATCTAAAAGATGATTGCTACGACGATCTTGCACGATTTATTTCGACCTCAATAAAAGGACTTTATACGCATGATGGTATAAAGATTGATTATCTATCACCCGTGAATGAACCTGATGGAAGTTGGAACTGGCTCGGTCCGAAGCAAGAAGGTACGCCTGCTTCCAATCGTGAAATTGCCCGTCTGGTGAGATCAATCAGCAGTCAATTCGTTAAGGATACAATAAGTACAAAAATATTGGTGAATGAATCCTCGGATTACCGATGCCTGATGGGTATACACCAGACAGATTGGCAACGCGGGAATACAATACGTACTTTTTTCAGTGCCGACAGTACTGAAACCTATCTTGGAGCTATACCTGGAGTGGAACCGGTCATTGCTGGGCATAGTTATTGGACTAATACACCGCTCTCAATGCTTCATGACACCCGCTGTGCTTTGCGTGATTCTGTCAAGAAATACGGGATAGGTTTCTGGGAAACGGAACTGTGTATCATGGGTAATGATGAAGAGATAGGAGGCGGGGGCGGTTATGACTTTACAATGAAAACTGCCTTATATGTAGCCCGGGTAATTCATCACGATCTTGTGATGGCAGATGCACGCAGTTGGCAGTGGTGGCGTGCTGCAGGTGGTAATTATAAAGACGGTCTGATACGCATCTTTAGTCGTGATGATATGAAGTCGGGGCGTGCTGTGACATCAAAGTTACTATGGTCGCTCGGCAATTACAGTCGTTTTATTCGTCCTAATGCAGTAAGATATGCAATTAATGCTTTCGATAAGAAAGGCCGGGTAGTAACTGAGGGTGATACTGATCCAAACGGAATTATGTGCTCGGCATACAGAAATGCTGATGGACAGTGGGTGGTAGTAGCCATAAATTATTCATCAGATCAAAAGTCATTCCCTTTTTGTATAGATAAAATAAAAAATAACGATTGGCAAGTCTATCGTACTTCGGATAATGAGGATGAGAATATCTCACCTGCTGGTGTCGTGATTGGTTCTAAGGCGACTCTTGCTCCTCGGTCGATTACAACATTTGTCTCGGTACGTCGTTGATAAGCATATTGTTTTCATAGATTATATTCTTGTATTTATGGGGGGATGTTTGTATAAAATTCAATGATATTCCTGTTATTTCAAATATTTACATTAAATTTGCAACGCTTAAAGAATTTAGACTGACCATGATGGAACTAATATGATCATGATGAATAAAAATAAATATAAATATATTGTCGCAGAAATGCCATTCGAGATTCATCTTGATACATCAGATGACCTGAATGGCCGTCTGCAACAGTACGAACCTTTTTTGACATCAGACGAAGCCTTAGGTATCGCTTTTCTTCTCAATGTATTGCCGTCAGATAGTTTTGAAAATATAAAACCTGACTGTTTGCAAATAGCTGATTTCGATGAGGAAGGACAAAGAATGCAGATTTACAAATCTAATGCAGGTGAGTATCATATTCTAATGACACTTGATGATGATAGTATGGAAGGCTGTCTTCTCACAATCAGCAACGATTTCTCTCAGGCATGGCTTCGTACTACGAGTTCGGCGCAAATGCGTTTTTATGGCTTTAATAGTGCACTAATGATGATGTATGCCTTTGCCGGTGCTACTCGTCATCATCTGCTTATTCATTCTTCGGTTATCAGAAAAGACGGACGTGGATATCTGTTTCTAGGTAAAAGTGGTACTGGTAAGAGTACCCACAGTAGATTGTGGCTGAAATATATTCCCGGAACGGAACTCCTTAATGATGACAATCCTGTCATACGTTGCGGAGATGATAACATACCAATGGTTTATGGATCTCCATGGAGTGGAAAGACTCCATGTTATCGTAATATAGAGGCACGAATTGGCGGATTCGTAAGCTTACACCAAGCTCCATTTAATAAAATTCAACGCTTACCTATTGTACCAGCTTATGCAGCTCTGTTTCCGGCTGTGTCAAATATGAAATGGGAGAGGCAATTGAATGACGGTATTAACAAAACAATCAATTCAATAATCTCTAAAGTTCCGATATTCCGTCTTGATTGTTTGCCTGATGAGGCTGCTGCCAATATGAGCTACAGAGAGTTAACTGCAGACCTAAAAAGTGAGTGATGAGATTAGATTGTGAACAGATCGATGACAATATTCCTCAAGTAAAGGTGCTGCCTAACGAGGTGCTTCTCGGTGAAGTACGTAAACTCATCCAAGAGGGACACTCCGTAATGCTGAGAGTGAAAGGTAATAGTATGCTTCCCTTCATATATGGAGGTCGTGATCAAGTGAGATTTGTTAGATGTTCAAATTATAAGGTGCGTGATATCGTCTTGGCTGAAGTATCTAAGGGTGTATTTGTGGTTCATCGCATTATCTCTATTAAAGATAATAAGGTAACACTGATGGGTGATGGCAATCTGTATGGGGTGGAACACTGTTACCTTGACAACCTTGCTGCAAAGGTGGAGGTCATCGTTCGTGGAAATAGAGAGATAGATCCCTACTCTGGATATATGAGTAATGCTGCCAAACTCTGGTGGCAAGTACGCAAATTACGGCGATGGTTATTGGCTTTTATGCGCCTTACGGTTCTCAGAAATAAAATTCAAAAATAAATTAAAATAACGATTATGAAAATAAAAGACGGCTTTGTGCTACGTGAAATCGGTGATGAGATGGTAGTTGTAGGTGAAGGTTTGGAACAGATCAATTTCAATAAAATAATATGTCTCAATGAGAGTGCTGCTTATCTTTGGAAAAAATGTCATGATAAAGTGTTTGATGTGGAGACACTTATTAGTCTGCTCTTTGATAGATATGAAGTGACAAAAGAACAGGCACAGACGGATGCAAAGGAATTACTCGATAAATGGATAAAGGCCGGACTGATAGAATAACAGTCATGGTGAAAACTTACTTCTATTGGTTGTGGAAAGCCTCGTATGGCATACGTTGGCGAATGTTCCTGGATTGTTTACTGGGGCTTGTACGAGTGGCTTCCGGCTTATTGTTTATCTATATCAGTAAGTTACTCGTGGATATGGCTACACACAGCCATCATGGGTCATCTGAGTCTTTTTATATTTACACTGTCTCATTGGTTCTCTTGCTCTTAGTGGAGCTCTCTACCAATATATTTGACTCATGGTTTGGTAGTCAGACTGAGATCAAAATGAAAAATCATATCCGTCATGGTTTATTTGTTCATCTTATGACGGCAAGATGGGAGGGTAAGGACCGCTTGCACAGCGGAGATATGATGAACAGACTTGAAGAGGATGTACGAGTTGTTACTAATACAATCTGCAGTTCGTTACCTTCGCTTTTTGTTACCGGCACCCAATTAGTTGCAGCATTTCTCTTTTTATGTAGTATGAATCAGACGCTGGCATGGACTTTATTACTTATTATGCCTGTTTTCTTGGTTTTTAGTAAGGTATACATGAAGAAGATGCGACGATTAACAAAGGATATTCGTACCACCGACAGTCGCGTACAGAGTCTTCTTCAGGAAAGTCTGCAACATCATGTGGTGATAAGGAGTATGGAACGCAGTCATACGATGGCAGCGAAGCTCAGAACTGTACAACAGAAACTGTATCAGCAGATCATGTATCGCACTAAATTTACACTATTCTCCCGTTCAATGGTATCAATTGGCTTTTCCGTAGGATATCTTGTCGCGTTCCTTTGGGGAATAGTGAGCTTGCGCGATGGCGTTATCTCTTTTGGCGTGATGACTGCTTTTCTTCAGCTGGTCAGTCAGATACAGCGTCCTATGGTTGATCTCTCACGTCAGATACCTTCGTTTATTCATGCTTCAACGTCCATTGACCGTTTGAGTGAACTGGAGGCGTTTCCCGTTGAAGATACTACTGACTCAAGATTCCTTCCCGGTTCGGTTGGTATTAAAATAAATAATGTCACTTATCGTTATCCTGACGGTGATCATAATATCCTCTCAGACTTTTCTTATGATTTTGAACCAGGTAGCCGTACTGCTATTGTGGGTGAAACCGGTGTTGGGAAAAGTACTACGATACGACTTATTTTAGCTCTTCTTCAACCACTGAAAGGTGAAATTATCTTTTACAATAGAGCTGGTCAAATCTTGTCTGCGTATGCCGGGAGCAGATGTAATATAGAATATGTTCCTCAGGGAAATTCGCTTTTAAGTGGTTCGATTCGGGATAATCTCCTCTTGGGCAATCCTTATGCAACAGATGATGAAATACGTTCAGTACTTCATACCGCAGTTGCTGATTTCGTCTATTCGCTACCTGAAGAACTTGATACTTCCTGCGGTGAGCATGGAGTGGGGCTTAGTGAGGGACAGGCTCAGCGCATTGCCATAGCCCGTGCTCTTTTACGTCCAGGTAATATCATGCTTTTTGATGAGTTTAGCAGTTCACTTGACAAAGAGACCGAGCAGGTGATGATCGAACGGTTATTGTCTGAGTGTAAAAATAAAACGATGATATTTATTACCCATAGAGAAATGATCGTGAAATATTGTAATGGAAAGGTTGTTTTAACCGCAAAAAATGAGGAAATGACATTGGACAAATAAAAAGCTAAATCTTCACAATTATTTTGTTTGTTCCTAATATTTAATTATCTTTGCAGCAATTAATACGTAACAATAATGATTCGTCCACAGTCTATATGGAATTTTTTATATCACTACAAGTATCATACGGTGATAATTGTAGGCGTGGCTGTGGTAGGCTTTATTGATGAAAATAGTTTCCTTAACAGGTTCAAACATCAGCAGGAAATAAGTGAGTTGAAGCATGAAATTGCTAAATACAATGACATGTATAGAAACGATAAGACAATGCTGTATCAGTTGGAACATAATTCTAAAGCAATTGAAAAAATAGCACGTGAGCGCTATTTTATGAAAGCTACTGATGAAGATATTTTCATATTAAGCGATGACGAACAAAAAACAAATGAAAATAATGAAAAAGCTGAATAAACTGCAATCAGTTCTTATGCTTCTCGGCGGATTGCTGATGGCAGCTGGTGCTATTCTTTTTATCACTCATTGGAATCCGTCTCCTTATGTCTATATATTAGGGTCAATACTCTTTGTTGGCATGCAGTTGCTTCAGCGTTATGAAGGTTCCAATATCGTGCTCCGTCGTCTTCGCAATATATATATTGTTGGTGGTATTCTGATTCTTTTTGCAGGTGTGTTGATGATTTTCAACTACCAATACGTTTATCTTAAATGGTTCAATTACAGCTTCTATATTCGTAACGAATGGGTGTTGAGCCTCTTCCTGGGTTCACTATTACAACTATATACTTCGTATAGAATACCTGTAGAATTAGATAAAGAGGCAAAAAAACGCTAAAAGAGGCTATATTTGTTTTAAATAGGACTAATTTTTTTTCATACGTCGTAAGAACATTGTAATTTTGTCTGCATTAATATTTTATTTATGAAGAAAATACTATACTCATTATTTATGTTAGCCTTTTTGACTTCATGTGTTGGTTCGTATGACATCAAAGGCACATCGTCTATTCAAACTCTTGATGGACGTATGTTATACCTTAAGGTCGTAAAGAATAACGAATTGAAAGACGTTGATTCCTGCGATATCATACATGGTCAGTTTCATTTCAACGGAATTGCCGATACAGTGCAAATGGCCAATCTTTTTATGGATGATGAGAGTATAATGCCCGTCGTACTTGAAAAGGGGGATATCATCATAAAAATAGATAATACTGAGCAAGTGGTCGGTGGTACACCATTGAATGATAAACTTTATAAATTTATAGATAAACGTAGTCAGCTTGATAATCAGATGAATGAATTAGGTCATAAGGAGAGCCAGATGATTATGAATGGTGGTAATCTTGATGAAATAAGAATGAAGCTTAATGAGGAGGCTAACGGTATAGCTAAACAGGAGGATATGCTGGAGACTTCATTTATCATTGATAACTTTGATAATGTTTTAGGTCCGGGTGTCTTTATGATGCTCTGTAGTGGATATAAGTATCCGATACTCACTCCGCAGATAGAAGATATCATGAGTAAGGCCACCGATAAATTTAAAAATAATCCTTTTGTAAAGGACTATTATCGGACTGCTTGCGAGAACATGCAACGAATGCAGGGCGTATCATCTGGGAACGCTGCAGTATCGGCTGGCGCTCCGTCACAAACTGATGGCATTCCTACGCAGTCTACTCCAACACCGATGACTAACACACCTCAGTAACTCTTATGAACACGCTTATATTCAATGCTGTTATTGTTAATGAAAATAAGTCGTTTCGTGGCTCATTATTGATAGAAGGTGAGTATATATCCCAGATCTTTGTTGGTAGTACTATGCCCAAAGGCTCCTTTGATGATGTGGTGGATGCTACAGACTGTTATCTTCTGCCTGGTGTTATTGACGATCATGTGCATTTCCGTGATCCTGGTCTTACAAATAAGGCTGATATAGAGAGTGAGAGTCGTGCCGCTGCAGTGGGTGGGGTTACTACATTCTTTGATATGCCTAACACTTTACCCCAGACGACTACTACAGAGGCTCTTGAGGCCAAATTCTGGACAGCAAGTTCAAAAAGCCATATCAACTACTCATTCTTTTTCGGTGCAACGAATACGAATCATACCCAGTTAGATCAACTCGATTACCATCGTATACCGGGTGTCAAAATGTTTATGGGTTCGTCAACTGGCAATATGCTGGTAGACCGACGTGAGAGTTTAGACGAAATATTCAAGGTTGTGAAAGCTCCTCTTATGGTGCATTGTGAGGATTCTATGCTGATATCCCGCAACACGACTGAAGCAAAGTGTAAATACGGTGATGATCCAGATGTGAAGTTTCATCCGATGATACGTTCAGAGGAGGCTTGTTACTCTTCTTCATCGCTTGCTGTGAATCTTGCACGTAAGTATGGTACCCGACTTCATGTTGCTCATCTTTCTACTGCACGTGAACTTGAACTTTTCACTCCTTATGATAAGCAGATTACTGCTGAAGTTGTTGTGGGACATCTATTCTTCTCAGAGAATGATTATGAACGGTTAGGTAGTCAGATAAAAGTAAACCCTTCGATTAAGACTGAAGCAGATCGTGGTGCACTCCGAAAAGCACTCTCTGACGGTCGTATAGCTGTGATAGGGACCGACCATGCGCCACATCTCGTCATCGATAAGGTTGGTGGAGCTGTTAAAGCTGCATCAGGTATGCCTACGATTCAGTTTTCACTTCTAATGATGCTTGAACTCGTAGATGGCGGAGTGATGACTGTTGAACGCATGGTTCAGCTGATGTGTCATAATCCTGCTTCTCTATTTGGAGTGAAGGGTAGAGGTTACATACGCCCCGGCTACAAAGCTGATATGGTAATCGTTAAACCAAATACCCCATGGACAGTACTTCCTACCTGTATTGAAAGCAAGTGTGGATGGAGTCCTCTCACTGGACATAAGTTCAATTGGCAAGTAGAGCATACCTTTTGTAATGGTCATGCTATATATTCTGCAGGTTGGTTTAATAATGACTACCATGGGGAAGAGATAGAATTTGAACGGTGAGAAAGTTGCTGACATATAATATTCATGATGTAGTTCCTTATATCAATTGGAGTTACTTCTATTTTGCCTGGGGATTATCTCAGACAAAGCTTGAAGAACGAAATAAACTCCGTGAGGAAGCAGATGAAATGCTTGATAGCTTTGATGGACAGTATCATACTTATGCGCTGTTTGCTCTGTTTGATGCGAACAGTGATGGTGATGATATAATATTTGATACTACTCGTATTCCATTTCTTCGACAACAACATGTTTTAAAAGAAGGTGATCCCTATCTCTGCCTGTCTGATTTTGTAAGACCACTTTCTTCGGGTATAACAGATAGGGCTGGAGCCTTTGCGACCACAGTTGATATAGCAATGGAGAAAGACGGAAGTGATGATCATTACAAAAAGATGATGATGCAGACTCTAGCTGACCGTCTGGCAGAAGCTACAGCGGAGAAGATGCATGAAGAGGTTCGTAAAATATACTGGGGATATGCTCCTGATGAACGACTGACAATGGAAGAGTTATGGGTGGAAAAGTATCAGGGTATACGTCCTGCTGTTGGATATCCCTCTTTACCTGATCAGAGTGTTAATTTCCTTCTGAATGAGATGCTACAAATGAAAGAGATCGGAATCCGACTCACTGAAAATGGTGCGATGAAGCCCCATGCATCTGTATCCGGATTGATGATTTCACATCCCTCTGCCCGATATTTTTCCATTGGAAAGATTGGTGAAGATCAGTTGATTGACTATTCAAGGAGGCGTGGTGTGCCTACAGAACTGATGAGAAAATTTCTGATGGTTAATTTATAAATAGAACCTTATGATATTAAAAATATTACTTATATTAGTCTTAGCGATGGCACTCCCTGACTATTATGTCTATCGCCATTTTCTAAAGTGCAGAGGCTGTTCGCGACTTTGTCGAATACTATGGTGGATTCCTTCGATATTGCTAGGGTTGATGTTTTTACCTTTCGGTTTCATCAATACCTTTGAACCTTCTATCATAAACTTCTTTAATTTTTATATATTTATTTTTGGAATCATCGTTATACCTAAGGTTGGATTTGCCCTTTTTTCGTCGTTAGGTTTGGTCTTTTGTCGCTTTTCCCACCGACATACCAATATCGGAAATATCATAGGTCTTCTTACTGGAATTTACTTCATATATATCATATTTTATGGATCACTGTTCGGTCTTGATCGATTGGTTATTCAACATATTGACTTTTCTTCACCGGACTTACCCGCTTCATTTGACGGATATCGTATCGTTCAGTTTTCTGATGCTCATGTCGGAACCTATACACCATCACATGTCGATGCTTTCAATGCCTCTATCGATAGTATCAATGCCCAGAAAGCCGATGCGATCATGTTCTGTGGTGATCTTATTGATTTACAACCTTCAGAGGTCTACCCCTATATGCATAAACTGAGTAGTCTGAAAGCTCCTGATGGTGTCTTTTCCATCATGGGCAACCATGATTATCCAATGTATATGAAGAGTCTTACTGCAACTCAGCGTGTGGCTAATCTTAAGGAGCTACAGCACCGGGAACGACAGTTTGGCTGGAATCTGTTACTGAATGAAAATCATGCCATACATCGTGGTAATGATTCAATAGTTATTGCAGGAGAGGAAAATGAAGGTCGTCCTCCGTTCCCGGCATTAGCAAGTGCTGGTGAAACACTCAAGGATGTCAACATACGCAGTTTTATCATCATGTTACAGCATGACCCTTCGGCCTGGCGCAGACAGATATTGAAGAAAACCAATGCTCAACTCACACTCAGTGGTCATACACATGCCATGCAATTTGAAATATTCGGATGGTCACCTGCCTCTTTTCTATATAAGGAATGGGGTGGTATGTATTATCACGGAAATCATGCAATCAGTGTCACCAAAGGTCTGGGAGGAGTCATTCCTTTCAGATTTGGTGCTTGGCCGGAGATTGTAGTAATCACATTACATAGAACAAATAAACAATCAAAATGAAATACATATATCGCATTTATCAGCTTTTTATAGCTCTGCCACTCATGTTGGTAGATACTTTTCTTACGGCTTTATTAACCATCATTGGTTGTGCTGTAGGTGATGGACATTTCTGGGGATATTTTCCAGGCAAATTGTGGGCATGGTTTGTGTGTCGCATCCTCTTTATACCAGTCAAAGTATACGGCCGTGAGAACTTGGAGGAAGGGACATCTTATGTCTTTGTCTCTAATCATCAGGGATCATTCGACATATTTCTTGTCTATGGATTTCTGCATCGTAACTTTAAATGGATGATGAAGAAGTCGCTGCGTAAGGTCCCATTTGTAGGTAAGTCATGTGAAAGTGCTCATCATATATTCGTCGACAAGAGTGGCCCAAGCAAAATAAAGGATACTTATGACAAAGCACGAAAAACTCTTAATAGTGGAATGTCGCTAGTCGTCTTCCCTGAAGGAAGCCGTACTTTTACTGGTCATATGGGCATTTTCCGTAAGGGAGCCTTCGCTTTGGCTGATGAATTGCAGTTACCGATAGTTCCCATGACTATTAATGGATCATTTGACGTATTGCCACGTGATAAGGGATTCTTTTTCGTTCGTCGTCATCGTCTTACTCTTACAATCCATAAGCCAATTTATCCTCAAGGAAAGGGTGTTGTTGATATCAAGGAGACGATGAGTGAGAGTTATAACATCATTATGTCTGCACTTGACAAAAAATATCAGGGTTTTGTGGAAAACCCTGACCAGTAATATAATTTGTGATGGCGTTATCCTTAACGCTGTTCTTTGGAATAATCCTACAAAAGAATTACTTGATGAGTTCATTGAATTTATCGATTAACCATTTTTTCTGTTCTGCGATAGTCATATTACTGTTGTCCAGTAGAATGGCATCATCGGCTTTCCTCAGTGGACTTATCTCACGGTGCATGTCGATAAAATCGCGTTCCTTCACATTGTTAAGAATTTCATCAAAATTGCAGGTATTACCTTTGGCTGTCAGTTCATCATAACGACGTTGGGCACGTACTTCGGGGGATGCTGTTACATATATTTTCATTTCTGCATCGGGGAATACAGTGGTGCCGATGTCACGTCCATCCATGACGATTCCCTTTTTAAGCCCCATCTGCTGCTGTTGTTCAACAAGAGCACACCTCACAAAGGGGAGGGTGGCAATAGGACTTACATGTGAAGATACTTTCATTTCTCGTATTTCTTTTTCCACTTTTACATTATTAAGGTACGTTTCTGGGTTACCTGTCTCACTATTTAGCTTAAAACTAATGTGAATATCAGAAATGTGAGCTTTTAGAGATTCTTCGTCAATGGTTCCATCTTCCTCAAACATTCCATTTTGTAATGCATATAAGGTAACAGCACGGTACATAGCACCACTGTCGATATAAATGTATCCAATTGCACGGGCGAGGTCTTTCGCCATAGTACTCTTTCCGCAGGATGAAAATCCATCTACGGCTATTATAATTTTTTTCATTTATTATATATTGTATGAGAAGTTAAATAGCAATGACGATGATGATAGATGGTACTTACCATAGCCTATTTGCAGTTTGAAACGTTCAAGTTGCAGTCCTCCTCCAAAGGACCATCCTGCACCATGACTTGAATCTTCTATTTTCATCTCATTATTGCGACGAGGATTATATCCTGCAGCAAGATACATTGTTTTGGAAAGGATGATGTCGGCTCCTAATACACAATGATTAATAAAACTAGCATTCCAATGGGTAAGATCTACCATGGTGAATGAGAATCTAAAGGGAGCATTGGCAAGTTTTTTCGTGACACCCACCTGAAGATCAAAAGGGATATTCTCATATTCGTCGTTATAGGCCTTTAGTTGACCGCCAAGGTTCTTAGCTACTGCAGATATTGATAAATTCTTATTCTCGTTGTAGTAATTAAAGCCAATATCGACACCCATTGCTATAGAGTTATACCCAGCAATATGTGAGGTAATAAATTTTGTGGTTACTCCACCTACACAATGTTTACCCAGTTCATAAGCAAATGTACCTGCTAAAGATATGTCGGTGGCAGAGAATGTTCCAGTCTCCACATTATTGTCGGTGACCTCTTTGATATCTCCGTAGTCTATATACTGAGCAGAAAAGCCCAAAGTACCCCTCTCTTTTATCGCCATGATATATGAGGCACTGGCTGTCTTTGTCCCCTCCATATATGTCATATAGTTGAGGTTAATGGTTTTGTCGCTTACAGAACTCGCCAATGCGGGATTATTAAATATAAGCGTAGGATCGTCTTCAATGATTGTTATATTGTCACCACCCAAAGCAGCAGCATGAGCACTCACAGGAAGGCGCAGAAAATTATAATCCGTCTGGCTCTCCTGAGAATAAATCTGATGTGAGAGCATTGCTAAAAAGGTGGCGAAAATAATCTTTTTCATTGATAATTTAATTTTGTCACAAAGATACACACAATTTTCTATATAACGTAAGAAATAACATTATTGAGGCATTCACATTTATAAAAAATAATAAAACAATTGCTTAAAAGAGAAAAAAAGTGTGCGAACGGTAGCATATGTGATTTTTTTATACTACTTTCGCAGTTGAAAAAGTAAATAAGAACACAAAAAGATAGATTTGTATATCTTACGAATCTATAATACAGCAAGAATGTGCTAAAGGATGTTTCTAAAAATAAATTGTAGACTAAAATTAAGTATATGACAATGTTGACTACTTCTTATATTATTAAACTGATCAACGATTATATCGCAAATATGCCTTATACTCGCAAACCTGCTGATCTTTATGATCCAATAAGGTATGTACTTTCTATGGGCGGAAAAAGAATTCGTCCAGTACTGATGTTACTCAGTTATAATATGTACAAGGATGACCCGGAGAAAATACTTTCATCGGCATGTGCCATAGAGACCTATCATAATTATACCCTATTACATGATGATCTCATGGATAATGCTGACATGAGGCGGGGAAAGATGACCGTTCATAAAAAATGGAATCCGAATACTGCAATCTTATCCGGAGACTCGATGTTGGTACTTTCATATCAACGTATGGCTCAGTGTGATGTAACAAAGCTGAAAGATGTACTTGACCTGTTTACAGAAACGGCTCTTGAAATAGGCGATGGACAACAATATGATATGGACTTCGAGACGCGTAATGACGTTACTGAAGATGAATATATCGAAATGATACGGCTTAAAACCAGTGTACTGCTGGCTTGTGCTCTTAAGATTGGAGCTATATTGGCAGATGCGCCAGCTGATGATGCGGAAAATCTGTATAGATATGGTGAACAAGTGGGAATAGCCTTCCAATTACAAGATGATTTCTTGGATGTATACGGTGACCCAAATGTGTTTGGCAAGAAGATCGGTGGTGATATTCTATCTAATAAAAAAACGTATATGCTCATTAACGCACTGTCAATGGCTAATGATAGTCAACGTGCCGAATTGAACCATTGGATAGAAAGTAAAGATTACGATCCGCAGGCAAAGATTGCTGCTGTCACCAAGCTTTATGATGAAATTGGCATCCGTAAACTATGCGAGGAAAAGGTAAGTTATTATTTCCAACAGAGCCTTTATTACATTAATAAGGTTAAGGTGGACGATAGTAAAAAAGTTGAGTTACGACATTTTATAGATTCTCTTATGGATCGTAAATATTAGTGAGATGCCATACAGACGATTGCCAAAAACTGATTCAGCACGACTCAAGGCTCTAAAAGTCGTACTTGATAATAATGACGTTTATACTGCAGGGAACCGGATTATAGAATGGAAAACCCTCAATAAAGCACAGCCTGCTTATGATAAACTGTTTGACGCTTGCCAACAGTATAATATCAGTATGAAGAATCAGATCAAGAAGTCTACAAAAAATGCACAGTTGCAGAGAAATGCAGAACTTTACTTAAGTCACTTTGTACAAGTGCTATATATGGCAATAGAACGAGGTGAGATAAAAGATTCATATCTGGAACTTTATGGACTTACGCCAGGACTTTATATACTGCCAAACTTCAAAACATGTGAAGGGTTAGTAGAAAATGGACCTAAAATTATTGAAGGGGAGAAGAAGCGTCTAAAAAAAGGTGGGATGCCCATATATAATCCTACAATAGCTAAGGTCGCTGTTCACTGGGATATCTTTAATGACGCTTATTGTAATAGAAAATTATTACAGAAAAAAACAGCTGTTGCTTTGGAGCGTGTGTCTGCTTTACGTGATGATGTGGACAGCATCATTTTAGATATCTGGAATCAGGTCGAGAAGGCTTTTGCTGATCTGCCTCCGGAACGTCGTTTCCAGGAGTGCCGTAAATACGGTGTCGTTTATTATTATCGAAGAAATGAACCACATATATATTAATGAAATTTACAGATACGCATACACATATTTCCGGCGAAGAGTTCGCTGAAGATTTACAAGATGTTGTAAAGAGAGCATCTGATGCAGGAGCAAAAAGACTCTTTATACCTGCCATTGACATGGACTCAATAGAACCGATGCTAAACTTGTGTCATCATTATCCAGGTGTGGCTTATCCGATGATAGGCTTGCATCCTGAAGAAGTGAAGACTGATTATAACGACGCACTTGTTAGTATGAGGGCGGTGATAAAACCAGGTCATCCTTTTATTGCGATCGGTGAGGTCGGGTTAGACTATTATTGGAGTAGAGAGATGGAAAAGGAACAGCTTGATGCTTTCGAACAACAAGTAAAATGGTCGATTGAAACTCATCTACCCCTGATGATACATTGCCGTAAGGCTCAGAATGAAATGGTACATATTCTTCGCCAATATGAAAAAGAACTTCCGGGAGGTGTCTTTCATTGTTTTACGGGAAATGAGAAGGAGGCTGCCGAACTACTTTCGTTCGATCGTTTTGTTCTAGGTATAGGTGGGGTACTAACCTTCAAGAAGTCACATCTTCCTGAGGTGTTGTCTACTGTTCCACTCAGCAGAATCGTGCTGGAAACAGACTCTCCTTACATGGCTCCTGTTCCGAAACGTGGCATGCGCAATGAGAGTTCATTCCTTATATATATAATTCGCAAGATCGCCGAATGTTATGGAATAAGTGAAGATGAAGTCGCAGAAACAACCGAAGATAATGTAAAAAGGATCTTTGGAGACCTAAAATAGCCCCCAACCCTTTAAAGTATATTAATTTAAAAATAAAAAATGTCGATTATTT
>DAIOSW010000028.1:0-20949 GCA_036752365.1 Prevotella sp.
AAAAATTTGATTCTAACAAACAACAGGTACTTGTAATTCAGCAGACCCTATTTAAAGTATTTCTTACCATTTAGTAAGTAAATGTCTATTTTGTATGTTCTTGTATTAATGAAATTAAGTATATATCTTTGCAAAAGAGAACAAAACAAGATCATGAACTTAAAAATAAGAAGATTATGAAGAAAGTAGTTTTAATAGGTTCAACAGGACATATAGGGAGTGTCATACTCCGTGAGTTGATCAATCGTGGTCATCAGGTAACAGCTATCGCGCGTCATGCAGATAAGATCCCGTTCAAGGCAGACAAGCTGAAAGTGGTTGAAACAGATATTGAAGATAAGACATCCATCATAGATACATGTAAAGGGGCAGATGCAGTTATCAGTGCTTACAACCCCGGATGGACAAACCCCAATATCTATGAAGATACGTTGAAGAACTATTCCGCCATCCTTGATGCCGTCAAGGAATCAGGAGTAAACCGGCTTCTGATAGTAGGAGGTGCAGGAACACTCTTCGTAAAACCGGGAGTAACGGTCATTGACTCCGGTTTCATACCGGAAGAGATACTCCCCGCAGTCAAGGGACTGGCAGAGTTTTTCCTTCATACCCTGAAAAAAGAAAAGGACATAGACTGGGTATTCTTTTCTCCAGCAGGAACATTCCTTGACAACGGAATACGCACAGGGAAATTCCGCCTTGGTAAAGATGACCTGATCGTGGATGACAAAGGTAACAGCAGCATATCGGTTGAGGACTATGCCGTTGCCATGGTGGATGAACTGGAGAACGAACGACATCACAAGGAGCGGTTTACAATAGGCTATTAAACTTTAGTTTTATAGGGACATTGCTGGTTCTCACATCAACAGTCCCCTTATGAAGAGACGACAATCATCTGTCACATAGATACATTAACATAAAAAAATAAGAATATGAAACTTTTAAATTATATATTTCCAATAAAGGGAGAGAACACAAAGACCTCCGCACTGTTACTCGCAGCAAGAGTATCATTCGGTCTGTTACTGGCTAGTCATGGAGCACAAAAGCTAATGGAATTCAGTACCATGGCACCTCAATTTCCAGACCCAATGGGAGTAGGAAGCAACATATCACTGATACTGGCTATCTTTGGCGAACTGGTTTGCTCCATAGCTTTTATCCTGGGTTTTCTCACCCGTCTGGCATTAATCCCCATGTTATTTACCATGTGTGTAGCATTCTTTAATGTTCATGGAGGTTCGATAGCTGTAGGCGAACTGGCATTCGTATATCTTTTAGTTTTTATACTACTATGGATTGCGGGGCCCGGACAATATTCCGTTGATGGATTCATCGGAAAGAAATTATTTAAAAAAGGTTCACTTGATTAAGTGAACCTTTTTTAATAACTGTTGCCACCCATCAACTATTCTTTGAGCTATTTTTCGTATCTTTGCATCATGATTAAGGCATTATTTTTTGACATAGACGGTACATTAGTCAGTTTTGAGAATCATGTGATTCCATCATCTGCAGTAGAAGCCTTAGACGAGGCTCACAAAAAAGGCATTAAGGTCTTTATTGCCACAGGAAGACCTAAAGCAATCATCAACAACCTTGGGCAACTGGAAGAGCATGGTATTATTGATGGATACGTAACGATGAATGGAGCTTACTGCTTTGTGGATGATGAAATTGTATTCAGCCAACCGATAGAGCATCAGTCTGTTGTCTCCATAGGAAAGTATGCCCAAGAAAAAGGTATTGCCTGTATCTTTGTCCCGGACAAAGAAATTCGTGTATGCAATGCCGACGATTTCCTTATACAAATATTCTATGAGCGCCTGCATGTCGACAAGATGCCTGAGACGACATTCGAAGAAGGATGGAAGGGAGACATCTATCAGGTCACACCTTTCTTTAATATAGAACAAGAAACGGAAGTGATGAGTAAGGTAAGCGGAGTTGTAGGCAACCGCTGGCATCCGGGCTTCACAGACATAACAGCCACGGGAATCAACAAGAGCCGCGGAGTTCAGCTGATAGCCGAGCACTTCCAAATCAACAAGGATGAGGTGATGTGCTTCGGTGATGGTGGGAATGACATATCTATGCTCGAATATGCCGGTATCGGTGTGGCTCTGGATAATGCAAACGACGAGGTGAAAAGTCACGCCGACTACATAACGACCCATGTTGACGAGAACGGAGTGGCAAATGCACTGAAACACTTCGGTATCATCTAAGAAAAGCGAACACAGGCATGATGAAGTGTCCGATTTCGAACAAACCGTTCGGAATCGGACACTTTAATTTTTCAGGATATCATTCATTATCAATCCATTACATCTTTGGCACGAATCTTGTCTAGTTATTGGCAAACAATTATGCAGATTATGGACAGAGAAATTCCAAAAGAAGAAATAAGAAGACGAATATACAAGAGAATCGTCCGTGCCACACTCGTCGTTGCAGTTATCGTTACCTGCTTCATCATTGGTGAGAACTGGCTGGGACAGAGTGTCAGAAGCACGGACCTGATTTTCTCGACTGTTGACAGGGGCACTATCGAAGTGAGTGTAAACGCTAACGGTAAGGTGGTTCCGGTGTTTGAAGAGATTATCAACTCACCCATAAACACCCGTATCATCGAAACTTATAAGAAAAGCGGTGACTCCGTGAATGCAGGAACACCTATTCTGAGACTTGATTTGCAGTCAGCAGAGACAGATTATAACAAAGGCCTTGATGACGAACAGATGAGAATATCAAAGTTAGCGCAATTGAGAGTGAACCAGAATACAAAACTCACCGACATGGCCATGCAGATACGTGTAGCACAGATGAAACTGGACAGGATGAAGGTGGAGATGCACAGCGAGCGTTATCTGGACAGCATCGGCGCAAGCACAAGAGATAATGTGCATCAGAAAGAGATGAATTATAACGTGGCCCGCATCGAACTGGAACAACAGAAAAAGCAACTGAGCAACGAACGATTGTCATGTGCTGCCGAATATAAGGTGCAGAAACTTGACCTCGACATGTTTCACAAATCATTGGCTGAGATCAAGCGGACACTCGAAGACGCAAAGATCCGTGCACCACGAAAGGCTATACTCACTTATATCAACAATCAGATTGGATCACAAATATCACAAGGTCAACAGGTGGCTGTCATTTCCGACCTAAGTCACTTTAAAATCAGTGGAGAGATAGCCGATTCCTATGGCGACCGGATATCTGTAGGTGGTAAAGCAACTGTCAAGATAGGCAACAAGACACTTGATGGTATTATCAGTAGTGTAACCCCTCTATCCAAAAACGGAGTCATCAGTTTCACCGTACAACTCAAAGATGATCATAACAGCAATTTGCGCTCGGGCCTCAACACAGATATTTATGTCATCAATTCGGTAAAGAACGATGTGATGAGAATTGCCAACAGTGCCTACTATACAGGGCCCGGTGATTATAATCTTTTTGTAGCCAACGGTAGCGGAGAGATCGTAAAACGCAAAGTAAAACTTGGTGAAGCCGGATTCGATTATGTTGAGGTGGTCAGCGGACTGAAACCCGGTGAAAGAGTTGTGGTCAGCGATATGAATGATTATAAAGACAAGAGCACGTTAAAGTTAAAGAAATAAAATATGATTACATTAAAAGAAATCAACAAGACCTACCGTACCGACGAGATTGAAACGGTAGCTCTTGAAAATGTGAATCTCGAAGTAGAAAAAGGTGAGTTTCTATCCATCATGGGGCCATCCGGCTGTGGCAAGTCTACACTGCTGAACATCATGGGATTACTTGATTTACCGACAAGTGGAACTATTGAGATAGAAGGCATCCAAACCGAAGGGATGAAAGATAAAGCTCTCGCAGCCTTCCGTAACCAGAAGCTGGGTTTTGTATTCCAGTCATTTCACCTGATCAATTCACTCAACGTAATTGATAATGTAGAGATGCCACTTCTTTACCGCAATATCGGAACAAAGGAACGCAGGCGGAGAGCGGAAGAGGTATTGGAAAAGGTGGGACTGACCCATCGCATGCGCCACTTCCCCACCCAACTAAGTGGCGGTCAGTGCCAGCGTGTAGCCATCGCCCGTGCTATCATAGGTAATCCTGATATTATCCTTGCAGATGAGCCGACCGGTAATCTGGATTCTAAGATGGGTGCCGAGGTGATGGAACTGCTGCACAAACTAAATAAGGAAGACGGAAGAACCATCGTGATGGTTACTCATAATGAAGATCAGGCAAAACAAACAAGTAGAACCATAAGATTCTTTGATGGACGTCAAATTCAATAAATGATGAATACGATTATCAAACAGACATTTCAGCAATTAAGGGAACAACCGCTTATCAGCATTGTCAGCATCGTAGGAACATCACTTTCGCTATTTCTCATCATGTTGGTGGTAATGGTACAACAAGTGAAAGTGGCACCATACGCTCCCGAAAGCAACCGTGATAGAATGTTGCATGTGAAGTTCGGCTCCGTTCAAGAAGGTGAAGGAAGCAGTAACGGGCCATTGGCCATTTCAACAATCAATGCCATCTACAAGAAAATGAAAACGCCGGAAGTAGTGACCACCTATATGTACGACCCAACAAAACAACCCTTATCAATGGATGATACAAAATCATTCACAGCAGATGTGAAACTCACCGATGCCGATTTCTGGAAGGTATTCGATTTCAGTTTTATTGATGGCAAACCTTACAATGAAGCTGAGTTCAAATCAGGAATTGCACTGGCTGTAATCGACAAGACAACAGCAAGACAACTCTTCGGCACGGATAATGGAGTGATCGGACGAATGTTCAAACTGAAACACATTCCTTATAAGGTTTCAGGTGTCGTGAACGACGTTTCTACACTGGCCACAACTGCTTATGCTCAGATTTGGATACCATATACGACTGACAAAGAAATATCAGAAACGACTTGGAATGATATCATGGGTTATTTCAGCGTCACAATACTAGCGCATTCTGAATCAGACAAGGAGAAGATTCATAATGAAGCCATCACCAATCTCAATAAGTTTAATCTCACGATTAAAGATAAGGGAAAGAAACTGATTAGCCGCAACCGTCCTTACGACACGGAAAAGGAATCTATTGACTTCGGAGCAAATGAAGAGCCGGATGTTGCAGCCCATCAACGCATACAATGGATTATATTCATCATCCTGCTTATTGTACCGGCTGTCAACCTGAGTAGCATGACACACAGCCGCTTACGTCAGAGAATATCAGAAATTGGTATTCGGCGGGCATTTGGTTGCACTCGCTGGAGTATAGCTAACCAGATTTTGACAGAGAACATGATTGTTACACTGTGTGCCGGAATATTAGGATTATTGCTAAGTGTAGCCTGTGCATACTGTTTCAACTCGTCACTATTCACCCCAATCTATACCAGCTATAATAATCCTCCGCTAGTAAGCATCAGCATTCTGCTACACCTATCTACCTTCGGTTATGCTTTGGCATTCTGCTTTGTTCTCAATCTGCTCAGTACAGGCATACCAGCATGGAACGCCTGCAGGACATCAATCATTAACGATCTAAACGGGAGACGATAAGATGAAAAGAAAATTATTTAAACAGATAAGAAACGAGTGGCGTTCAAACCTTTGGATACTCATTGAGTTACTCATTGTAAGCGTGGTGATGTGGTTTATAACAGACTTTTTCTATGTAAGGATAACAGACTACTATCGACCAAAAGGCTTCGATATATCACACTGCTACTTGATCAGTATCAATAAACTTACACCAAACAGTCCGGATTTCAACCCTGCTGATACCTTAGAAAAGAAAGATATAGCCGAATTGCTCAGCCGCCTTCAACATCGTCCTGAGGTAGAGGCAGCGAGTTTGTCGCAAAACTCTTATCCATACAATGGGAGTAATTCTTCTAGCCCGATAAGTTATGATACTATTCGTGCAGGTTACGACAGGATGATCATCAGAAGAAGGGTTACACCTGATTTTGTAAAGGTATTCAGATATGAAGGGGCAAATGGTGAATCTCCCGAACAATTAGCTGAGATCTTAAAAGAGGACAAGATCCTACTATCAGACAATCTCTTCACATCTCATAACATTCCTTCGTTACATAATTACATTGGGAAGTTATTTAAACTGGAGTTTGACACAACAAGGAGTTTTCGACTCGGTGCTGCTCTTAAGCCGGTGAAGTACTATGATTTTGAGAGTGGAAAAAATTCATATTGCTGTCTTTTAAAACTGGACATGGATGATTATAAATATTCATTAGAACTATGTGTAAGGGTGAAAGAGAATATGGATAACAACTTCATGGACAACCTTTGGAAAGACGCAGATAAACATCTGAGAGTAGGAAACCTATATGTAAGCGATATTAGATCATTCACAGATATCCGTACAGACTTCCAGCGTTCGCAGATGAATGACTTGCGAAATTGTCTGATCGGTGGAGCGTTCCTGATGTTGAACATTTTCCTGGGAATTCTCGGCACGTTTTGGTTCCGTACCCAACAACGCAAAGGCGATATTGCTCTTTTTAAAGCTCTCGGAAGTACCAATAAAGATGTATTCCGTCGAGAAATAGCGGAGGGACTGATCTTATTATCAGTAGCCACTATCTTTGCAGCCATCATTGACCTGAATTTAGCCTATGCCCATCTGAATGTATGGCATGACGGGATAACTCTGGAAACAGGGCGATTTATCTTCTCAGTATTGATTTCATATTTTTTAATCGCTCTGATGATTGTTGTCGGAATATGGTTCCCTGCCAAGAAAGCCATGAAGATACAACCGGCAGAAGCATTACATGAAGAATAATCATAAAAGATGAGAAAGCTTATCATTATCATAACAGCAATTCTGCTTCTGATGTTTTTAAACTCAAAGGTTTCAGCAGAGGGAAATACGATAAAACTCACTTTGTCTGAAGCTATTGATATGGCACGTACGCAAAGCGTGGATGCGGTAGTGGCACGAGGTGAGCTGAAATCGGCTTATTGGGAATATATCACCTATCAGGCCAATCTGCTTCCGGAGCTGACTTTCGATGGAACTCTCCCGCAATACAATAAGAGTTACAGTTCTTACCAACAGGAAGACGGTTCGTATAAGTTTATCAGAAACAACTGGTTCGGCATGAATGGTGCACTGAACATCAATCAGAATATTTGGCTGACGGGAGGTTCGCTCTCTCTAACCTCTTCTTTAGACTATATCAAGACGGACGGCATGAAGAATTTCATGTCCGTCCCCATCAGCCTGACGTTGAACCAACCTATATTTGGCGTGAACAACTATAAATGGAAACGTCGGATACAACCCATAAAATTTCGTGAGGCGAAGGCAGCTTTTATTACAGCCACTGAAGAGGTGACAATGAAGACTATACAATATTTCTTCAACCTGCTCCTGGCCCATGAAAACGTGAATATCGCCAAACAGAATCTTCAGAATGCAACCCGTCTATTTGAGATAGCGGAAGCACGACGGAAGATGGGACAGGTGAGTGAGAGTGACCTGCTACAGTTAAAGTTGTCAGCTCTGAATGCTCAAAGCACCCTAACCGACAATGAGAGTAGCCTGAACAGCAACCTGTTTCAGCTTCAGACATTCCTCAATATCAGCGACAGCACCAAAATAGAACTTCAGATTCCTCAGAATATACCGTTAATGAATATCAGATATGCAGATGTGCTAGACAAAGCTCTTGAAAACAACTCGTTTGCTTTGAATATCCGTCGTCGTCAGTTGGAGTCGGATTATGCTGTGGCTACAGCTAAAGGTAATCTGCGGAGCATCAAGCTCAGTGCGACGGTAGGTTATAGTGGGATAGGTAACGATAAGATGCGTTACGCTTACGACAACATGAAAAACAATGCTATTATCAGCGTTGGTTTCAGCATTCCGCTTGTGGACTGGGGTAAACGACGCGGAGAGGTGAAAGTAGCTGAGAGCAACCGTGAAGTGACTGAAAGTAAACTACGGCAGGAGCAGCAGGCTTTCAACCAGAACATATTCCTGCTGGTTGAGCATTTCAACAATCAGAATAAACAACTCAGCATTGCCACGGAGGCCGACAGCATTGCCCAAAAGAGGTATAAAACCAGCATCGAGACTTTTATGATCGGTAAAATTAACACCCTTGATCTGAATAATGCACAAGTAAACAAAGATGAGGCACGACAGAAAAACATCAGTGAACTCTTCTATTATTGGTACTATTATTACCAGCTTCGCAGCCTCACGCTATGGGATTTTGCCAAAAATACAAATATTGATGCCGACTTTGAGAATATAATCAAGAAATAAAACGTTATTCAATTATAAAACAAAAAATTAAAATGGAAATAAAATTTAAGATGAGAAGACTGATAATGGCAATTGTAATGATTCTGCCGATAATCTCGGCAGACAAGATCAACGCACAGACAACAAGTCAGGACAGCATAGTCTGTACACAATTCGAAAAGGATCTAAAGAGTTACAGCATTGACATCAACAGACTGGAAAAGTCTAATAAAAAAGATTATAAGGCATTGTCCAAAATTTATAATAACATCATAACGACATACGAGAAACTACCCGCTGAACTTCAAAAGAAATATGAGAAGGTGACATCACTATATTATAACTCCGCTTGTTACAACGCACGTTCTGGTAATAAGAAAAAGGCTCTTGAGTGTTTCGAGAAAGTAGCAGATTATGGGAATGAGAGTTATAGTTGGGCAAAAGTGGATTCCGACCTCATATCCCTGCATAAAGATGAAAGATTTAAAAAAGCCCTGGCCCGTCTGGCTGAGAAAACTGATTATTCAGGAATGTTGAAAGCATCAAAGGCATATACAGCAGATAAAAAAGAATATCAATTCAATTATGCCAATCCAAACGATCCTAATCTTGTTAGATTACGAACAACGTTCAACCTTGACAGCATTGCCGGCAGTGGTAATGAAATATCCAAAATCAAGAATATCATGTACTGGGTACACGACATTGTACGTCATGACGGCAGTTCATATAATCCGGATCAAAAAAATGCTATTGATATGATCACACTCTGTCAGAAAGAGAAAAGAGGGGTCAACTGCCGCATGATGGCGCAAATTCTCAACGAATGTTACCTTGCCATGGGATTCAAGGCTCGCTTTGTCACCTGCCTGCCTAAGGTAATGATTGATGACTGCCATGTTATCAATGTCGTGTACTCATGCACACTTCATAAATGGATTTGGATGGATCCTACGTTTGCCGCCTACGTGACTGATGATAAAGGAACATTACTCTCCATTCAAGAAGTTCGTGAGCGTCTCCGCTCAGATCTTCCTTTAGTATTGAATGAGGATGCAAACTGGAATCACAAAAGCAAACAGTCAAAAGAGTATTACCTGGATAATTATATGACTAAGAACCTGTATCATCTGGAATGCATCAACAATACCGGATTCAATACAGAGACCTATATCAAAGGAACTACCGATATCCCTGAATACGAATCAAATCATTATTATGTGGATTTATGTCCACCAGGATATCAACCGGATAATAAAACAAGAAACTCAATAGTCACAACAGATGATCAACACTTCTGGGAATCACCTTACAAAAATCAGTAATTTTTTATTCTATAAAGAAGTAATCATATCTTTTTAATGAGTTTCTGAAGAAAAAATGTAAATTTGCAATATGATTCTGATCATCGACGACGATAATTCTATCCGGACTTCACTGTCATTCATGCTAAAGCGTGCCGGATACGAGACAATGGCATTGGCTTCTCCAAAGGAAGCCATTGCTATAGTTCGCGACATCGAGCCTCAACTGATTTTGATGGACATGAATTTTTCACTGACGACATCGGGTGACGAAGGTCTCACTTTATTGAAACAGGTGAAACTATTCCGACCTGATGTTCCTGTAATTCTGATGACAGCCTGGGGAAGCATCGAACTTGCGGTAAAAGGCATGAAAGCAGGTGCTTTCGACTTTATCACGAAACCGTGGAACAATGCCATGCTCCTGCAACGCATAGAAACAGCGATAGAACTGAACACAAAAAGTGATAAAGACGTCCCAGTGAATGACCTGAGATTGAAAGATCACGAAGAAGAATGCACGTTCGACCGGTCTTTCATTATCGGTACCAGTAAGGCGCTCAACGATGTTCTGGACGTAATAAAACGCGTAGCGAAGACAAATGCATCGGTTCTAATTACCGGTGAAAGCGGAACCGGAAAGGAACTTATTGCCGAAGCATTACATAGAAACAGTTATCGCCGTGATAAAAACTTTGTGAAGGTTAATCTCGGCGGCATCTCCCAGACGCTATTCGAGAGCGAGATGTTCGGTCATAAGAAAGGCGCTTTCACTGATGCGGCTACCGACCGTATGGGACGTTTTGAACTTGCCGACAAGGGTACGATCTTCCTTGATGAGATAGGTGACCTCGACTTAAGCAGTCAGGTGAAGCTCCTTAGGGTGTTACAGGATCAGACCTTTGAACCTCTGGGGGAAAGTAAACCACACAAGGTGGACGTGCGTGTGGTATCGGCTACGAATGCAGACCTGCAACAGCGCATAACCGACCATACCTTTCGCGAAGATCTGTTCTACCGTATCAATCTCATTACCGTGCACCTGCCTGCACTGAGAGAAAGGCGTGAAGACATACCATTGCTTGTGAGGCATTTTGCCACGAAGCAATGCGAAGCCAACCATTTGCCCATGGCAGAGTTTGCGCCGGACGCCCTGACTCTGCTTAGCAAGCTACCTTACAGCGGAAACATACGGGAACTGAAGAATATCGTAGAACGTACGATCCTGATCAGCGGTAAAAGACTTATTACAACTAAAGACCTGGAACCGCAAACGAAAGAGGCAGCAAATCAGACCAACAATCATTTCCATCAGACAAAAAAATCTACAGATGGAATGACCCTTGATGACATTGAACACCATACCATCATTACTTCGCTTCAGAGGAATGGTAACAACCTGAGTCGGGTGGCACAGGATCTGGGATTAAGCCGTGCCGCATTATACCGCCGTCTTGACAAATATAATATAGACTATAAGAAATGAGATTACGGGGTTGGTTCATACTACTGACGTTATTGGTCGGTATCATCTTGGTGCTACTGATCGTGCAATCATTTGTGCCTCGCTCTTACCTCTTTTATATTGTAGAGGGCTTGGTTGCTGTAACCATTATCTACTTATTCTTTTTCTACCGACAGGTCATCAATCCCATCCGTGCCATCGGCAACGGTATGGAACTGCTCAAGGAGCAGGACTTCAGCAGCCGTTTAAGGCATGTAAGACAGAAGGATGCCGACCGCATCGTCGATGTATTCAACCGGATGATTACACAACTGAAAGAAGAACGACTACACGTGAGAGAAACCAATCAGTTTCTTGACCTGCTGATAAACGCTTCTCCAATGGGAGTTCTGATCCTGGATAATAACAATCATATCACTTCGTATAATCCCGCCAGCCTGAAGTTTATCGAATGTGAAGCTGAATATATTAAAGGAAAGAAACTTCACGAGATCAACACCACACTAGCCGATAAACTCTCGAGACTGGGAAAGGATGCTGTAGAAACGTTCCAACTGAATGACTCACATATATACAAATGCAGTCAGTTGTCCTTTGTGGATCATGGTTATTCCCATCCGTTTATTCTTATTGAGAGTCTTACCGACGAAGTGATGAAAGCAGAGAAAAAGGCTTATGAGAAAGTGATACGAATGATTGCCCACGAAGTAAACAACACTACGGCAGGAGTAACATCCACACTCGACAGCGTGACACAAGCTCTTCAGGATATTCCGGAAACAGATGACCTGACGGAAGTGATGACTGCATGTATTGAGAGATGCTACTCGATGAGTAATTTCATAACTAAATTTGCAAATGTCGTCAAGATTCCAGAACCTCAACTACAGAACGACAATCTCAACGATCTGATTATATCCTGTCTCAATGTGATGGAAGCGACGTGCCGTGAGCATAACATCAGATTACATAGAAACTTATGTCCTACTCCCGTCATGGTCAAGATAGACGTGACACTGATGGAACAGGTAATTATTAACATCATCAAGAATGCAGCTGAAAGCATTCTTGAAGACGGAGATATCTTTATCAACACGACACTGTCACCAATCACTCTCGAGATTGCCGACAATGGAGCGGGGATAAGTCAAGAAGACTCTCAGAAACTATTCAGTCCTTTCTTCTCTACCAAGCCTAACGGACAGGGTATCGGCCTTATTTTCATCCGCGAGGTTCTCTCAAAACACAATTTCCGTTTCTCTTTAAAGACTTATCCCGACAAGTTAACACGATTCTATATCAGATTCAAATAAGTATTCAATAAAAGGGATATAATGCCTATATTTGTCAATCTGAGTCATTACTTGATACAAAATGACTATTTTTTGTATATTTTATGCAAAAAATAACGATTATATTTAATAAATATACGTAGAAATATTTGGTTGTTTGCAATTTTATTTATAATTTTGCAGCCAAATTAGTATAAATATACCACAAATGAAAATTAAAAACAGTAGAATGGAGGCCCTGAAGATGATTATCTCAAGTAAAGACTTAGGTAGTCAGGAAGAATTATTGCAGGCCCTTAAAGATGAAGGCTATCTTTTAACTCAAGCGACACTGAGCCGGGATTTAAAACAACTTAAGGTTGCAAAAGCTGCTCGCACAGATGGTAAATATGTGTATGTACTCCCGAATGACACAATGTACAAAAGGGTTTCAAAAACAATATCACCTACAGAAATGCTGCAGGTATCAGGATTCGTTTCAATTAATTTTTCCAGCAATATAGGTGTTATCAAGACTCGACCGGGATATGCAAGCAGTCTGGCATACAATATTGACAACAGTAATATCAGTGATATCATTGGTACTATTGCGGGCGACGATACCATATTAATTGTGGTTAAGGAAAATGCATCAAGAAATGATGTTATAGAACAATTAGGTGAATTTATACCTAATTTAAAATAAGGAAATTCTAACAAAAAGAAATGGAAGAAATTAAGGTCATGGTTGCCAACGCTTCTCATGAGAGATACGTCGACACCATATTGGAAACTATATCCGTAGCTGCAAAGGTACGGGGGACTGGGATAGCAAAACGCACACACGAATATCTTGCAACCAAGATGAAAGAAGGTAAGGCTGTTATAGCTCTTTGCAATGACGATTTTGCAGGTTTCAGTTATATCGAAACATGGGGTAACAAACAGTATGTTACCACTTCAGGTCTTATAGTTTCACCTAACTACAGAAATCTTGGCATTGCCAAACGTATTAAGGATATGACATTCACACTGGCCCGTGTAAGATGGCCTAAGGCAAAGATATTCAGCCTTACCAGTGGCTCTGCCGTCATGAAAATGAACACGCAGCTTGGCTACATGCCTGTAACATTCTCCGACCTTACCGACGACGAAGCCTTCTGGCGAGGATGCGACGGTTGCGTGAATAATGATGTATTGAAACGTACAGGTCGACGATACTGCATCTGCACAGGAATGCTTTACGATCCGAATGAACATCACGGAGAAAAGTTGCCCGCAGAACTCCCTGCAGACGTAATTGAGAGAATTAAGAAAATAGAAAATAAAAAATAAAGATTAACATATTATATCATGGCAAAGAAAAAAGTTATAGTTGCATTCTCAGGAGGTCTCGATACTTCCTACACAGTAATGTATCTGGCCAAAGAAATGGGATATGAAGTTCACGCAGCTTGCGCCAATACGGGCGGTTTCAGCGCAGAACAGTTGAAAGTAAATGAAGAAAACGCCTACAAATTGGGCGCAACAAAATATATCACTCTCGACGTAACACAGGAGTATTATGAGAAGAGTCTGAAATATATGATCTATGGTAATGTGATGCGAAACAACTGCTATCCTATTTCCGTTAGTTCTGAACGTATATTCCAGGCGATCGCCATAGCACGTTATGCCAAGGAGATCAATGCAGATGCCATTGCTCATGGATCGACCGGTGCAGGAAACGACCAGATTCGTTTCGATATGACATTTCTCGTCATGGCTCCAGGTGTGGAGATCATCACACTGACACGTGACCGTGCGCTCTCACGTAAAGAGGAAGTGGACTATCTGAATGCACACGGCTTCTTTGCCGACTTCACGAAACTGAAATACTCATACAACGTAGGTATCTGGGGAACAAGCATTTGTGGTGGCGAGATCCTTGACAGTACTCAGGGGCTGCCTGAAGAAGCATATCTGAAACATGTAACCAAACAGGATGAGAGTCTGCTGAAGATCGAATTTGAAAAGGGCGAGATTATCTCTGTCAACGGAGAGAAGTTTGATGATAAGATCAAAGCCATCCAGAAGATAGAAGAGATTGGCTCCGCCTACGGTATCGGACGTGACTGTAACGTCGGTGATACAATCATCGGCATTAAAGGCCGTGTCGGTTTTGAGGCTGCCGCACCAAAGTTGATCATTGAGGCTCACCGTCTGCTTGAGAAATCTACATTGAGCAAATGGCAGCAATATTGGAAAGACCAGGTAGCTAACTGGTACGGAATGTTTCTTCATGAGAGCCAGTATCTGGAACCGGTCATGCCGGATATCGAAGCCATGCTGACAAGCAGTCAGCGCAATGTTAACGGAACAGCTATCCTTAAACTGCGTCCATTAGGTTTCGAGACTGTCGGGGTGGATTCTTCTGACGACCTGTTGAAATCAAAACTCGGTGAATATGGCGAGATGCAACATGGATGGACAGCAGAAGAAGCTAAAGGATTTATCAAGGTACTGAGTACCCCTCTCCGCGTTTATTATGGTATTCATGATCAGGAAGAGAGATAATCACAAAATAAAAGAATGATAAGAATAGGTATATTAGGTGGTGCCGGATATACAGCAGGTGAACTCATCCGTCTGCTGCTCAACCACCCTGAAGCAGAAATTAAGTTTGTCAACAGCAGTAGCAACGCTGGCAATCTGATCACCGATGTTCATGGAGGTCTTTACGGTGACACCGACCTGAGATTTACCTCAGAGATGCCTTTCGAGGATGTCGATGTGGTCTTCTTCTGTTTCGGTCATGGTAAAAGTGGAGCTTTTCTTAAAGAGAACAAAGTTCCCGCTGACGTTAAGATCATCGATATGGCTCAGGATTTCCGTATTGCTGCTGAAGGTAACGATTTCATCTATGGTCTCCCGGAGATCAACCGCGACAAGATACGCAAGGCACAGCATGTGGCCAACCCAGGATGTTTTGCCACCTGCATACAGTTAGGCCTGCTTCCGGCAGCAGCCATGCACCTTCTTGATAAGGATGTATCGGTGAATGCAATCACAGGAAGTACCGGCGCAGGGCAGAAGCCGGGAGCTACAACACATTTCAGCTGGCGCAATAACAATATGAGTATCTACAAACCATTCCAGCATCAGCATGTACCCGAGATTAAACAGAGTCTCTGTCAGTTGCAGGGTGAACTGAATGCCGATATCGACTTCATCCCCTATCGTGGAGACTTCACCCGCGGTATATTTGCCACTGAGGTTATACGTACGGATGCAGACATTGACTCGATTGTCAATGGTTATAAGGAATTCTATCAAGATGCCGTATTCACTCACTATGTGGACAAGGCCATAGACCTGAAACAGGTGGTTAACACTAACAAGGCCCTCGTTCACTGCGAAAAGTTCGAAAACAAATTACTAGTAACATCATGCATTGACAATCTGCTCAAAGGAGCTGTCGGTCAAGCCGTACAGAATATGAATATCATGTTCGGAATTGACGAAACAACCGGATTAAGATTAAAGGCATCTGCTTTCTAGGATGATTAGTTTATGGAGCCACACTGCCTGTAAGGCAATGGGTTCTGCAATAAAGGAAATTATGAAATTATATGATGTATATCCGCTCTTTGATATCAATATCGTAAAGGGCAAAGGCTGCAAGGTCTGGGACGATAAAGGTGAGGAGTATCTCGACCTTTATGGCGGGCATGCAGTAATTAGTATCGGTCATTGCCATCCTCACTATACAGAGATGATGACAAATCAGTTGAATAACCTGGGATTTTATTCAAATTCAGTTATCAACATGTTGCAGCGCGAACTGGCTGAAAGATTGGGTAAGGCTTGCGGTTATGATGATTACCAGCTGTTCCTGATCAACAGTGGAGCTGAAGCTAACGAGAATTGTCTGAAATTGGCTTCGTTTAAAAACGGACGTACACGCGTACTGTCTGCCATGAAATCATTCCACGGACGTACATCATTGGCTGTAGAAGTAACAAACAACCCGAAGATCATCGCTCCTATCAATGATAACGGCCACACCACCTATCTCCCACTCAACGACCTTAAGGCATGGGAAGAGGAACTGGCTAAGGGAGATGTATGTGCATGTATCCTGGAGTGTATTCAGGGTGTAGGCGGTATCCAGATGGTGGATCAAGACTTTGCACAAGGTCTTCAGGCTGCATGTAAGAAATACGGCACACTGCTGATATGCGATGAGATACAATGCGGATATGGCCGTTCCGGTAAATTCTTTGCACATCAGTACCTCGGAATAAAACCGGACCTTATATCATTAGCCAAAGGTATAGGCAACGGCTTTCCTATGGGAGCTGTGCTCATTTCACCAGAGTTCACACCCGTATACGGGCAGTTAGGGACAACCTTTGGAGGCAACCATCTGGCATGTACAGCAGCTCTTGCTGTGCTTGACGTAATGGAGAAAGAGGATCTCGTGCAGAATGCAGCTGAAGTGGGTGAATATCTAATCGATAAATTGAAAGAATTTGCAAAGACACAGCCTCATATCACAGAAGTGCGTGGATTAGGACTTATGATTGGAATAGAATTTGATATGCCTATCAAGGAGATCCGGACAAATCTTGTCTATGAACAACACTGCTTCACAGGTGCGGCATCAACCAATATCCTGCGTCTGCTACCACCTTTGTGTTTCAGCAGGGCGGAATGCGATGAATTTATTGAGAAGCTAAAGAAAGCTATCAAATAGATTATTGAGAGTTGAATACATTCAAAGAATTTAAGGAGAATAAAAAAATGAAAATTTCAGTTATTGGAGCAGGCGCAATGGGTGGCGCACTCATAAGAGGTCTCGTCAATGGAGAAACCTTCAAAACATCAGATATTACAGTAGCAGACTGTTTTCAGGCATCACTTGACAAGTTTACAGATACAGGCATCAGCCTTACCACAGAAAACACTGTGGCAGCCGAAGGTGCCGACATTGTTGTGGTTGTGGTAAAGCCATGGCTGGTTGAGGACGTGATGAAAGAAATCAAGCCTGTGCTGGACTATAAGAAGCAGATGATCATATTTATCGCGGCTGGTATCAAATGCGAGCAGATGAACGGTTGGCTAAACAAAGGAGATGGTGTACTCCCTGCCCTTTTCAATGTCATACCGAATATAGCTATTGCGGTAAAGGAGAGTATGACATTTATCGCCCCATGCAATGCGAATGAGACACAGATCGCATTCGTCAAACGTCTGTTCGATGAGATGGGCGGTTCGCTCATTGTCGAAGAACGACTCATGGCTTCAGGCACAACACTTGCATCATGCGGAATAGCATACGCCATGAGATATATCCGTGCCTCAGTAGAAGGAGGAGTAGAACTGGGATTCAAGGCAAAGGATGCTGAGCAGATTGTACTACAGACGGTGAAAGGAGCCGTGGAATTACTACAGACAAACGGTAATCATCCGGAAGCAGAAATAGACAAGGTAACAACACCCGGCGGTTTGACCATCAAGGGACTTAATGAGATGGAACACGCAGGCTTCACCAGTGCAGTGATACGCGGACTAAAAGCCGGGTTAAAATAAAGAGAATCTTAAATGTTTACATATAGCTGCACATTAGCAAAAACGGTGTGCAGTTATTTTTGTTTTATTTAGAATTGGAATAATAAAATGATTTTTTATTATCCTATTTACGAAAAAAAGTAGTATTTTTGACCGAGATTTCAAACAACATAATACAATATGGACGAACAAATTAAGCAAATCGGAGAACGACTGAAAGGTCTCCGTGAGGTATTGGACATTCCAACAAAAGAGGTGGCAGAACTTTGCGGTATAACCATAGAAGAATATGAGAATATGGAGAAAGGCGAAGCCGATCTCTCTGTCAGTAATCTGGAAAAGATTTCTAGAAAATATGGCATCACATTGGATGTATTAATGTTTGGGGAAGAACCTCGCATGAATTCCTATTTTCTCACTCGTAAAGGCTCAGGCATGAGCGTCGAAAGAACGAAAGCGTATAAATATCAGAGTCTTGCAAGTGGATTCCGTGGGAGAAAGGCTGATCCTTTTATGGTTCTTGTTGAACCCAAACCCGACGGCGAATGTCTGGCTCAGAACTCTCATGAGGGTCAGGAATTCGACATGGTAACCGAAGGTCGTATGGAACTGACTATAAAGAACAAGAAACTCATATTAAACGAAGGAGACAGCATCTATTTCGACTCCATGCAGCCCCATTGCATGCGTGCCCTTGATGGCAAATCTGTTCGTTTCCTCGCTATTGTTATGCTATAATAAACAAAACCAATGATAGAAAGATTTTTAACACAGACGAAATTCACGTCACAGGAGGATTTTAAGAAAAACTTGCACATAACCGTTCCTGAGCATTTCAATTTCGCTTACGACGTCATGGACGCATGGGCTGAAGAAACACCGGAAAAGCTGGCTCTTCTTTGGACAAACGACAAGAATGAGTGCATCCGTTTTACTTACAAAGATATTAAGGAGCAGACCGATCAGGCGGCATCTTACTTCCAGTCATTAGGTATTGGAAGAGGCGATATGGTAATGCTGATACTAAAACGCCGTTATGAATTCTGGATCTCGATATTGGCTCTCCATAAACTATGTGCTGTAGCAATACCTGCCACTCACCTGCTTACGGATAAAGATATCGTATACAGAGATGAGCGTGCCAGCGTAAAAGCGATTATATGCGACGGAGAAGATGTGATTCTCGATCATATTAAGAATGCACTTCCAAAGAGTCCGACAGTGGAAATCGTCATCAGTGTAGGTCCGAATACCAGAGAGGGATTCCATAACTTCCATGAAGAATGGGAAAAAGCGCCAAAGTTTGTACGTCCAGCATTCCGCAACGACAATGAAGATACGATGTTGATGTATTTCACCAGTGGAACTAGTGGCGAACCGAAGATGGTAGCACATGACTTCACCTATGCTCTCGGCCACCTGGTTACAGGTGTTTACTGGCATAACCTGAGTGAAGACAGTATCCATCTGACCATTGCCGACACAGGTTGGGGCAAGGCCGTCTGGGGAAAACTCTACGGACAGTGGTTTGCCGGAGCCGTCGTATTCGTTTACGACCACGAGAAGTTTACACCAGCTGACATTCTGGAAAAAATGGAGAAGTATCATGTTACCTCACTCTGCGCACCTCCAACGATATTCCGATTCCTCATACGTGAAGATTTCACCAAGTACGACTTGTCTTCACTGAGATATTGCTGCACGGCAGGTGAAGCCTTGAATGGTGCCGTATACAATAAATTCCTAGAGTTGACAGGTATTCACCTGATGGAAGGCTTCGGTCAGACAGAAACAACCATGACTCTAGGTACATTCCCATGGATGAAACCGAAACCGGGAAGCATGGGTGTTCCAAATCCACAATACGATATCGACCTTCTGAAACCGGACGGAACTCCTGCCGAAGAGGGTGAAAAGGGTCAGATCGTTGTCCGCACTGACAAAGGGAAACCATTAGGGCTCTTCAAAGAGTACTATCGTGACCAGCAACTGACCCATGAGGTATGGCATGACCATATCTACTACACAGGTGATATAGCATGGCGTGATGAAGACGGCTATTACTGGTTTGAAGGTCGTGCCGATGATGTTATCAAGAGTAGCGGTTACCGCATCGGTCCGTTCGAGGTGGAGAGTGCTCTGATGACTCATCCTGCTGTTGTGGAATGTGCTATCACAGGTGTGCCCGATGATATTCGCGGAATGGTGGTTAAGGCGACGATCATCCTCGGAAAAGAATGGAAGGAGAAAGCCGGACCCGAATTGATCAAGGAACTACAGGATCACGTAAAGAACACCACAGCCCCCTACAAATATCCGCGTGTGATAGAGTTTGTGGATGAACTCCCTAAAACCATCAGCGGAAAGATCCGTCGTGTGGAGATCCGCGAAAAAGATAATAACAAATAAGCCGACTGGCGAACAGGGTTTATCGAAATTCTTTCTATATAGACCCTATCATCCCAACAAGCTCAGAATAATGGACAAAGAGAGACAGCAAAGCAAAAGAATAGTTGTAAAAGTTGGCAGTAATGTATTGACAAGAGCTGACGGCACACTCGATGTGACACGTATGTCTGCCCTCGTTGATCAGATTGTAGTATTACGACGCATGGGATACGAGGTTATTCTGGTATCCAGCGGTGCCGTAGCCAGTGGCAAGGGCGAGATTAAAGTGGACCGGAAGCTCGACAGTGTAGAACAGCGTCAACTGTTTTCTGCCGTCGGACAGGTAAAACTGATCAACCTCTATTATGAACTGTTCCGGGAATACAACCTCAATGTTGGACAGGTACTTACGATGAAAGAGAGTTTCTCAACCCGTAGGGAATACCTCAACCAGCGCAGTTGTATGAATGTCATGCTGAATAACGGTGTTATCCCTATCGTGAACGAAAACGACACGATCAGTGTCACGGAATTAATGTTTACGGATAACGATGAATTATCGGGACTGATTGCATCGATGATGGATGTCGAGGCTCTCGTCATTCTTAGTAATATAGATGGTATCTATGATGGTTCTCCATTAGATCCCTCCTCAAAGGTTATC
>DAIOSW010000029.1:0-19937 GCA_036752365.1 Prevotella sp.
ATAAACAAAGACTCGAGACCGTTGCGTGTTTACAGTAAAGCAACTATTGAAAACACGGCCCCTATCCTCTACAAACTAACATCCTACGATTTAGATGAATCTCAAGACTACAAAGAATCCGACAATATCTACCAGATTCCTGTGACAATAAAACGTAGTTTTACAAATGACACATATAATTCTCTCGTATTGCCATGTGAGGTCAATGATTATAAAGCAGTCTTTGGCTCTGCAACGACCGCCTATGAATTGTCCGGATACAGTAATGACAATATTAATTTCACAACTGTCATTGGAAATTATCTATCAGCAAACAAACCGTATATAATCACCGGCACGTTCAATGCTTCACCATACGCAATAGGAAACGTTGAATTGAACAAGACATCAAAACCATTATCAGTAAGCAACGATAACAAATGCTCTTATGTTGGCAATTTCAGTAAAACAGATTTATCCGGAAAAGATTATTATATCTTATGTAATAACAAATTTTATCCTTGTGGTTCTCAACCAGCACCATTCAATATACTTCCATACCATTGCTATTTTAGTCTTTCAGAAAGTGTGAAGGCCAAAATCGCGATCAACGGCACAGAGACTACCGACATAGAATACATCCTATTCGATCAAAAAAACAATAACGATAAATATGATATGAACGGTACGAAAATAGAAGATATAACATCATATCATGGGGTATACATTTGCAACAGGCATAAGTATATCAGATAAATCAACAGACATTATAGATTAAATGCAAAATAAAAATGAACAAAATTCCATATATCAAACCTACATCCATATCCTTTGAAATAGATCTCAATCAAACAATATTATCAGGTTCTCAAAACCCAGAAGACATCTCCATAGGCCGAGGGACGACCAATACAACAGACATAATTCCACAGGCAAAATCTTTTAATATGGAATATTGGGACGAAGAGGAACGGGAAGAAGAGTATTAATATACAGAGTGACAGCTTTTACTGAATATTTTATCCAAGATGATGATTCTTTAAAAAAATTATATTACTTTTGTAACCAATAACAACATTAATCTTATCAAATCTAAAAAAATTAAACAACTTTTTTAAACAAGACATGAAGACTAAAAGTGTTATTGCAGTGGCTGCAATGATGCTTTCGTTAGGAACGAAAGCACAGGAAGAACCAGACGTTTCGAAAAATGAGAAATCGCTATTCGAGCAAGTCACTAACATACAAAAGAAGCAAGATGCTTTCCATTTGTATTTAAACATGAACGGAAGTGCCGACGCCAACTTTAAGGATGGTTTTAATGATGGAGAATTCAAAATGCACGAGTTGCGCCTCGAAGCAAAAGGAAACGTGACAGACTGGTTATCATATCGGTATCGACAACGTATTAACCGCAGTTATGACGGAACATCAAGTATAGACAACCTTCCTTCATCTATCGATTGGGCCGGACTGGGAATTCAGGCAACTAAGAAATTCTCAATTTTTGCAGGGAAACAAGGTGCCGCCTATGGTGGATTTGAAACGTATATCAATCCTATCGAGGGTTATGAGCCAACAGACATGGCAAAGAACCTCACTTGTTTTCTCAGCGGAGTCAACTTTATTTACGACATTACTCCTACTCAGCAAATGCAGTTACAGTTTACCGACTCCCGTGTTAATACTTTAGTTACCACACAATATGGAGCAGGATATGTTGCAAGCAAACTACCGATCATGTACACACTCAACTGGAACGCACGATGGGGAAACGTATTTTACACGCGATACTCCGCATCCATAGCTAGCCAGGCCCGTAAGAACACCATGAAATACTTTGCTTTCGGTAACCGCCTGCTCACAAAGAAAATTGATGGTTATATCGACATAAAATATTCCATCGAAGATGCTGACAATAAAGGGATCATGACATCTTTTCTACCGGTAAACGCGATCGGAAAAGTGAAAAATACAGAATACTTTTCAGCCATGGCACTGTTCAAATACCGCATACTGCCGGATTGGAACCTTGTCATACAGGGAATGTATGAGACTGCGTCACTAAGTAAAGATTTCGATGGTTCAGAGAAAGGAAAATACCGTACGTCACTTGCATACATCGGCGGTCTGGAGTATTATCCAATCAAAAATGGAAACCTGCACTTTTTTCTGATGTATATAGGAAGGAAATATGATTATACAGACAGAGCTAAACAGTATGGAAATACCGATTATAATACAGATAGAATATCCATAGGATACATCTATCAACTACCAATGTTTTAAATACGAATTGCATAATCTTTCATATCCTCTGCAATCATAAACAAACTACGGACTTTATAATCAAAATAATGTTGCTATAATTTTTATTATTCCGCACTTTTGGTTAACTTTGCAATGATAATCAGGTAAAAATGAAAGAATTAAAAATAAATATAATACCAAAATGAGCAAGACAAAACGTTTTATCCTTCAAGAGGATCAGATTCCGACACAGTGGTATAACATTCAAGCCGACATGGTTAACAAGCCTATGCCGCCTCTGAATCCTGCGACAAAGAAACCTTTAAAAGAAGAGGATCTCTACCCTATCTTCGCAGAAGAACTATGTCGTCAAGAACTTAATATGACCGACGCATGGATAGATATTCCTGAGGAAGTAAGAGATTATTATAAATATTACCGTTCTACGCCACTTGTACGTGCCTATGCACTGGAACAGGCTCTCGATACTCCAGCTCACATCTACTTTAAAAACGAAAGTGTTAACCCGCTGGGCAGTCATAAGATTAACTCGGCACTAGCTCAATGTTATTACTGTAAAAAAGAGGGAGTAACAAACGTCACAACAGAGACAGGTGCTGGACAATGGGGTGCTGCGCTCTCTTATGCGGCAAAGACTTTCGGTCTTGAGGCTGCTGTATATCAGGTAAAAATCAGCTACGAACAGAAACCCTACCGCCGTATGATCATGCAAACATTTGGTGCTCAGGTTACAGCATCCCCTTCAATGTCAACACGCGCTGGAAAAGATATTATCACCAAGGACCCTAACTATATGGGATCTCTGGGAACTGCCATATCTGAGGCTATTGAACTTGCCACCACAACACCTAATTGCAAATACACTCTCGGCTCTGTATTGAGCCATGTAACTCTGCACCAGACTATCATCGGTCAAGAAGCAGAGAAACAGATGGAAATGGCTGGGGAATATCCTGATACAGTGATCGCATGCTTTGGAGGTGGTAGCAACTTCGGCGGTATGGCTTTCCCTTTCATGCGTCATAATATTCTGGATGGGAAGAAAACAGAATTCATTGCAGCAGAACCGGCAAGCTGTCCCAAACTGACACGCGGTATTTTCCAATATGACTTTGGTGATGAGGCTGGATATACGCCATTGCTACCAATGTTCACGTTAGGACATAATTTCCATCCGGCAAATATTCATGCTGGAGGTCTACGCTACCACGGTGCAGGAACTATCGTTTCTCAGCTTCTCAAAGATAAGATGATGCATGGTGTAGACATTCCACAACTGGAATCCTTTGATGCTGGTGTACTTTTTGCACGCACAGAGGGTATCATTCCCGCACCTGAAAGTTGCCACGCTATTGCTTCAACAATCCGAGAAGCAAATCATTGCAAGGAAACGGGCGAAAGCAAGGTTATCTTATTCAACCTCTCGGGCCATGGACTGATTGATATGACGGCATACGACAACTATATATCAGGCGACCTGCGCAACTATACTCTTACGGATGCTGATATACGTAAAAATATCGAAGCGATAGAAAAGATAATCTAGCAGATCAGATATTCTCTTAATCAAAGGATATATCAAGAAATGAATTTCTCTATTTCTTGATATATCCTTTTTCTGTACATAAAATCTTTCATATTTATTCCATAAATTCATATCTTCATGTAAACTTTTCACTATCTTTGGGTATTGTAAGCTTGTCTGTGAACAACTAATTTTGCATTCTGTAAAAAGAATACAAAGAATGAAGAAAATTTTTATGTTTACAGTTGTAGTAATAATATTACAAAAAGGAAGTGCACAGAGTTTCACATGGGGAGTAAATGCAACAAGCGAGGTACAATACAACATCTCAAACGGAAACACGAATTGGTCTAGTCTCATAAACATGTCTGTAGACGCGGATCTATGGAAAGGTGCACAAGCCAAGACAGAAGCAATCATAACTTACAATCTGAATGAGAAAAATCCGATTGCTGACGACCTGCAGGGTTACTCTAATATAAACACGGAAAGCAGACCGTTCAGACTTTCCATATTTGGTATTACGCAGCAATTAGGTAAGGTAACAGTTTTTGCGGGCATCAGAAATACAGGTCCTGACTATTTCACATCGGAACATACAGCTCTATTTACAGGATCTTCTCACGGAATACATGCACCACTGGCAAACAACTACGAAGTGGCGACGTATCCTACAGCCCAACTATGCCTTCACACAGAATGGAATATTACAAAAAGAATCACGTTAAAATCATCTTTATACAATGGAAACCCAGGCGAGACGATCAAAGAGCAATTAAAAATCAACAAGAAAATAAGAAACATCTCGACGCTTTCATATAAAATATCTGAAGAGGATAATGGCTACTTCTGTATTGGAGAGATGACAGGTCAAAATATTCTTAATCAACATGCTATGGCCATTTTTGGCATCGTAGAATATCCCATTATTGCGACAGATCATCCTGTTTTGTGCGGAATACTAGAAGGAGCGTACGACAATAGCCACATACTTGATGAGACGATGATGTGTAGAAGCTATTATGCAGCAGGAGGAGTATTACATCTAGACAAAACCGACAACAGACATCTTGGTGTTATTGTTAACCGAGCATTATACATAAACAAAACAAAGAAGACTCATGAGACTGATACAGAAATCACATACTCTCAATCTTTAGAAAGATGTTGCATACAACCTGTTTTACATATCATTAAGACAGGCAGAAATTACAACTGTATTGCTATGTTAAGAGTTATGATTGGAATAAACAGATGATCTTATTCACTAATATTATTCAACACTATTACGGCTTCTTCAACAGTTTTTACATCATTTATAACCATGCTACGTTTCCCTTTAATCTCACGTAAGTTGGTTCTACGTGTATTCGCAGCAATATAATTGAGACACTTATCAAATGCTGCACTCTGATAATAGGCACTCTCCGCATTGCTTACAAAATAGAGAATCATTTTTCCAGCCTTCAGCATCACTTTCTCTATACCTAGTGACTTACCCAGACGTCGTAAAGAGACCACCTTCATAAGTTCTTCACCTACTGCAGGGACCTGGCCAAAGCGGTCGATAAGTCGATTGCGGAAAGCCTGAAGCTCATCATCATCACTGATGCTATCAAGTTCTCGATAAAGTAGCATACGTTCGCTGCTACTTGGTACATATTCGTCAGGGAAGTACATCTCGATATCGCTCTCCAGAGCACAGTCATCAACAAACATATCTCCACTGATGTCGTTACCCTTTTTGATTTCATCCGTGTACATATCACTGAATTCATCGTTTTTAAGTTCCATAACAGCCTCTTTAAGAATTTTCTGATATGTCTCATAACCCAAATCAGCGATAAACCCACTCTGTTCTGCGCCCAGCAGATTACCTGCTCCACGAATATCAAGATCCTGCATAGCCAGATGAATGCCACTACCAAGGTCGGAAAAATTCTCAATGGCCTGCAAACGACGTTCGGACTCAGATGACAGAGAAGCAAGCGGAGGAGCTAGCAAATAACAAAAAGCTTTCTTATTGCCACGGCCTACACGGCCTCGCATCTGATGCAGATCACTCAGTCCGAAATTCTGTGCCCCGTTGATGATAATCGTGTTGGCATTGGGTATATCAATACCATTCTCTACGATAGTGGTAGATAGCAGCACATCATAATCATAATGAACAAAGCCGTAAATAATATCCTCCAGCTTATCGGGATCCATCTGACCGTGTCCGATTACCACACGGGCATCAGGAACCTCGCGATGTATGATATTCTCCAGTTCGGGCAAATTAGATATTCTATTATTGACAAAGAACACCTGTCCGTTACGACTCATCTCGAAATTGATTGCATCAGCAATAATATCTGCACTAAAGGTGTGTACTTCTGTCTGGATAGGATATCTATTAGGAGGCGGAGTCTGAATAACACTCAAATCCCTGGCACCCATCAGTGAGAATTGCAGTGTACGTGGTATAGGGGTAGCCGTCAGTGTAAGTGTGTCGACATTCGTCTTCATCTGTCGCAGTTTTTCCTTTGTTGAAACACCAAATTTCTGTTCCTCATCCACAATGAGCAACCCCAAGTCCTTAAACTTGATGCCCTTACCTATCAATTTTTGAGTTCCTATAATGATATCAATTTTCCCTTCAGCAAGGTCTGCCATCACAGCCTTTGCTTTTGCCGGTTTTCGGGCACGTGTAAGATAATCCACGCGTACAGGGAAACCTTTCAATCGTTCACCAAAGGTTTTATAGTGTTGATACGCGAGAACGGTAGTAGGAACCAAGACTGCCACCTGTTTACTATCACAGCAAGCCTTAAAAGCAGCACGTATCGCAACTTCGGTCTTACCAAATCCAACGTCTCCACAAACAAGTCGGTCCATCGGTTTCTGGTTCTCCATATCAGCTTTTACATCGTTAGTCGCCTTAAGCTGATCGGGAGTGTCCTCATACAAGAAACTTGCCTCCAATTCATGCTGCATATACGAGTCTGCGCTATAAGCAAATCCCTTCTCGTCACGTCGTTTGGAATAGAGTCTGATAAGATCACGAGCAATATCCTTAATTTTTGTTTTGGTACGTTCCTTGAGATGTTCCCATGCTCCAGAACCTAATTTATTAAGTTTTGGCGGTTCTCCAGTTTCTCTACCTTTATATTTGGATATCTTATATAATGAATGAATAGAGACATAAACAATATCATCATTGGCATAAGTAATCTTAAGCATTTCCTGATAACTATCACCGTTAGGCATGCGTACGAGTCCGGAAAACTTTCCAACGCCGTGGTCTACATGCACAACATAATCACCAGGTTGGAACTGACTTAGTTCTTTCAGCGACATAGTTACCTTACCACTTCGAGCTTTATCTGATCGAAGATTGTACTTATGGAATCGGTCGAAGATCTGATGGTCAGTAAAGAAACACACTTTCATGTCATTATCAGTGAATCCCTCATGCAACGTCTTGTCGACAGCTGTAAATTCGATAGCGTAGGTGTGATTAGTAGCAGCGGTTTCATCGAAAATTTCTCTTAGACGTTGAGTCTGTTTAACGCTGTCAGCCAGTACATATATCTTATATCCTCGATCCGTGTAATCACTAAGAGCCTTATTTAACAGATCAAAATTCTTATGAAATAGTGGTTGTGGTGATGTTTTGAATGCAATCTTAGCCTGTGGAACACCAGTTGGTTTGTGTCCAAACTCTATACGACGAAAACTAGCCATATCCTGAGTAAACTGTAAACCGCTCATCAGTTGATTTTCTTTGCACATCTCCTTATAGATACGATTCTGTTCTTCTTCAGTAGCCCCTTCAAGCTGTTCAGAAAGGGCTTGCTGTGAGAAACCTTCCTGATATACATTTTCTATAGAATCGTGCACATAAAGGAAATCACGCATAGCGATAACAGCATCTTCCGGCAGAAAATTAGTGAACGAAACCTTATCACCTTCTTGTTCATTCAGTTCCGGAACGATCTCTATATGATCTTTTTTTTCTATGGACAGCTGTGTTTGAACTTCAAAGGTACGTATTGTATCTACATCATCTCCAAAGAAATCTATACGATAAGGATATTCACTAGAGAAGGAGAAAACATCCACGATACTTCCGCGCACAGCGAATTGCCCGGGCTCATATACATAATCATGTTGAGTGAAGCCAAATGTACGTAACGTTTCCTCGATAAACTCTATATCAACATTTTCACCTACATGCAACTCTAAAGTACGTTCATCTAGTTTTTTCCTCGAAACCACCAGTTCGCTAACCGCCTCCGGATAACTCACGATAAAAAGAGACTTATCGGCAGCAGCCAGACGACTCAGCACTTCGGTACGAAGAATCTCGTTGGCAGAGTCACGCTGGGCATATTTCACAGAGCGTCGGAATGATGAAGGGAAAAACAATACCTTTTCCTCACCTAATACTTGAGTCAAGTCGTGATAAAAATATCCAGCCTCATCGGCACCACCTAATATAAAAAGGAATGTGAACTTATTCTCTTGTTTCGACTCGATTACAGGATAAAGGCTAGAAAAGACCATTGGGACAGATGAAGCCACGAGCCCTTCTAGAAAAATTGTCTTTACAGACTTATTTTCCAGAGCTTGAACCAAAGCACCTACCTGAGGTTCTTTGGCATAAAGACTTTGCAGTACTTGTATATTCATTTCAAAAAGCGTTGCAAAAATACAAAAAAACTGATAAAAAAAGGCTTCTTTACTATAATAATTGTAATATATTACGGTTGTTTGAAAATAAAATTCTACTTTTGCATGACAATTCCTACTTATATAAAAATATGAACGAGAGCGATAGTATCGTTATAATCCCAACTTATAACGAAAAGGAAAACATAGAAAAAATCATCAAAGCAGTTTTCTCTCTAGAGAAGTGCTTCCATATTCTGATCATTGACGACGGCTCACCCGACGGTACGGGTAAGATTGTCCAAACACTCATTGATCAGGAATATCCTAATCGTTTGTTCCTTATCGAACGTTCCGGAAAGCAGGGATTGGGAACCGCCTATATCACTGGATTTAAATGGGCACTTAAGAACAGTTACGAGTATATTTTCGAGATGGATGCAGACTTCAGCCATGATCCGAATGACCTGCCCCGACTATATGCAGCATGCCATGATGAAGGTAATGATGTTGCTATTGGTTCCAGATATGTAAGCGGAGTTAATGTCGTCAATTGGCCCATTGGCCGTGTGTTAATGAGTTATTTCGCTTCCAAATACGTACGTCTGGTCACCGGATTTAAAGTCAACGACACCACTGCTGGTTTCAAATGTTATCGTCGTCGTGTTCTTCAGACCATCAATCTCGATAAGATTCGTTTCAAAGGATATGCCTTCCAGATTGAGATGAAATTTACAGCTTATAAGATAGGATTTAAAATAAAAGAAGTTCCTGTGATTTTCATTAATCGACGTGAAGGTGTTTCAAAGATGAATGGAGGTATCTTCGGCGAAGCATTCTTCGGCGTGATTCGACTTCGTATAGACGGTTTGACAAAGAGATATCCAAAACTTCCGGTTTAAAATGGAAAAATATTTAGGAGAAGGACTTCCCATGCCATCCAGGCTGTGGGCAATAATTGCTGTATCAATGACTATTGGAATGTCATGCCTTGATCTCAACATCGTTAATGTGGCATTACCAGCTTTAGCAGTACAGTTCGGCGTTTCAGCCTCATCTGCCATCTGGCTCATCAATATTTATCAACTTTCCATCATTTCGACTATTCTTGTTTTTTCCACCCTGGGTGACATCTATGGTCTTAAAAAAGTATATCTAACCGGCATTATTATTTTTGTAGCCTCATCATTAGCCTGTGTTCTGTCTCCGACATTTATTCTTCTCACAGTCTCTAGAACCTTTCAGGGAATCGGAGCTGCAATGCTTACGGGCGTTAACCAAGGACAGTTGAGATATATCTATCCAAAGAATAAACTTGCTACTGGTATGGGCATAAATGCCATGGTCGTATCATGTTCAACACTGGCGGCACCAAGTCTTGCCAGCACAATTCTCTCAATAACTACATGGCACTGGCTTTTTATCATCAATATCCCTCTCGGCATAACAGCCTATATTCTAGGACGCAAACATCTGCCACAACAAGAATTTAAGATAAAAGCCAAGTTCGATTATTTTGGAGCTATAGCCAATATGTTAACCTTTGGTTTGCTTATATTCTCGCTTGAAGGATATTCTCATAGAGAACCTATCCATCTTATCGCAATACAATTAGCCTTATTCGCAGTCATATTGTTTTTCTATATCAAGCATGAACTCGGTAAGGATGTACCCCTATTGCCCCTTGATCTATTCCGTATCCCGATTATTTCGATGTCCGTAGGTACCAGCATTTGTTCATTTTCAGCACAAATGCTGATGACAGTTTCAATGCCGTTTTTGCTTCTCAATGGTTTGCATTTCAACATCATGACGACAGGAGCACTACTTACAGCCTGGCCTATAGCGACAATGATCACAGCTCCTATTGCCGGAATGATGATAGACAAAGTTAAACAGAGTACTTTCGGTTTTATTGGCTTGATGGTTATGTCTGCAGCACTTTTTTCGTTAACATTAATATCTAATCATCCTTCATTTTTGGATATGTTTATACGTATGTTCTTGTGTGGCTTTGGCTTTGCAATGTTCCAGACCCCGAACAATAATACAATAGTAACCAATTCTCCGCCTTCACGCAGTGGCGCCGCTAGTGGGTTGATTGGTACAGCCCGAGTTACTGGTCAAACAATAGGAGCTGCTCTCGTAGCATTTTTCTTCTCTATGGAAGGTTCTGTAATAAGCAACAGTAATACTTGTCTCCGTACAGCCACTGCAATTGCTGCACTTGGTGCTATATTAAGCATCACACGATCAGAAATGAAGAATATCGGGAGGTTATCTAAATAACTTCATGTGAGTTCCCATCTCGTTTCTTTGAAAAGAGGTCGCATCCTACATATTTTCCGCTATGCTCCCGATGGATCAGAGCATTGAGTTGGGGTTGAATTTAGCGGTAAATTCACCTCGGGAGGTATCTGCTTGGTATTGCTGAGCATATCAGAAATGATGAAAAGCGTATCTTCATTGTTTTTACCACTGTGATTTCTGATTTTCTATCAATCATTCATGATTTTGAAGTCATCTTTCTGATTTATAAGCATTTGTTCAAAAAAATATCTTCATCCAACATACATCCATCATACATTCATTGAAATACGACAAAACATGTAGGAATGATGTAGGTTAGATGAATGGTCAAAAGTACAAACTACCTGTTAATCAGACTGTTGTATTCAGGAATATGTAGGATCAGAGAATATTCCTGTTCCAACTTCAATTTTTCAGTACCGTCTTGATGGAGTGTATTGTACCTTATAGATATAGTCAAAATAGGGCGCCCATTGATTATCTGCAATACCAATCTGTAAGCCATAAAAGTGAGTATTAGCCTTACGATACTGTTCCATCTTATTGATCAGGTCAGCAGACGACATTGGTATTTTAAAGTCTGTCACCCACAGCACATCTGCATTCACATAGTCGGCATTACTTTCCAACAAGCGGAAGGTAGCATTCATCATCTTCACCGCACTTGTATCACCACTAGCCACATTTGCCAGCATTGAAAGTAACCGGGCTCTCTCCTTTTTCACATTAATAGGATTGACAGAGACAGAGAACGCTATAAGAAAACAATCACGCTTCTGTCTGTCAGCGACGTCAAGAATTCTAGCAAGAAGTGACTGAGCAATTTTTTCCGGTTTGCCACTCATACTTCCGGAAGTATCAAGACAGACAATCATCGGCCCTTTTCGTTTAGCTTTCCTTGCATCAAGATTGTGTGACGGTTTCATGATCTCCGATTTATAACGGAATATCTGGAGTTTATTTGTCAGAAACCTGTACATAAAGAGATCTTCCAACTCTTTATCAGCACAGTTCGCCAATTCCAACGGCATCATAGAGTTAAGGTCATTACCCATCGTAACACCTAAAATATCCGACTTTGAAGAATGGTCCATTTTGTAGATATTTCCCTCCGAGGTGAATATCTTATCTTTACCATCATCATCGGCGATTCGTCCCATCTTGTTAACCACCTTTACGATCTCAGGATATTCTCTTTGTATTGCGATGAGTTTCCGGATACGTTCAAATTCAGATATATTCCATATACCTCCCATCAGTCCCCACGCCTGATAAAATTCATGTTTGTCAATCTTGTGCTGACTGAGATATTCAGGAATATCGTTCAAATAATTTTTCAGTGTTTTTTTCTCAATTTCCTTTCTAGGTTCAAGCAATCGAGAACGTTCCTCATCCATTTTTATATGATAAGCCTCCTCCCAATCTTTTACCATCTTCTCCCAGACGCTATCATCATAACTACATTTCTCACCAAATTCTCTTTGATAGAAATGAGAGTCGAATCCATATTGTTCATACTTATCAGCAATCTTCTGTATCAAGGCCTGCCAACCGTCTTTCTTTTTTTGTAAAGACCATTCCAAGGCATGTTTCATACCCATTCGTTCAGACATGCTACGTTGCAAGTGAAACCTCTCTTTTTCTATATTTAATTTTACGAATTGCAGCATGGTATCATAAAACACTCGTGCACAGACCTCGTCAGTAAGAACTTTCAACTTCACTGTAGCCTCGTTCATTATCGTCAACAGATAGTCGTATAAAGGTTCTTCATTATAGCTATCACACTCACCTGTTGCAATATATCTATCAAGTGCCAGGACATAGAACTCCATGTCATATCTTCTCTCCATATTATCGGACGTATCAAATCAGTTTTCCGGCATCAACTCTCGCATAAGCAATCTGCTTACGCAACGTTTTAAGATAATTCTCTATATCTGTAAGGTCATCACTTGATACAAATATATTTTCAGAGATCTCCTTTGTCCGACTATCCATCATCTCTACAATTGTTTCGAGCTCTCCGCCGAAATCATGATTTGTCATAGGCTGTGGATCAAAGTTGAATTCAGTCTGTCTCTCTCCGGGATTCATACGTCTCATTTCATACTTCATCCCGTTGATATATATATGTCTATCATCCCGATAGAGATTAACTCTTTCTGCACCAGCCAGTTCAGTATGTTCTATATCCGCAGCAAAAGTTCTTACAATAGTGCGTTTTGGATTCATCGGATCATAATACAACACTCCAGGTGTAGATGGTGGTGGACATTTAGGATCATATCTCCTCAGATTCATATAATCGACAATAAACACAACCGAGTTACCGGTACGATGATCATCAATCTGATAATAGAAGCCATCTACAACAGCCAGATTATCATCCCTATGATCATTTCTACGACGTGCCTGTTCCAAAGCTTCTCTTACCTTAGTAACTTTCAGATCAGCTTTTAGAGCAGTACTCAGCCGTTCTATTTTTCTTGCATATTCAGCGAACAAAGCAGCTATGATCATCCTCTTAGTACCGGTTATCTCGTCAGGTTCATTCCACAAACAATGATACACCGGCAGTATATCCATCGCCGTTACTTCGCTTCGTCCATGAACAAAAGCTGAAGCCTTCATGATATTCATTATTTTTTTCCACCTGCGGTCACTCACATAGATCGGCCTGTGTTGTTCAGAGCTATCCACTTCTACACCTTTTAATCCCTTACGAATTTCAGTAATACATTCCAAAACATAGCGTGATATCTTTATTTCTCGGATCTGAAACTGCCAATTGGAATATTCGTCATTACTTATCTTCCATCTGTCTGTTTCCACATCATCAGTTTCATTGTCAAGCAGCATTTGATAAAAATCCTCTTCATTCTTAATACATTCGCTGACAATACGTATGATGAATCGATCCCAAAGAGCCTCTAGTCCCTCTCCTTGAGTAGGTAATTCATTGCTAGCTGCCACTAAAAGTTTAAGCGGCATACGAACCTCCTGATCACCATTACGGAATACCTTCTCATTAATCACCGTTAATAACGTATTCTGAATGGCAGGACCAGCCTTCCATATTTCATCGAGAAACACCACATCAGCTTCAGGCAGATAACCTGTGGTCACGCGTTCATATCGGTCACATTCTTTCAATCGGCTGATGCTAACGGGCCCGAATATCTCATCTGGAGTAGAAAACCTGGACATAAGATATTCAAAGGCTTTAGCATTGATGAAGGCACTCTTTAAACGTCGTGCCACCATTGATTTAGCTACACCCGGAGGGCCAAGCAATAGAATACTTTCCCCAGCCAAAGCTGCTAGCAGCGCCAATCCAATTTCGGTGTCTTTTTCATATACACCCTGGTTCATCTCCTTGAGCAAATGTGTTATTCTCTCTTTTATATCCATAACAAATTAGAATTTGCCTGCGAAGGTAAGAAAAAAAGTCTGGAAGGCACCTATTCCCTGATGATTATTATCCATCTCAGCAACTTCATTGATAAGTTTTACTGCTTTATTTATATTGCCCAGTCCATAAAGGCCAAGAGCCATCATATATTTACAATGAATAATATTTTGACGATCAAGACTATCATCCCAAATAAGTAAATCAGGAAGAGAGACTGCAAAGTAATCCATTCGGACATGGTCAAAAAGATGATGCTCACCATAGGTAATCAATTTGTAGAATCTGCCGTGAGCCTCGTCTACACGACCGAGTTTAAGCAGGGCCAATCCCGCATAGAATATTTTATCCGGTTTTGCATCATTGTAATACATAGCTGCTGCAGGTTCGATGGGGCCATTAATAGCCTTTTCCCAACAGTTTCGAGCCTTAAAAGAATTCCCTTTAGCTTCATAAGCACAGCCCATAAAATAATAAAAGTCATTCTCTTGTGCATTTATAAGTTTACCTTCGCCTAGATGAGGTGGATATTCAAGACACTCTTCTAGTAATTTGATTGCATCATCATAACACTTGTTCTGCAAAGCTACCTTGGCCAACTCCACACGAGAATATTGATATTGTGCCGGGACCTTCCCTTCACCTCCTTCCCAAGGATGAAAGATATGATTATCAAGAAGTTGTTTTGCCTTAAGAAATTCACCTGTCTGATTGAGAAGTGTAATTTTCTCCAGTATCAGATCATCGCGCTGAACGATCAGATCGGGATATTGAGACAGAAACATAAGACGTTCTTCATGACTACGGTGCAAGCGTTTATAGAGTTGGTCGAGTTCCATGAGAATACGGGCGTCAGTACTATCAAGTCTGAATGCTCGTTCCATACACTTCACAGCGTTGGCTCCATCATTCTCTTTATTCATATAAATAAGTGCCAGATTACGCCATACCGTAGGAAATTCCTCATCAAGTTTTGCAGACTGAAGCCACAAATCCTTTGAAAGGTCGTATTGACGTTTGTCGTAATAAAGTAATCCAAGATAATATGGAGCCTTTGCATCTTGAGTATTATTTATGATGGCGGCACGTAGTGCCAGGATAGCTTCAAGACGATTAGGAAAACAATAGTCTGATGAAATTTTCGAAGCTTGATCAAAGATATCTTTTGCGCCACCTATATTTCCATTTTGCATGCACCAGCCAAGATAATAATAAGTCATTGGAGTCATTGCGTTTTCACTGATAGCGATCTTCCAAAGAGCGAAAGACTCATTATAACAACCCGCAGCGCAATAATCGAGCGATACCTCATCATAGTTGGAAGCCTCTCCCCGCATCATATTCCTTAAAGTATTCAGATCCTCATCGCTATTGGTGATAAGATATTTCTCATAAAGACAGCCAAAATTAAATTTGTCTATCCTTAAAGATTCTTCTATCAACCGTAAAGCTTCTTCCATGCGGCCTAAACGACGAAGAATCGTCGTTTTTAGTGAGCGGGCCTTATGATGATGCCAGTTGCGGATGAGTGAACGGTCTATTTCATCAAGAGCATCATCCATTCTGTCTTGCATCATAGAAATCTGTGCACAGGCAAAATAGCCGGCATCTTGCCATGCTGCATTCCAACACGACTTATAAAACATATCATAAGCTTCGTCATAACGGCCCTGATACTTCAAGGCCAGGCCAAGATTATACAACGGTTCACCATCATAAGGATTAGGATTGCGAAGTTGCCATACTCTCACTGCAGTACGCAGATACTTCTCTGCTTTTTCAAAACGACCTTTTCGTATGTACCATAAGCCAAGGGCATTATTATTACGAACATCGATAGGGTCACGACGCAATGCTTCTTCATAATAATCGGTAGCAAGATACGTAGCATGACGATATTGCTCAATATGCAGACCGGTCAGATATAGTTGCTCAGTAGTTTTTATCTCCTCCGGACGAAGGGCAGCCTGAGCAGCATCAGGTATACGTTTTACCTCATCATTTTCAGCATGCCAGTATAATAATTCCTTATTTTTCGAACTGATGAGCAGTGAAAGATGGTCAAGAGGTTCGTTATCCACAGCAATTATCTCCTGGAATATCTGTTCTGGAGTAATACTCACATTTTTTGAATAATATATATTCCCGTTATCATTCTTTAAAATGACATCAACGACCTGAGGTGAAGTTGCAAAGACTTTAAGACACACCGCTCCATCATCTGTCTTATCGATATTCATCAGAAGATCTTTCGATGCGTTTTTCACGATTCCTAACTCACGATATGGTAGGAAATACTGTGTAAAGCGCTTCTCTTCATAAGGCATAAGCCATGAAAAATCAGGCTGATTCTCTGTATAAACACCAGCCATCAATTCGATATATGGTCCATCGGCATCAGTCAGATTACGATCCCATGCTCGACCAAAATCACCGTTTCCCCATGTCCACTGCTTCTTACCCGGTGACACATGATGATTAGCCACATGGAGCATGCCAGCACAAGTATCATTTTCATAACCGCCAACGAAATTAAACTTTGAATTAACCGCCATATACGATGTGGGTACCTTTATATTCTTGTAGTTAGAAATGTCTACACCTGCAGAATAATCCATTTTATAATAGGTGCCTGTGGCTATTGGAAAACTACTCACAGCACGTTTACCATGATCGAAGACTGCATTCACATCCTGTGGAAAAACACTCTGATAGAAGTCATTGACAGCAACGGCAGGATTTGCCCACCAAAGGAATGTCTGTGGAGTTTCTGTACGATTGTACAATACCCCTTTTATTTCAAGATAAGCATGATTCGGACGCAGAGTAAAACCCGCCATACCTTTCTGGTGGAACATCCGTTCAATTTCGCTCACCCATACCGTAATACTACCATCTGCATTTTCTTCGATAGTAGAATCCACTGGCATAAAAGTACTGGGACGGTGATGTTGAGGCCAGTTAAACTCGATACCACCGGAAATCCACGGTCCGGCCAATCCTACAAGGGCAGGTTTGATAACATGATTATAATAAACAAAATGACGCTGCTTTATTTTATCATACGCCATTTGAATTCGTCCTCCCAGCTCTGGAAGTATCATTACCTTGATATATTCATTTTCCAGATACACGGCATGGTATTCCTTATCAGTTTTCTCATCAGCTATCGATTCAATAACTGGATAAGGATAAACGACACCACTACTACCCTGATAAACACGTTTTTCCAAAAATATTGGATTTTTCTCTGCTTTTCCTATTTCGTAAGTTGGTATAATAACCTTTTCTTTCCAAGCTTTGACCATAATGGATTGATTTATTTTATTGTCAGTTCTTTTTCTATATTCTCTAATGTTTTCCCTTTCGTCTCTGGTAATGCTCTCAAAAAGAAAATAAATCCAGCAACACAGATTGTGGCATATACCCAAAAAGTGCCACTGCTGCCAAGAGAACTATTAAGTAAAGGGAATGTATAAGTAAGGGCACAACATGCAAACCACAAAGCAAAAGTGCATACTGCCATGGCAATACCACGTACACGTGTGGGGAATATTTCCGAAAGCAGCACCCACGTAACAGGTCCGAGCGACATTGCATAGCATGCAATAGCCATCACAACAAGCATAATCATAAAGAATCCACTGACATGAAAGAAATAACATGTTCCGAGAGTTATGTATATACCAGCCAAGCCACCGGCTCCGACGAGCATCAAAGCACGACGTCCCCAACGATCAACAGTGAATAGTGCTACAAAAGTGAAAAGAACATTTGCTATCCCGGTGATGACGATATTAAAGAGCACATCACCTACAGAATAACCCGCAGATTGAAATATCTCCTGCGCATAATTGAAGATCACATTCGTGCCACACCACTGTTGGAACATCGCAATAATAATACCGAGTATAATGATTTTCCGATGCCGAAGACCAAACAAGGAACTCAGACCTGCGCTCTTTTCTGTTACATCACTAGCAGTCATCGCTTTAACTTCGTTATCAGCATAGCTTTCACCACCTATTTTTACAAGAACAGCCTTTGCTGTATTTTGTTTTCCTTTCATCATGAGCCAACGGGGACTCTCGGGAATAAACAAGGCTAAAAGGAAAAAAACGGCAGCAGGGAACGCCGCTCCCCAAAACATCCAACGCCATCCCATCTGTCCATTCCATGAAGCACAAATAGCTGCAGGAGAGAACGAACTCGGTATAGGATCAGCAATCAACCAATTGGTTATCTGCGCCCCAAGTATTCCCAGAACAATGGTCATCTGATTAAGCGAGACAAGTTTTCCGCGCACCGATGCCGGTGCTACCTCGGCAATGTACATCGGTGATAAACCCGAAGCGATGCCAATACCAATACCTCCAAAGAAACGGGCTGTGAGAAAGATACCGAACGATGAAGCCATTCCGGTCGCGATAGCCGTAATAAAGAATATGGCAGCTGAGATGATTAAGAGAGGACGACGACCGTAACGATCAGCCATCATACCAGCAACCGTAGCTCCGATTAGACAACCAACCAAGGCCATACTCATGGCAAGTCCTTGCATGGATGGAGAATCCGATATTGAGAAATATAGCTCATAGAAAGGTTTTGCACCTCCTATTACGACCCAGTCATAACCAAACAGCAGCCCTCCCATAGCTGAGACAAGACAGATAAAATAGACGAAACTTTTATTAAAATTATTCATGCTTGTATTATATTTAATTTCGGTGCAAAATTAAGTTATTTAATAGGTATAAAAAATAGAAAGAATCAATTAAAGAATGGACAATCTTACTATATTTATTTGGATAGTATATTCTAAATATGTATATTTGCAAAAAGATCTGATTGTTTATGTTGAAAATAAAAGATGGATTCAACGGAGAAAGGACTCTCGTTGTTCCTAAACTTATTATAAATAAGATGGAGCAAGACCCTTTGATATCAATGTTACACATCACTGACATTGGTTATTACCCCAAGGCTATCCATCATTTCAGAGAACGCAAAAACCCTATCAACCAATATGTTTATATTTATTGTGTAGATGGTAAGGGATGGTACCGTATCAACAATCATGAATATCAAGTAAATGCTAATCAATATTTCATTCTCCCGGCAGGTATCCCTCATGCGTATGGTTCCGACGATAGCGATCCATGGACAATCTACTGGATTCATTTCAAAGGAGAACTAGCTCAGCATTACGCAACAGACGCAACAGAACCGATGAACATAAAACCCTGTTTACATTCGCGTATTAGCGACCGTATAGATCTCTACGAGGATATTTTCAAGACTCTTCGTTCCGGCTACAGTAATGAGAACCTCCGTTATGTATCATCTGTTTTCCATTACTATCTCGGAACACTTCGCTATATCAATCAATACCGAGAGGCCAACGCCAATCATGTGGAAGACGACAACATCGTAGAGCTGATGATACATTACATGAAAGAGAACATCGAGAAACATCTTACTTTACAGGATATTGCAGATTATCTGGGTTATTCTCCGTCATACTTCTCAATGCTTTTCAAGAAAAAGACAGGTCACAGTCCGCTGGCATACCTCAACTTATTAAAGATACAACAGGCATGTCTGTTGCTCGATACTACAGATATGAAAATTAACCAGATAAGCTACAAGGTAGGCATAGAAGATGCCTACTACTTCTCACGTTTCTTCAGTAAGACGATGGGGATATCACCAAAAGAATATAGAGAACTTAAAAAAGGATAGAACAGATATGATACAACAGACAGAATTTATTATCCCCGCCAT
>DAIOSW010000030.1:0-19768 GCA_036752365.1 Prevotella sp.
ATGTCAGGAACCGAAGTAGATAACATATCTGGAGTAATTAACGGTTATCTTCCAAGTTCGGTAGATTCATCCCCAATTATACCTAAAATAATGAAGGTGGCCGGACTTGATACGTGCATATCTACTTCCGAATTTAAAGATTACTGCGTTAATTCTGAAATAGGATTCAATTATAGAGAAAGAGAAATAATCATTTCCAACCCGTCTTATCCATATTCATACGTGTACTCAATGAATACTAAGACATGGAGCAAGATGTCTATAAAGATAGCTACATATATTAATGCTTATCCCGACATACTAGCAATGGTATCTGATTCGGTAACTAGTATATATAACATAGATAACAATCATCGTAGTGTATCTAAGATAGCTGTAGTGACACGATCTATAAAAATGGGTACGACAACACTTAAGAGAATTCTACAAAGTGCTATGCGTGCTGTTATAAAGCGCTCGTTGTCTGATCTGTATTTGAGAGGTGAGCCGGTAAAATTCAGGGGAGATGATCTAACAATATTTTCTGATGTAGGATTCTATGTCCTAGGTTCAAATGACGCAGAACACTATATTCTTATAGCAGGTAAAGAAAAAATGGTAGATATAAGAGATTTGATTACCAAGATGAACAAATCTAAACCATATAAATATTTCATGTTCTGTCTCGTAGGTGGCGTAAGAACAGATGTTGCTATCAATTTTGTTGAATGTATTGTAGATGAATCATTCACAAACAGATTAAGATAAATATAGCCGGCTTCACAGTCGGCTATATTTATAATTATGAACATGCTAATTTGAGAGCAATTCGCAACTCATATTCCTGCTAGGTCTGTTGCTCTTCTTCTAACTCTACCGCTTATCATTTCTATGAATTTTATAACGATATAAAGTAAATCTTCATTCCTTTGCCCATTTATAGGAGCTAAATCAGGCTTTACGACTAGTAACCATTCATACATTGCATAGTTTACTATATAATCGATCATGGCCTTTTTTAGTAAGGGTATAACTTTTTCTGCGTCTTCTGTTGGTACCCTGGAGTATGGAAGAAGTGTTATATCAATATCAGTTACGAAAGAATACGTAAAAGATATAACTCGTTTAAGCATCCTTTCGCTGATATTATTAAGAGCTGTTTCTACAAAAGTACGAAGTTGTGGATAATCATCATCACCGGTTTGAATGGATGCGAAGTCTATATCCTTCCTCTTTAGGGATTCACCTTCATAGTATAGACGTGAATTAATCTCGTCATACAACTTTTGTATTTCTATATTGATAGACAACATTATACTCTCGTTGGTTTGCTACGTTGTGCGCCAAGTCTACGCATATCTTCCTCATAGTCTTTCAGCTTAGCTGCAAATCTTACTGCTTCGTCAGGTTTGATTAGGCTTAGCCATTCTGACAAGATGTAAGTAGAAAGATAGTTTAGCATTGCATCTTTGAGTGTATCTTTCTGTGCATCCATAAAGTTGGAAACTGCGCTGACCGTGAATGTGATTGTATCACCATTAGAGGCGTCATTACTCCACGCATATACGGTTTTACCAACTACGTTTGATAATACATTTCCTAGTTTGCTTCCTCCCTGTTGTACAAAATCTTTAAGCACTGTATCATCATCATCTCCCGCTTGTATCTTGGCGGCAAGTTCAATTATCTGGGGGTTGCTTTTAAGAGCTTCTCCTAGATAATAAGAATGTTCTTTCATCTGCGCGTATAACGCCTTGGTTGTAAGCGCGAGTACTACTGTTTTACTTCCTTCCATTATCTTGTAGGTTTAATTCTTTCGTTTAATATTCTAATTATCTTATTCTTCATTTCAACACTTAGCGAAGTATAGAAGTTTACTTCATTCTTTTTTGAAATATTGAACCATCTACCGCAAATAAAATTAATCATGGATTGATTCATATTTTTTTCTAAGGCTGATAGAAGATTTACATTCCAGTTAGAAGGCATACTTATATTAAATATGCAGGAGGTTGAATCATCTGATTTTAGATAGCCATAATTTGATACTATATCAGTCATTCCGGTTATTGCCTCTCCATAATAGCTCTCCAGTAGTTTTATTTCATCTTCTGTGGCGGCTACTTTATCGGGCTCTACTTCCTGCTCTGAATCCTTTGCTGTATATCCGGTTATCTTATAGACTTCGGACATTACATTTGCTTTCGTTATGGTTATATCTTTTTGGATCATATTCTATTTTTTACAAAAATAAGATTTGTATCTATATACCTTGTTGTCGAATTAGCAATTACTTAAACAAATTATAAACTACTCCAACTCCAACAAAAGGAGTAAGCCCTTTATAAGTAATTCCGTAACCGGCCATAACTCCTACATTCCATCTGCTACGTTTCTTAATGATCGTATTGTTGATTATCTTTTCTGTTACCGAAATTGAATCTAGCGACTGATGGAATCCTGATACGTAGGCAGTATAATTCTTGCCTTGATATTTCTTTTGACTGATAGGAATAGGTATCGTATCTCTTACGGTATCTGTCATACAGGTAGTATCTCTAATCGTCTTGACAGTGTGTTTTGTGATATAGCTGTATAGATATAACGGTTTACTGCTTACCAATTTAGGTACGGTATCTGTCGTCGTGACATATACGGTGTCAGACTTCAAAGAAACATTGTCCTTATTCTGTCCGAAATGGTAGCCGGCCACAAACAAAGCTGCACCTATCAATATACAGACTATTATTATATATATGACATTATTTGCCTTCATCTTCTTTCTTCGTTAATTGACAACTGCCTCCGACGACCATTGCTGCCGCTGAAACATACCATGAGTACTTTTCAAAAAATTCGGGAGTGTGAATGTTCGGTGCGACCGACGATATACCTGCCAACATCGGCATAGTAGTACCTATCGCCACACAAGTGTTTCTAATCCTTTTATAGACCTTGGGCGTTTCCGCCTTCCATCTTTTTACAATCTTTGTTTTGAGTTTCATAATTTCTGCTTTTGAATCGAGTTATACACCATGTTGATCATGCAATCCATCTTTGATACGTATTGAGGATCTGTTGCATATTTCAGTCCGCAACTATCTTGTAAATGTCTGACGTATTGTTTTGCATCTTTACGATAAGACCAAGCATCCGCAAATTGTGAGCGTTTTAAAATAGCTAGATGGTCACTTAGACAATCAGCGACCGAAGTGTAGTCTCGGAACAGACGTTTCACTATGTATTTGTATCTTCCATTACCTAGTTTGGTAACGCTAATTACACATTCAGGTAGGATAAATTTCTTGTTCGGAATATTGAAATACTCCGTTGTCGTTACTAACTTGGTCTTACCAGTCCATGTACTACCTTTGGTAATGCCGAACAGATTATTACCAATAGCCGATTTACCCCATCCCGATTCGAATGCTGCTTGTGCGGTCACAAAGAGTGGGGAAATCTCACCCATCTTTTTAGCTTGTGGATATATCCACCTTACAAAATCGTCTACCGTCATTATTCAATATATTTTTTGTCGGCTTTGGTATCACCAAGTCGTGTTACTTTAATCTGAATGTCCGAAACCTTATCTATCAGAATAGCCATGTCCTGACTTGCTTTCTCCTGATTGGAATTAATAGTTTCTACTTGAATCTCTAGTGCTTTTACTCTCATGTTGAGATTCCAATAGCCTAACATGAGAGCCACTATCAGCGCACTCATAACACTTGTAATTATCGCTTTCTTATCCATCACTATCTCCTTTCTATAAATTTAAATGCCAAACAAAATATATGAATACTCCTAATGCTATTCCTATTGTGTCACAAATCAGGTCGTGCACGCTGTTCTTCCAGGTGTCTCCATGCTTTATGTCGTTCACCTCTTTGACTATTCCTAGCAAAGCAGTGAAGATAACACCGACATAAACGTTGACTAGAATAGCCATAATACTTGAAACTAGGATGCAGATGTTGATATGTGCACCACCGTCAGCACCAATCCAACTGATTATTTTACTTACTAAATTTTTCATATCACTTATTTTATGTTAAATTATAATTCCAGTTTGCTCCGAAGATCACAAACTCACAAGAGCCGTCATTCGGAGACTCATCATCAGACAGAACTATCCGAAATCCCTCGGTATTCTTCGCCGTGACAGTTGCCTTGATTGGACCTACTCCAGTCAATGTACCGAAGCCGGTCGCTAATACAACATATCCTTCCGTCAATCTGCCTGATGAGTATAATCCGGTTGATATATAGTACGTACCTTCGCTTTCGCGTGATACGCTAGGAAATATTGTCGTTATATTACGACCATCCCACCATGTACCTGTCAGTGTTACACCTGAACTTATACCGGAAATTCTACCAATGCCTAATACTAGAGGAAATCTACCTAATGTCTTATTACGCATCGTATCTGCGAAATTCACGAAGTCGGTCTGCGCAAATCTCGATGTTATCTGCCATAGGCCTGTTACAGTCGTTCCGCTCTCAGAAGTCTTTAAACAGGTTATCTCGAGCGTTTCCTGAGGCCTAACTATTGCATTGATAGGATAGGATTGATTCGTACTTCCATTTGTTACAGAGAAAGACGAAAGATATATCTTATAGACATAAGCGTTTCCTAACGCAGAAGAATTAAAGAATCGTATCACCTTGCCAATCTGATCAGTTCCTCCATCAACATATATAGACTGGTCTGATGTGATAGCCGGCAGATAATAGATGTTCGCACCTGTTATGCTACCCGTAAAAGAGGATGAGAGTTTGACTATTCCGTCGAACTTGCTGTCTCCGGTGATGTTCATGTTGACCGCCTTGCAATCGATGAACTCACCCTTGCGGCTACGGCTCAGTCCTGTCAGAAAGTTCATCAGAATGTTCGGTTGGAACGCGGTTCCGTTCTCATCAGTGAACCCTGAATAGTCAGAAGTAGCGTTACCGCTGGCGTCAACTCCCTGTTGCGAGAACATATAATGTCCTTTGAATACGGCTGATGCTATCTTTCCGAAGTCGGCGATAATCATCTGATATATTGCATACAGATAGTGACTGATTAGTTGCCAATGGACAGTGTCCGCGCTAGGTCTTGCTCCGCCTGCAGCGACATCTTTGATAAGGAGATAATACAATTTACCGTCAAGCACGATAGGTGAGATACCGTTCTGTATCTTATACTCTACTGTATCATCAAACACACCCCACGGTATTCCGCCTGCACCGGTATCTCCTTTATCGCCCTTGGAACCAGTATCTCCTGTAGAGCATACGGCAGTCGTTTCGCTGGTAGAACCATCAGAATAAGTAGTAATATCCTTATACCATATCCAAGTGCCGGTCGTCCGTGTAGGCGTGCTTGTGCCCCATGAACCATCCTGCAACACGGTGTTTGAAGTAGAGAGGTAATACCATCTAACTACCGTCTGAATCCCTTTGCCGTCGCTTCCGTTTTTGGCCCGCCTGCGAAGAGATACGGTTGATAGTCCGTGATAGCTGCTCATTTAAGTACCTCCTTCGCAATCGCTTTGGCATGCTCACGCCAGGCTTGGAAGTCTGCATACTTCTGCAGGTATTCCTTTCTCTTTTCGTCTGTGATAGAACTTGTAGAATCATCAGCAAGTCCTTTGTCAAGGATAATTGCATCCTTTACGTCGTCAGGATATCTGTCTTTGATGATTGCATTAACGATGTCGCCGTACGAGTTACCACTGACTTCGACGTGCTCACACATCAGTTGTGTAACAACATTGCCTTCCATATCCTTAGTTTCCGATTTCTCGAAATCAAAGAATAGACGAAGCATTCCGTTCTCTTTTCTTATCTCGACGCCCGATGGCACGCCGATGGTGTCAGTATAATTTCTGAAACTTTTCATAACTTGATGTTTTAAACGATATCTTTACCATTCACAAATGAGATAACACCATAAAAAGCAGGACGAGCCCCGATGCCCGAGCCCGCAGACGACCAGCCGTTGCCCGAGTACACGAAGAACGGACCCGAGCGCGCACCGTCGCACGCATTACCGCCGACAACGAGGACCTGACCTGTTGAGTTATTATAGTTGTAATCACCGTAATAGGATGATGAATCTCCACCCGTCGCACTGCCGAAGAAATCGAAGTACTCTCCTTTGATAATTGTTCTTAACCATCCCTCAATCGTCAATCTTGTAAGCTGTCTATAGCTGCCTGATGGATGTGATGTGAGCTCCGCAGATGTAGGCATACGGTTTCCGCTATACAGGAATATCTCATTACCGCTCTGACCACTGTTGGAAGACGAACCGAAGAATACACCTTGAATGAATTCCCACTGAAGGTTATAGAAGTCTTCTATTCCAAGAAGTGATATTCTTGATGAATTGGTACCGTTAGATATGTCAATCTTACCGGTTGTATCACCGAGCGATTTTGTCGCTCCGCAAAGCATTGCAAGTACTGTGGAATCCCATGATATACCGCTGCTTCCACCTACTCCATATCCAAGAGTGGATTGGAAATTGGTGTTCTGAAGCTCCGACATACCTATCATAATAACCCATTTCCATAGGTCATAGTCCACCAAACCCCATTGGCTGCCGAAACTTTGAGCGCAGTTCCAGTAACCATCTATAGTCTTTCCGGATGAATCGAACGGAACGCCTGATCTTGATACAAGTTGTCCGGAAGAAATAGACGCTTTGTATGCGCCTATTACATTGAATCCGTTCTGTCCTACATAATGTGATGATATAGGCATCTCGCTCATCCAAAGATAAGGAATACCTGTCACGCTGTCGTTCTGTACGAGATAATACAGACGTGGGCCAATCACCATGATACTACCTTTCGTCTCGTCGAGTGCGGTACCATCTGCGTATACGCCTGACGATGAAGGACTGAGTTTTGCCGCCTTGCCTGATGCGGTTACAAGGTATCTTCCTATACGTGATTTGTATGCCGTCCATGCCGAAGTGTTTCCGGTCATAGGACGTGAAGTGGAAGATTGCGTCTCGTCAAGCAGAGGAATACCCCATGCCACCTGACGCAAGAGTTGCTCGTTGCCGTTATTGATGGACGACATAAGATTCTCCAGCTTGATGGTACGGACCTTTCCGCCTATCGAAACCACAATCTTGTCCGCCTTCAGCATAGAGCTAACTTCTGTGGCCAAAGCCAAATTCGTTCTTGTTGCCATATTTTATTGTTTTAAAAATTCCACGAAATCTCACAAAGGACGTCCACGTCGTGCTGTGTGCCGTCGCTGTCGTCTGTCTCTGTAGTGCTGACCGTAATTGTCGGCGTTTCGCTCGTTCCTGAAGCGGTCTTCTTGATAGACCAGTCGTCACGTCTAAGTACGTCCATCCGCCATGAGGTCAATGTACATTGAGATGTTACATCGGTCCCGTTAGACATCTTGATGATACGGCCGTTGACCGTTACAGGTGAACCGTCGTCTATGTCCTTGTTGGAGGAGTTGATATAAGCCTGCACTCTCAGATCATCCGTATTGTCGACTATTCTTATTGCAGCACGGAAAAGCAGAGTGGTAAATGAAGAATCCTTGTATGCTTCTGCTATGAATAGCTGTTCACCATCCACGTCGCTTCGTCCGATTGTTTCCTGCTTCGCATTGTGACCTGTCCATAGTTCGTTATCCTTGTACCATTTCAGGTAGAAGTCGGTCACTTCCTCGCCTGCCATATACAACTTGGCCGTAACGCTTGTTGTTGTGACGTCTGCCGTAAGCTGTTGAGTAGTGGCAAGTAGTGAGAGAAAATAGGACGAGGCACCCATTTTCTGAATGTAGATAGGAAGAGAGCCGTTGACCGTGTATTCAACGCCCGCTACGGTTGCGGTGCATGAGAAATCCAGCGTATCATCTGCATAGTTTGTCTTGGACGCCAGATTTTCTACTATCTTTATCGCTCCTGTTGTGGTGTTGAGCATGAACTTGCCGTCAGAAGAAGCCTTCCATTCCGATGATTCGGCACCGGTAAAATTGATAACAGTGCCATTGTACTTCCACACGAATGACGACAGCGTGACAGGCAAGTTTCTATTGTTCGTAACCGAAGGTGTTCTTACCGGTTGGTTTGCCGCAACGGTCCAGTCCGGTGAAACGTGCAGTGTCGGACTGTCTATATCTACCGACTGCATGAGCGGTAATCCGTTGTTGTCGAACGACAGCGTTATGCCGTTGTTCGTGCGAAGTCTCTTGATACTGATTGATGATTGTGCCTTATAATCCATAGCTCCATCCTCCTTCTGATTTTATCTGATTCATTTCCGTTAGCGAATAGGCTTCACCTTCCACTTCTGCAAGTCTTTCTTCAAAGCTCTTGTCTGTGTGAAGCATAAGCTCCCTTTCGCTTATTACCATCTTTTCGCCTTTTACGAGATGTCCTCTCAGCGCGAAACCTTTGTCCTTATCAATAATTATGTATTTCATCCTATCAATGTATTATCATTTTCGTCTGTCAAATCATTATCTCCGTCAGTGAGCACTGATTGAGAGTGTATCTGTGACGCGTCAATATGAATGTCTATCTTTGCATCGTCGTAGGTGTCGCCTATTCCGGTATCTGACAAAGGGATGACGGTAGAAGAACCGTTGTTAAATGTCGATGTCTTCACTGCCGTCTCTGTCTGCCAGATAATGTCAAGAATCGGATCAGGATATTCGACGATATTTCCAGATACAATAATTATCGCCTTGTTACGTAATGCTACATCGCCCGGCGTGATGTCGGCCGTAGATGCAGGTACAATTCTGAATGCCGGATATATACGTCCTACAGAGAATTGAAGATTGTTCTTCTCTGCTCCGTCGACAAGAAGAGACAGCTTGTAATCTCCTTTTTCTATCAGTCTTAAATCAAGAACTATCTCTGTCAGAGATAAGCTCATTATCTCTTCGGAAGTCGTATCTATCTCGGTAAGTGTGGTACCGTCGATGGAGTACAGTTTCAGAGTATAACCTGAAGTGATAGGTGTAGTACCTTTAAGCACCGTGACTGGGATATGCCTTTCGTATGACGATTTATCCAGAACAGCGTTTCTGCCTGAATCGGAATAAGAGACGATATTACATGCTACCTTGTATTCGTATTCAAGCAGTTTGTCCTCGAAAGGATTGTATCTTATTACGGTGTCTTCTCCGATTGACAGCGAATACATATCGGCAGCTTTGTCTACGGTGGACAGAGTAAGAGTGTTGCTCTTTACCGGCACATTCATCCCGGTTCTGCTATCTGCAATAACAGCCTCGAAACGAATCTCTATCTTCTCTAGAGGAGAAACATTACGCATGATAGTAAGTGCTCCTCTTTTTGTATTGTCAGCAGTTGTATCAATCGAATATTTTCCGCTCCAGTCTGACAGCGTTGTGATGTCGCTGCCGTTGACCATCCACTTCATCGATGCAAGACGTGAGTTACAGGTGCCGTTCTGCCATGAACCGTCCGTGCATCCTGCCGTCGTATCAGGAAAGATGATAAGCGGAAGTATTCCACGGTCAGGAACGAACGAACCGTCATACACCTGCGTAAGAGGGGATGAAGTCTGTGTTTCTACTCTAAGAGTAGATACGACCGTCAGCGGTTCAAAATTCTTTCTTATTCTAAGGTTTGTTATCATATCTCCAGTGTATTTGTTATCGTTCCGTTTGCCGTGAAGGTGAACAGCGTCGATATGTTTGTAAGAGCATGTGAACCCAGGTCGGACAGCGTTAAAGCAATCGCTCCGGAGAATGAAGTGTGTGCCAGGTTCCAAGTATTGTCTTCAGCTTCATCACCGCTCTCGCGTGTAACCTGCCACGTCTTCACTGATGAAGTGATGTCCTGACCGTATCCGTTCTTTATCACGCATGAGACATTTTTTGTCTCTCCTTCTCCTATGAAATTATCACCTTCAATGTTTATCTCCATGACAGATGAAATCTTCTCGAACTGCTGAATAACACCGTCTATGACAACGTTAGAAATATACATCGAACGTCCGTTGCCTAGTTCTATACCGGTCTTGGAAAAGAAGTCCTTGTAGCCGTTGAAGTACGTGCAGTTGTCGTCCGATAGGTCCCATGTAGAAATTTTCTCATAGATCTTCTCATACTTGAATGTCGTGATACGGAAGTCTTGGCGAGATGTATTTGAAAAGTTTCCACGCTGTGCGAAGTGCATCATTGCACGAGGATGCAGTGACTTGGACCACGTGTCAGAAGTCTGTCGAAGTGCGTAGGTGAATACCGAATTATAAGCAGTATCGGTTATCGAAGTGATACGGAAGAATGTCGTGAAATAGCCGGCGTACTTGATAACTCCTTTCAGATTATCATAATCGGCAGCATCGTTGTCGTTGCCCATTCCGTCGTGAAAAACTCCCCAGCATATATCATCAACGGCAATCTTACCTATTTCACCCTTATTGAGATGCAGTTTGATGGTACCTGTTAGCAGTTCATTACCGTCGCTGTCTTTATCGGGCGTAACGGTTTCGATGATACCACCGCCGTACGATTTGACTTCGGTACCTAAAAATACTTGCACGCTGTTCCAACGGAGTTCAGCGAATTCCGCAAACTGGTTGACCTTGATAGACTGTAGCTCGGCATTACCGTTGTTATCACAACTGGCCCCTTTACCACCGATGCCGGCAACAAATCCTTTGGTTTTAAAAGAATTATGAACAACGTCTGCTGATGTAGAAAGATTCTGATCTATCTTATCTAGCTCTGTTTTGTTGTTATGAGTGTGAGTATTATCATTTATCTCTTTTAATGTTCTTAGCGCGGAGAAAGTATTACTATCACTTGGAGATGTTGCATCACTCTCTTTTATTAAATATATATCTGAACTTCCTCCACCTTGTCCGGATGAATTTCTTACTTTCATTGCTACCTTATCACCGGTAACTTGAAAATCTATATCGCTATTTTCTTCATCTATATTATACATTATCCTTCTGAACTAACATACTAAGAGATAAATCACGCATTTCTTTTGCGGTATTCTGATTCTCGAAAATAGAATATACAAGACTTGCGCACATATAACATACGGCTATAGCAACAGGATCGCTGCTATCCAGTTTAAGTCCGTCTGCGGAGTTGTATTTTGCCTCATAAACGAATAATGCTACACTGCTTTCCTTCGGGTAGCATAGTAAAATCTGTTTGTCTGCTGTGTATGAATCTATTGCAACAGGTTTATTTACTCCTGCTGTTGTAAATTCATTCGTTTGTAGTTTATATTGTTTACTACCGATAGGGTAGGTAAGAGAAACCATTCTTTTCCAACCGGTAAGTTGTAGCGCGATAAGCCTTACATAATCATCAGGCTTTATAATTACGCCATCTGATACCTTCGTAGTTGTATCTGTTTTACGATTTACACATCTATTGGGACAGTTTTCTATAATAATGTTTACGGCGTCAGGGATAACACTCTTGATATATTCATCCATTTTTACCGTATCTTCTGAAAGGAGAGAAAGGCTAGCTTCCTCTCCAATTTCATTCATTATAGCTCTTACCTTAGAAATGATTTCTGTTTCAGTCATGATTAATTCCAGTTAGGAAATTTGATACCTAGTTCTACCGCTTTTGCGATAATGGCTTCTTTGTTTTGAAGTTCAGAAAGTTCTACTCCGAAATCACTTCTTAGCAGCTCCTTCGCTGCCAGCATATTTTTAATGTCGGGATAGACATTTTTCTCTTTCTTTACTTTATCATTGGCCTCTTTGTACTCATGGACGAGTTTTATTTTTGATCCGTAAAATGGACACGATTCTATCGCCGCTTGTATAACTCTATTAGAGGTAACAAATAAAGCAGGATCTATACCTCTAGAAGACACACTGCCATTTATAAATTTAATACGGATAGTTGAATTTCCTAAAGGAATACATGTATTCCATTCCACCATGCCGTATACACCATATTCTTTTCTTGACATATTTTCAAATTTAATAGCAGGCGGATATTTCACCGCCTGCTGTTATTGGTTAGTCTTGTTTCACATAGATAGTACCGTTGTACTTAACCCATGCAGTACCATTCCATTGATAAACTTCTGCTGCCTTAGAACCTGCAATACCGGCACATGCTACAGTCAGGTAGTATGTATCGTTAAGAGAAGGATTAGTAGGAGCATTAGTTGCGTCACTCCACATAGCGATCTTAACAGTACCAGGAACATCAGAAGCTCCATCTTCGCCATTAACCCAGATATGAGAAGTTCCCTTCAGGGCGAGAGCGTTAATAGAGATGATGCACTTACGTGTTGCCTCTTCTCCTTGAACTTTTTCGGTTGTAGTCTGTTCGTCTTTGTTTGTGTAACGTACAAAACCGTTCATATCGAAAATACCACCACTATGAGAATATCCGATACGGTCAAGTGTAGGCTCGTATTTTAGATAGAAATCTCCGAATACGGTATGAAGTTGAGTAACTGCAAAACCGAATACTTCTGATTTGGTCATTGTGACGTCTTTGTGTTTCTCGAAATCCAAATTCTGAATGCCTTCCAACATATCAGAACCCATCAGCCAAAGTGCCTCTTGTGAGCAGTTAACACCGGTGAACTTCATTTTTGCAAGTGCGATAACTTCCTCGAAAGTCCACTTAGTTGTAGACAAGTGGTCATATTGACGTTTGAACTGCCAGCGTACACCTTCGGTTGTGTAGACTTTTTGATTACCCATATCACCACGTTCTACTGTGAATACACCCTTACGGCTAATCCAAAGAGTGCGGTTACATTCCTTACGGAATTGTTTAACGATAGCTTCTGCAATATTGCTTTGAGCAAAAGGAACACGTTTGTTTACTGAATCGAAGTAATCACTTACAATCTGATTGAGGATCATCTTTTGCAGATATACACGTGTAGGTTGAGGAATAACCATGTTTGGTGCTACAAATTTCTGTGTCTCTGCACATGCATTAGCCAAGAAGATAAGTTCTGTGCCAACTGGAATAGTCGGTAGTGTGCAATACTCGTCAGTAGTATTTGTCTTTGGACCATTTACGGCTCTGACAATAGGGTTCTTGCTAGAATCCTTACCGACAATGAACAACATAAGGTCAGAACCTGAAACGGCTGTTTTACCGTCTGTTGTATAACCGTTTACTCCACGAGCGATAACTGTGCCGAATGCTTGGAATAAGTCTCTATCTGCCGAAGGTACCTCGATAGCTGCCTGCTCTTCTGATGCGGATGTATAGGCCTTGGATGTCTTTGCCGAAGATTTACGTTCGTCAATAACGTAGTGATCTACTTCAAAACCTTTTACCGGAACACTTCTTTTCGCTTTTCGCATTATACCGTCTAGGACGGTTTCATCTGTAGCAATATTAAAAATCTGTGTATCAATATCAGGCTGTATCAGGCCATCACCACCGTTTCCACCAGCCGCTTCTGCGTTACTTACAGTAGTAGCAGCGCCGGCAACTTGTGAGGCTACTCCGGCTTCACCAGGTGTAGCAGTTGGAGTTCCTCCGGCCACAACTGTAGCTCCATCAGCGCCGATAACCCCGAAACCGCCTATAAATACACATAAAACCATCAATATCATAGACAGCAACTGCCATTTATGATCGATTGCAAAATTTTTCAATTTGTTCATTTTTAAAAATATATTAGTTAAACATTTAAGCCTCTTGCGCCAAGTCAAGAATAGTTTTAGGCCTCTTCGATTTATTACTTGGCTTGTTAAGGTCTACTACATTTTTGGGTAGGCCGTCGCCAACATCTTCCTTCATCTTGTTAATCTTGGTATTGCGTCCTTTTACTTCTCCGGCCGCCATAGCGTCGTTAACATCTTTATCGTAATTGAAAGCCTTGTCTAGCTTATCTAGCAGATCCTTGGAGTATGTACCCATAAAGATAGGATTTACAATTTCATCCCATACTTTTCCAAGAAATTCATCGGGATCACAGCCCTTTTCTTTGCAATACTCTAATATTGCTGGCATTGATGCATCGACATTATCCTGATATTCTTTTTTAGAAGAATCCATATCATCAAGTTCTTTCTTTCTTTCCTCTTCGGCTTTTGCGATTTCCTCAGCTTCTGGTGAACCTTCTTCGGCAGATAGGAAGTCTTTACCGAAATATCGAGCAAGCGCTCCGGCAGAACCGCGCTTACCAGAAACAATGTCAGCTAGAGCTTGTGCTAATCTAGGATCCTTTGCTAATGCGTTAGCCATTTTAGAAGACTGATCTTCATTATGATTGATGTACTCCATCAAAAGAGATGAATTGCCTTCTTCATCATCCGGCTTGTAACCCTCAAATTTTTCAGACATGAGTTTGTGAAGCATCTCTTTTTTGGTTGGCTCTACCTTCCCAAGCTCAGCTTGCATAGGCTCTTTTTCAACTGGTTCCTGAATATCATTATTTTCAGGTTCCTTTACCTTTTCGGCTATTTTTTCTTCTTCATCCATAGACTTAATTTTTAATTTTCGATTAAAATTCAATGCAAATAAAACATTAAAGCGAATAAGTATTGTTGTTGATTTAGCACTTGATTATAAAATATTGGCATTTTGACAACATTAAACCATTACTTTAATATAACTTTGTAAACATCTAAAAATAAAACATATATGATAGATTGTATTTCTCGCATAAGAAATAATGATATTATTAATGCGTATTATGATTCGATGAAGAGTGTACTGCATCAGAATTCCTACGCTAAGAGATGTGACATAATCAATGATATACTAATAAAGAATGCACCGAGATTCTATACGACCTTCGAATATGCGAGAAGATATGTTTCTATGATAAACAGAGGGTTACCACTTCCGGTAAGTGACATCAATAAAGTAGAGATGTATAAAGAGATATACAAGAGGTATAAAGATAGATGCCCATCGGAAGATGATTACGCTTCGCTTAGAGATATAATAATGGAGCCTGCACCATCATTTTACCTATCATATTGGAGAATAAGCGGTATCATATATAAAAAACTGAGGAAGGAATGATTTTAGTATTATTACTGATATTTATATGGTCTCTAGGTTGCTCAATGGATATAAGGGTGCTAGGGTGCTCTATTAGTTCTCCATGGTGGACCATATTCACTTTCAGTATTGTTCATTTGTCATTCGTGCATCTTATTATAAATTCATCATTATTTATGCTGTATTGGAAACAGATGAAAGACATAATCAATTTAAAGATATTGATTCCAATACTTATAATTGTGCCGGCAATATCCGTAATGTTTTCAATAAGCGCAAAACCAACAGTAGGCTTATCTTCTATTGTATATTGCATGCTTGGTGTATATATGGCCTCATTCAAGATATATAAACCTTTCCAGGCTTGGTTTATAATAATATTCAGTTTCATATTTACTTTTATATTCGCTCGTGGTGTGAATACTCCTATTCACATCTATAGCTATTTTATCTCTTACGCATTAAGTCGTTTTGCGGGGAGGTGGATGTATGACTAATATTGAAATAATAGAAGAGAACAAAAGAAGACTTTCCGTAATTAACAGTGTTTACAATCCATATACCGGTGAAGGTTCCACATCTATTGAAAGAAAAAAAGTCCATATAGATGGTTTCCCGCTTGAAGACATGTACCTACCGACAGAATTTGCCGATTCGGGATTCGTTCAAAAACTGTCAGAAGTAGGATATGAAGGATATATTAAGTTCATTTTATGTACCGGCGTAACACAGGAACTTAAAAGCGAGCTTTGGATTGAATTCTGCAAGGAAAGGATAAAATACGATTTTGAATTCTGGGCCGCTCTTCTTATAGTAATAGCGCTAAAAGGGTTGGGAAGGGATTCTAATTTTGTTCTTAATCGTGCACAGCGACATTATTTAAAAGAACTTGAAAAACTTAGATTAGCAGGTAAACCTATTGATATTATCCTTCTTAAAGCTAGGCAATGGGGAGGATCAACTCTTACACAATTATACATGTTGTGGATTCAGCTTGTGCACAGACGCAACTGGAATAGCGTTATTTGTGGTGCTGTTGAATCCCAGGCGACAACCGTAAGAGGTATGCTGTCAAAGGCCATAAAGAATTATCCTTCATGGGTATGTGGAGAACAGATATCCATGCATCCTTTCGAAGGTTCGCAGAAAAACAGAATTATAGAGTTCTCTAAATGTATTATCTCTGTAGGTTCGGCCGAAAAGCCAGATTCACTTAGAAGCCAGGACGTGTCGATGGCTCATCTTACGGAGGTGGGAGTGTGGGGAGATACTTCCAAGAAAAAGCCGGAGGACCTTATACAATCAATATTTGCTTCTATCCTTTCTGGCCCATACACATTGAAGGTGCTTGAATCAACCGCAAAAGGTGTAGGCAACTATTTCCACCGTACATGGCTTGATGCGATGGTAGGGAAAAACAACTTCATGCCTGTATTCATACCATGGTTTCTTATAGATAACTATTCCAAATGGATAGACAGAAAGACATATAATTCTTTCATAGGTTCCATGACGGAGTATGAGCAATGGCTGTTTTCTCTTGGAGCCACATTTGAAAATATAGCCTGGTACAGAGAGAAAGCTAAAGAAGTGCCGGATACATGGCGAATGTGCAGCGAATACCCTTCGACAGCAGAAGAAGCATTTCAGTCTACGGGTAGGAGAGTGTTTCCTATTCGTTACGTGCAGCAGGTTGAGAAATCCTGCATTGAGCCGCTGTATTATGGCGAGTTTACCGGTGATGATACGAAAGGAAAGAGGGCTTTTGAGAATATCACTTTTATACCCTCTGTACCAACAAAACAGAATCCCGATGATATCCTTTGGGTTTGGAGTATGCCGGACAATTCCGTTGATTGCAGGGATAGATATGTCGTTTCTGTAGATGTGGGAGGCTCATCAACGAAAGCCGACTATTCGGAAATTAAAGTGGCCGATAGAATATCCATGTTGGAAGCGGAAGGCATACCTGAGATAGTAGCGGAATGGCACGGACATATAGACCATGACCTCCTTATATGGAAAGCTGCGCAAATAGCAAGTGCTTACGGAAACGCTTTGCTTGTAGTTGAGAGTAACACACTTGAAACTGACGGAACAGAAGGTGATAATTTCGAATACGTCCTTGACGAGATAAGGGAATACTACGACAACTTGTATTACAGGACATCACCTGAACAGATTAAAAAGGGTATGCCCACAAAGTACGGTTTCCATACTAACGTACATACCAAACCTACCATTATAAACTTTCTAAAAGCCTCGATGAGGGATTGCCTCTATATAGAAAGGAGTATGCCTACTATACTTGAATACAACCTATATGAGCTCAAACAAAACGGTATAGAAATGGGAGCTGTTGAAGGCAATCATGATGACAGGGTAATGGCTACGGCCATACTTATATATATATGTTATAAATGGGAAATGCCCAGACTTATTAAAAAGTCGGGCAAGTCCATTATAAACAAAACAAAAATAGTAAGTGAGGCTAGTATCTAGGCTCTATTGACAGTTCCGTCATCCGGACTATAGTTGCTATCGTCTTGAAGTCTTTGCATCATCTGCGGGTTCCCTCCCCCTGCTGCTACTTGCTGCATCATTTCAGGGCTGACGCCTTGCATCTGCCCTCCTTGCTGCATACTTTCCTCTTCCTTCTCTATTGAATCAAGTATTTTGGACGCAAAAGGATAACTACAATTAGAAAGAAGCGTCTTGACACTTACAGCCTTTTCTTTATAAAGCGTCATAAGAAACTCGTTTTCTAGTGCCTGGAATGTAGGCGTATTAGCCCCTTGCGTCAGTCTTATATCAATATCAGCATTCTGAACTTTTTCAGGATCATAATATTTTGATTCTTCCGAATAGAATTTACCCGATATATCAATATGCCGTGCTGACGTGTAGAACTGTTGGATAGTCTGCATGAGTTTATAATCTCTACGTTTTTGAAAAGAAGAAAATGCGTCAAACAAGCTCTTTAGGTTTAATGATGATTGTTGTATCTGTTGGTTATACAAATTTGCCGCCGTCCCTGATGGAGCGTCTTTCCCTTGCATTGCACTATTAACTCCGGCTATATCATTTATAAGTTTTAGCTGTAAGTTAAGCATTTCATAATCCCCTGCTAGATTCGCATTACCATTGTATTGTTTGATTACATTATCAATGTTCTTTCCTTCTTTCAGCTTGACAAAAATAACCCCATTGTATCGGACATACTCGTCTACCACTTCTTCCTTCGTCATGCTTTCAAGTACCGAATCATCTACTATCAGTACGCCTTTGGCTGATGAACTTCTCATGAAGTCAATAAGCATGAATGTACGGTTTATTGCTCTCTGCTGGTCGATGAAATCTTCTATAAAGTTGAAAATATGGCCCATTACGAGAGGGTATGCGATAATTGCATAGTTGTGCTGCTCGTGCCAATACGGGCTTCTTCCTTCTTGGAGAACATCTCCCCATGGCGTCATATATCTATAATACCAATACAGTTCGTTTGAATACTCATACTCTATAAGAAGAGTATCTTCTGGAAGCACACCCGATCTTTCGGCTTCCGATATGCGGCGTTTATTTTCTGCGTCTATGACCGACTTATCTTTAAGGTCTGCATAGAAATATTTCCCTCTAAGAAAGTCGTGACAAAAATAAGCCTGCCTGGTTTCTTGCTTCCATGAAAGAATGACACGGCACATATCTTCACGAGAAGGGATATAGAAATCGATATTCTTACTTTCCTCCCCCTGCATGCCGTTAATCTGTGTGAAAAGAATTGTCTTGTCTCTTCCGTAAACGTTCTTTATCCATTCTTCATCATCCCTGCTATGTGCAAATGCTGCGACAACATTTTCGATATGCATATCGAATATCTCACCTATTGTATTAAGATCCCACCCTCTAACATCTTCCATATCGGTGTTGAAGAACAAGCGTGAAGGATTAACGGGTAATACCCATACATCGTTAAGCCTTTTATAAGGATTCCACCCGTACTCTATGCGCTGTGCTGCGATACCTCCCAACATCAGCATTTTAAGGCTGTCCGAATCAAGCTCGTCTGTTTCGTTCAGGTCATGAACATATTCCATGGCGATTGACATCATTTCTCCTATCTTGGCTTCAGACTGGTCTCTGACACCGCAGATAGTTTCGGTTATGTTGTTTCTGAACTGGCCGTCAATATTCTTGATGATAGGAGAAATCATGTTATTCTTAAGTGGCTGCTTGCTCTGTTTAAGAATAAGCTGTTTCTCTGTAATGAGCATTCCGGTATCTGGGTCCTTTATATAATCTCCCCATTGGTCCTCGTAAGCGTACATGATGCTTCTACGAAGTTTGCGTCTCACTTCCTCTAGCGAATACCACATAGATGCGCATCTCTGGACCTCGTCAAAAGCGACACCCCTCTGACGGTTTATTTGCGGCTTTCTTTTTTGTGTCGCTTTTACATATCTATTAAGAAACTTGTTCATATTCTTTTTGTTACAAATTTACTCACGTTATAAATCTTCATTGTTGCTGTTTTAGTACTTTTCTAGTTGTTCCACCATTGCTTTTTTAAGTTTATAGATGTTTGCGTCTATACTCTTGGCCGTTTCGCTGTCTTCCGGAACCATTTTGCGCTCGTCCGATAGTTTGTCAATGATAGATTTATAGAAAGATGTTACGGCTACTTTCTTCTCGTTCTCCATATCTCTCTTTTTGTTTACATATCCTTTAATAGAAGAAGGGTCTTTTGTAGCGTCTTTCAGATACTCTCTGTCCTGGCTTTTACTCTCTTCCATGTCATTGATGTAGTTATAATACATCTGATTGA
>DAIOSW010000031.1:0-19240 GCA_036752365.1 Prevotella sp.
TTAGACGCAAAGTCAAAATAAAAATCACATTATCTTTACATAATTTTTGCGAAGATAATTATAAACTCGATTAATATCTATTTTCAAATGAAAATATTAGACTTAGAATAGAAAAAAAACAAAAAATGCAGACGATCTTATCACCATCTGCATGTTTTGCTTTTATGTTTAAATCAAGATTATTATTTTCGATCAGCGATCAACCGTTCGGCCATAGCCTTGCCAAGAGCCTCGCAACGGATATAATCCTCTTCTTTCATACTCTGTTTCATTTCAACAGGCTCTCCTACGGGTTCGAAATGCAAGCGGGTATTGTTGTACTCACCTATCCTCTTCACAGCCTGACCTGCCCAGGCAAAACTACCGAACCATCCAAGATAATGTTTCTTGATATCACGGCCTGCAATCTCATGGATGAGCTCATCCATCTCCGCATAGAGTCCTGCGTTATAAGTGGGAGCCCCTACAATAAGTCCACGGTAACGGAACACATCGGCTATAATATATGAGTGGTGGGTCTTCGATACATTGTACATCACAATATTCTTAATACCGGCCCCACTTGCTGCACGTGCAATAGCCTCAGCCATACGTTCAGTATTACCGTACATGGTACCGTAACAGATGACAAGGCCTTCCTCTGTCTCATATTTACTCAGACGATCATACATCTCCATGACACGAGGTATTTCTACTGTCCATACAGGTCCGTGGGTAGGACAAATGGCATCAATCTGGAAACATCTGAGCTTCTCAAGAGCTTTCTGTACAGGACCACCGTACTTTCCTACAATATTAGAATAATAACGTTCCATCTCACGCCAGAACTCATCTGTACGTATCTGTGTATCTATGACTCCGCCATTAAGTGCACCAAAACTACCGAAAGCATCACCTGTAAATACCACATGTTCGGTTGTATCGATCGTTACCATTGTCTCAGGCCAATGCACCATCGGTATCATGGCAAACGTCAGTTTATGATAACCAATATTTAATTCGCTGCCTTCAGTCACTACATAATTCTCTCCTGTTATACCATAAAAGCCATCTACCATATCAAAGGTTTTCTTATTGCCAACAATGACTATTTCAGGATAATATTTCTTTATCAGGGCAAGAGACCCGCTATGATCAGGCTCCATGTGATTGATCACCAGATAGTCAATATGACGATCACCAATAACAGCACGGATATTGCGGAGATAAGTCTCAAAGAAGTCAACCTCAACGGTATCAATAAGCGTGACGCTCTCATCATCAATCAGGTAAGAGTTATATGACACACCGTTTGGCAAGGGCCACAGACCTTCAAAGAGGTTTTTATTACGGTCGTTGACACCCACATAATGGATTTTTCCTTTAATATTCATAGTTATGATAGTTTTATTTATTTAATTCTTGTTTCATCTTCTCTCCAAACTCCTTGTCTATAGAGTTGTTAAGACTCTGACAAACATTGTAAGAGAACTGTTGTGCACTGAATATCAGATCATTCCATTGTTCCTCAGAGAGTCCTTCCTCAAGCATCTCCTTATTAATACCATACTTGATAAGTCCGTAAACAAAACCGGCATTAAAGTTGTCACCCGCACCAATCGTACTCACAGTGGGTGTATCATACACAGGATAACTCTTCTTAAGTTTATTGGAACGTAGTTCCACACTCTCACTACCGTTGGTACATATAAACCGTTTACAATAGAATTCGATTTCACCACGGTAGATCTTGTCCGCATCGCTCATATTAAACATATTCTCAAAATCTTCAATACTACCGCGTACGATGTCTGCATACTCGAGATTCTCAAGGATATTTGAAGTAAGTTTCATCACTTCATTCTTATGAGCAGAACGGAAATTAACATCGTAATAGAGTATTGCACCATGATTACGTGCATAATCCAGAAAAGCCACTACCTGAGGACGAATAACCGGATTGACAGCATAATAGGAACCGAACATCACGACATCATCCTTTTGCACGTCAGGATAGATAAAGTCAAGCTGATCATTGGGATGATCTTTATAAAAAACATATTCAGCATCATTACGTTCATTAAGAAAAGCCAATGACACAGGCGATTTGCTCTCAGGATAAACATTAATATTATCTGTTTTTACGTTATTGTCCTTCAGAAAATTAATAATCTTTTTCCCAACCCTGTCATTACCTGTCTCACTGATAAACGAAGCATCAATACCCGAACGACCTAAAGATATAATTCCATTGAACACAGAACCGCCTGGAACTGCCGCCATCGGCTGGTCGTTTTTGAAGATGATGTCGAGAACAGTTTCTCCAATACCTATTACTTTGCGCATTTTAATTTGTAATCATTTTATAAGAGAATGCAAATATCACAATTTTTTGGCACAATACAAAAGAAAACATGTAATTTTGTACCCGAAATGAAATATAATACACATACTTTAAGCAACGGACTGCGCATCATTCACTTACCTTCGACATCAGATGTGGTCTATTGCGGTTATGAAATTAATGGTGGAACACGCCATGAGACAGCTGACGACGAAGGATTGGCTCACTTCTGTGAACATATCTCGTTTAAAGGCACCGAGCGACGCCATGCCTGTCATATCATCAATTGTCTGGAGAGCGTTGGTGGCGATCTAAATGCTTATACGGGTAAAGAGGATACGGTCTATTACGCTTCCATCCTGAAGGAGCATCTACCACGGGCCATCGATATCCTGAGTGATATCGTATTTCACAGCACATATCCACAACAGGAGATAGACAAGGAAGTTGCTGTCATCTGTGATGAGATAGAGAGTTATAATGACTCTCCCTCTGAACTGATTTATGATGAGTTCGAAAATATGATATTCGAGGGACATCCTCTGGGACATAATATTCTCGGAAAATCGGAAAGACTCAGAAAATATACCACCGGTGATGCACAACGATTCACAAAAAAATATTACCGTCCGGAGAATGCAGTGTTCTTCATCTATGGTGATATTAATTTCGAGCGTGCAGTACGTTTGATTCAGAAAGCCACAAATGATTTCGAAGAGTGTTACCCACTTATTGATGTAAAACAGAGTCTGGTCATGCCGGAGTATAAAGCCCGTGAACTTGTTGTAGAAAAGAATACGCATCAGGCCCACGTAATGATAGGAACAAGAGCTTACAACATTCATGATGAAAGACGTATCACGCTGTATCTGCTTAATAATATCCTGGGGGGACCGGGTATGAACTCCCGTCTTAACCTATCGCTTCGCGAACGACACGGTCTGGTTTACTCGGTAGAGAGTTCAATGACAAGTTATTCAGATACTGGAATATGGTGTATATACTTTGGATGTGACGGACACGATGTAAATAAATGTATAAAACTGGTACGTCGGGAAATGGATAAATTTATCAATAAGCCGATGACATCATCACAACTGGACGCTGCAAAAAAACAGATAAAGGGACAGATTGGAGTTGCTTGCGATAATAAAGAAAACTTTGCACTCGATTTCGGCAAGAGTTTTTTGCATTACGGATGGGAAAAGGATGTGACAACACTTTATAAAAATATAGATAAAGTCACTGTTGAAAGTATTCAGCAGGTCGCTAAAGAGATATTTGCTCAGGACAACCTGACTCAGTTAATCTATAAATAAGAATATTATTTATACCACCTCTGTCAGCATTCGTCTCATGTATTTACGTACTTCTTTACGAGCTACGCCCAGACTGTGCTCTACTGTCTTATAATTCTCCGACAGAGCTTCAGATATCTCTGCGGTTTTCATTCCGTCGCACACATTCATCATGTATATGCGGCGATTCTTCTCTGATAACCGTGCTGCCCCGCGTTCCATGATCTCCATAATCTCACGTGCAGAATAAATGGACTCTGCATCATAATCATCATAAGCCCTGGAGTGGGAAATAAAGTGTTCGTAACGGTCGGCGATAGAGAAATGACGAATACGGTCTGTAATGAGATTGCGCGCTACCGTGTAAACAAGACACGGTAGCGTAACCTCAGAAATCATCTTCTCGCTGGTAAGCAATCGTAGAAAAACATTCTGAACAATATCTTCTGCATCATCATCATTGACGATGCTCTTGCGCACAAATGCCCTTAACTCTGCCAGATTATTACGATAATAATCAGCAACCAACTTTCGGGATGAATTTCTTTCTATCATATTAACTACTAACTATTTTACTTATTATTTGAGGTGGCGTAAAGAGCGATACAAGCTCCAATAAAACCACCTGAACGATGAGTACTAAGATTGACAGCGTCCACACCACGTGCCAGAACCTGCCATTCACCATTCCCAATAGCGTACATGAAATCGTAATAACGTCCGTCACCGGAAATCTTAAGCTTCAGCGGTTGTGAAGCCTCATTGTCATTCAGACGTACAGACGAAATAACAGCACTATTGCCCTCTGCACGATTGAGAGTAATGGCAGTCTTACCATTGAGCATCGTTTTTCCAAATACAAAATTGTACTGTTCATTCTGTAGCAAAGCCATTCCTGCCAACTCCTTCTCCGACTTAGGAGCAAAAGACACCTGAGTCTCGGCAGCAAAGGTATTATGCTGTTGACGGCAGAAAATAGCAGAAGGAGATTCACTATCTGAGATATTGACAGGAAGTGAATTTAATGTGAGTCCGTCTGTTCCCAACGAGTAGAATGTATTCTTTGGGTTACGTAGGAATATCCATCTCATATTCAGTTTACTGTCATTGAATCGATCTGTGTATGTGAAATTACCTGTGTTGGTATTATCTTCATGCTGAAGTCCCTTCTTTGTCACAACTGTAGGAACGACTTTGCCCGGTTCCAAAATGACAGGGAATCCGTCTTTCCAAGTAACAGGAAGTAAATATGTATCACGTCCCGTATTATAGAAGTCCTGCTCATAAGGACGGCAGCCCAAGAACACAACCCACCAGTCACCCTTTGGAGTCTGTACGATATCAGCATGACCTGTGCTTGTTACTATGTCAGGACGGTTAGGATCAAGACCTTGACGCTGAGTAAGAATAGGGTTTCCCTCATAAGATTCGAATGGGCCATAAGGACTCTTGCTGCGAAGTACTACCTCAGAGTGCCAGTCGCAGGTACCACCTTCGGCACACATCAGGTAATAAAAACCTTTATACTTAAACAAATGAGGTCCCTCAATCCAAATAGGATGTCTTTCCAGATGAGTTCCACCGCGCAGAATTTCCTTTGCAGGTCCAACAGTGCTGTCACCATTAACATCGAAGTCATGAAGAACAATAGAACGTTCACCTTCCCACTTGTGTCCGCCGACAGGTTCATCATTATTCACGATATATGCCTTTCCGTTATCATCGAAACTGAATGAAGGATCAATACCTCTAACATTGGGCAACAAAATTGGATCACTCCAACCTTTAGCAGGATCTTTTGTCTTAACAAAGAAATTACCCATTCCAATGTTCGTTGTTATCATGTAGAAGGTATTGTTCTTTTTATTATACGATATCGCTGGTGCAAAAATTCCTTGTGACACTTTCTGTCCATGAAGCGGTAACTGTGATGGACGGTCTAGAACATGTCCAATCTGTTTCCAGTTGACAAGATCTTTACTTGTAAAGATTGGCACACCTGGAAAGAAACTGAATGATGAATTCACCAGATAATAAGTATCACCCTTACGGCACATCGAAGGATCGGGATAGAATCCGGCCATGACAGGATTTAGATATTGGCAACTGTTATCGATTTGTTTTTCGAAACGGGTGTCATTGCCACTATAAGTGAAGTAACTAAACTTCGCCTTCTGAGCCTTTGCAGAACTCATACAAGCTATTGACACTGCTGTCAAAAGTAATAATGAAGTTGTTCTCATTAGATATGATTAATTTGCAATTTTAACGAATGCAAAGTTATAACAAATGGTTTATAAAGACATAAACTTATGTAGCATTTACTTTTCAATATGATACAAATTCTATTTTTTTCGTTGCAAATGTATCTTCATTTGTTACGGGAGGGGGATAAAATTGTTAAATATATCATTCCGATGCAGTATTGATAGGGTAAATACATTATATAATAAACAAAATATAAGTTATATGGAAAATAATACATTAAGCAAAATTGCAGCATTGTTTTTATTATTGCTGACAACTTTTTCTGCATGTAACATTGACGATAATGACGGGAATAGTCAATCATACATCGATAATGTTGCAGTTATGAACGAGGCCGGATCAACTTATTTTATTGGAAGTGGTGGCGCGATACTCATACCCTATCCTGCTATAACGAGTACCAATAATAATATGAAATCCGCATTCATACAGTTTACAATATTAAGCGACTTATCCACGAGTACTACCAAGAAATATAGTATTCAATTAATGTATGGTCCTACAGGAATCGATGCGAAAGTAAACAGGGCTGAGAATGCTTCAAAACTTGATTCAATCAAAAACGATTCTGTCATAAATATTAGTTCCGGAAGTTATGTCAATGACCGATTTATGGTGCTTGGTATTAACTATTTCATTAATATAAAATACCACTATCTCACATTATGTTATACAGACGACAAAGGCTTTATCAGCTCAGGAAGCGCAGAGAAGCCAGACACGGTAAGATTTATACTGCATCATAATGCAAATAATGACGCACCGGGAAACAATACTTCATCAGACTATTACGTTTATAACAGAAAGGCTGATTTCTATTTTATGAGCTATGACATTAAAAGTATTCTTGCCGAAGCACAAACAAAGAATGGTGGAAAAAAATTATATGTAGATGTTCAATACAAAGCTTGTGATTCGGGATATAATACAAGCAAAACAAAGCATATAGGTTTTAATTATCCTCTCAGCAATTAACAAATTCTGATATTCCGTGACAGTAGAAAAAGATGATAAATGGTTAGAATCGCTCCACAACAAAATGGACGATTACGAGTTGATGCCTCCTGACAATATCTGGGAGAGTATTGATAAGCAATTGCCATCTACCAACAGCCAAAAAAGATTTTTCATAGGCCGTAATGCGTGGATAGCTGCTGCTGCACTGATCCTACTGGTATCTTCAGTGCTTACCCTCCGTTTTAAAAACGGATACGACGATCAAATCGGCCATATCGCCAGGAATAATACTCATTATATAAAATCAAAGAATAACTCTGCGAACACTAAGTTAACAGAAAACACTTATATTTCCGAAACCAAGTCAGTTTCATCTCTTTCATCTGTTACAGATAAGAGCATGAAAGCTGACAAGGGGAAGGAAAACCTAAAAAGTAAACATATTACTGTTACCTGCCCATCACAAATTATGGCAAAAACAGTTCAGGAAGTCTCAATAGTCAACAATACCCAAGACTCTGCTTCAGCTGTTACCGTCGATATGGTCAAGACAAATGAGATAGCAGCCAATACTAAACAGCAGAAAACAAGTGTGAGAACAAATACAGATTTGCCTCCAGCCGAGGAAGGTGAGAGACTCATGGCCATGGCGGATCTGAACAGGAAGAAGGACAAAAACACATGGTCTTTTTCATTCGGAACAACGGTGTCAGCAAGCCATCTATCGGATGGTAATGAAGCATACAACAGTTTACAATCTAGTGATGTATACACAACAGGCAGTAATTTCGAGAATGAAAAAGAGAACTTTTTAATTGGATATACAAAGATTGAACTAAAGCATCATTACCCAATAAAAATCGGTTTCACCGTAGAAAAAAGAATCAACAGACGCTTCGGAATAGCCACAGGAGTGACGGGAACTTATCTACTCTCAACAACCGAAGATAACTACCTGAGTAATGACAACGACCAACGTATCTACTATATTGGCATCCCCATCAAGATCAACTACCATTTTTTTGATGGACAAAAGTTTTCATTGTACTGGGGAAACGGAGTGGAAGCGGAAAAGTGTATCTATGCCAGACGAAGTGGTGAACACCTGCATCTTGACAGAATCCAGATGTCGGTTAATACATCTTTCGGAGCAGAATATATGATTGTCCCCAAACTGTTCATCTATGCAGAACCGGGATTAAGTTACTATTGGGGAAACGGAACAGATATAGAAACTTACAGAACGAAAAATCCTCTTAGTCTTGATTTTCATGTCGGACTGAAACTGAATTATTGACGCCGATGACAGAACAGGAGATTACAGCAGGATGTAAAAGAGGTGATAACAGAGCGCGAAAAGAGCTTTATGAGCAGTATAAGGGTAAGATGTATGCTCTTATATTGCGTTATATACCCGACCGTGATGTAGCCAAAGATATACTTCATGACGGTTTTATTGCTGTTTTCACTCGTCTTGACCGCTTCGAATGGAGGCAGGAAGGCTCTTTAAGGGCATGGATAAGTCGAGTGTTTGTAAATGAGGTTTTACAGCATCTACGTGCAAAGGATATTCTGCGTGACAGTGTAGATATTGAAACAACAGAGGATACATTCTCTATATCAGAAGATATAAAAGTGGAAAGCATTCCATCAGACATACTGCATCACTTTATCAGTGAACTCCCCACCGGGTATCGGACAGTATTCAATCTTTTTGCATTGGACGGACTATCACATAGAGAAATCGGGACGATGCTGAATATCTCCGAACACTCATCGTCTTCCCAGTTTTACAGGGCCAAACAAATTATCGCCCGCAAGATTGTAGAATACAGAAAGAGAGTCGGATAATGCACACGACATATCTCTGACCTTGACATATTAACATCTGGAACAACTGATGATCGCCTTGCTCCCATCCGAAAGTGTAGTAGCAAAGAGATAGACAGAGCCACCATCCCCCAACTTCAGTTTCTTACGCAACTCCGCCACTGTCATAGGAAAGTTACGCACCGTGATATTAGCCTGTCTCAAGCCTAAAAGATTTTCCTTCAGATCACGTTTGTTTAGAGAGAAGATCTTATTTACGGTAAATTTTCTACCGGGAAAGTCATTCATAAGACGCTTACCAACAAAAAGATGACTGTTGTTTTCCACCGACTTAACATCATATTCCTCCGATATAGCTCCAAAACATCCCGCCTTCATAATCGATGAATTCGGCTCATACAGATATTTAAAGTCTTCAGAGCAAGCGATAGCGGGGATTCTGGTATCATCTGAGCGGAAACTAAACACCGAATTATCGTTAGCACAGCTGACCGTTATTGCATCATTACCTTTATCCGAGATCACGGCCAGCATTTCACGGCATTCGTTCCCTACAGACACAATATGAATCTCTATCACGTTATGCAGATCGCGTACCACCTGATGCCAGTCAAGCATCGGAGAAAGCTTTAATAAGGTATATTCCGACTTAGTCAATAATACATCTTCTATCTGAGTAATGTCGGGAGTACAGTCCTTGATTCCTATCGTACGGCCACCGTTGGAATCACGTCTTGCAGGGTCGATATAGATTAAATCTGCCCTTTTCATCGAGTTCAGATAGTCTATTCCATCGCCACAAACCACCTCTGTCTGTTCCATTCCCAGCAACGGAAAGTTATTCTTTGCCACATCACATAGCACCTCTTGCCTTTCTACATAGACAGCATGCCGGAACTCACGACCAATGAAGTAAAAATCAATACCAAAACCGGCTGTAAGATCAACCATCAGACCACGGTCGGCAATAAGTCTCTTTATGATCTCAGCCTTATATATGGCCGTCATCTCTGACGAGCACTGCTCCATGGATAGATGGGGAGGATAAATGACGCCTTCGGTCATTGCCCACGAAGGGACCTTCTGACGGGCTTTCTGTCGGCCTTCTATCTGAACGAGTGCCATTTTCATATCCACTCCGGGATATTTATCACTCTTCAGTGCCAAAGTCCGCACATCGCCATCAGCATTATCACGGATAAAATCTATCGTGGATTGGTCTGGTCTATTGTTCATCTTATCACTTTATAATGAGCTTTTGCCTCTTTACGGCTCTTGAAATTGAAGTGCCACCACTCCGTACGCAACGGTTTAAAACCCGCAGAACGCATCACTTCACGCAATAATTCACGATTTCTTCGCGCTGTACTGCTAATTCTATGTGATGCGACCAACTGCGCTTCACAGTCAATATGTGCAGCCGTACCCATATAGTCTATCTTTGTACCCATGGGTATAGTATCTCCATTCATATCACAAATCGTTATATCGACAGCCAGCCCATAATTATGCAGTCCTCCTCCATGTGCAGGATTACTGACATAGATCTTCTTTCCGGTATTCTTCACCACATTCCACATCTTAGCCTGTACGGACATAGGTCTGCAGGCATCATAGATTTTAAGGCTGAGGTCGGGTCTGAGCTTCCTGAGCCGTTTCTGTGCCTTCATCAGTGCCTTTGCTGCCTGTGGATGCAGATACGCCTTACGCAAATCACTGTACAATACACGCCCGGTGAAATTGTCGGCACGGCTATACATAAGACTCACTTGAATCGTTTTATCAACCGAATGGATATCCACCATACCTTGATGTTCCATCTGCAGGGCAGTCTCATCATCTGTATGAGCTGCTAATGAGGAGGAACATAATAAAAGAAAACCTATTAAAACCTTATTTCTGATCATCGTTATCAACTAAAATGGTATGTAAGACCTAAACGTGCAGCAAATGTCCTTGATATCACGCGGTCATGATATTTATAATACGTGTTTCTGAAATAATAAGCTACATCCATGACTAGTTGTAGTTTTTTATTAAGATTTATCTCTACAGTAGGCCTCAACACAAGCAATTGTACGTCACCTTTGTCACCTTGGGCATTAAGGTACAACGGATCAATGGTGCTGAGGTCTTTCTTCTCATAACCTTTCCACGTAAATATATGATAATAATCCGACTTAAACGAGAAACGTCCATAACGGTCGAACTCGACAAACGTATTCGTCTTCACACTATATCCACTGCCCATATTGTAGTCACGGTCTATCACGTTGTAATAATCAGTCAGACTGCCACCCAACAGGATCCCGTCTACATATATTTGCTGCACTAGTTGAGCCAGATTGCCTACTTTAGGAAACGAATAGATAATTCCAGGACCTATTGCTGCAGCCTCAGAGATACGGAAAGGTACCGTGTTAGTTCCATCTTTCACCGGCGAAGAATCATAGTAATTGAAATGTTGGAAGATACCGAATTCGGTCTTCAAGCTCGTTCCCGTATTGATAGGAGTACCCCAAAGCCGACCACACAAATGGACATTGTTGATTAATGGCTGGTTATTGCTAAGGCCAAACGTGACATTGGCCGTAAAGTAGTCATAAGGTTTGTTTTCTTCCTCGTTAAAGGGGTCTCCATAAGCCAATGCAAGGTCGATGTAAGGATTTGCCTCACCTCGGAACAGTGAGCCTTTATCTGCCAGATAACAGTTGCCGACAGACAGGGCAAAATCCACAGGCAGCCTGTCATTATCATGATATTTATAGAACTTATGTCTTATACGCCATGCGTCACCGTTTATAAGACGGTTGAACTCCCTCATCGGGCAAATGACGGCACCCAAGGCCTCACGCAGAAATCTGCTAAATCCGAAACAACGATCATCATATACCAGATCGGACAGACGGTGAGTGACCTCACCAATACAGACACCTCCCATTGTAGTAGCTATCAGGTCATTGATGGCTGGCGGCTCTATCTCGCAGGAGGTCTCCCACATCAGACTTCCACAAAACGAGTAAGGAACAGACTCAAAGAAAGAGAGTCCGTTGCTGCGGGCACAGTTGAAATAAAGTCCTCCATGGTAGGGATGGGCAAAAAGATTCGTAGAAAACTGGTCATTATCCCACACGAAACCATTCTTGATATTATGCCGGATAGAACTGAGACTGATCTTTGCATAATCAGCATTAAGCACGAATCGGTCGAAACTCTGTACTGCCATATTCAGGCCAAAAGCTTCAACGCCGGCCTTGAAGAAACGCTTCTTCATAGTAAGAGGGTTCTGATAGGCGAATATGGAATCAGATTCACATTTTTCTGAATACTTATGATTTGATGAAATGATAGAATCAGTCTGAGCCATCGATGGAACCGACAAAACAAGCATCATTATGGATAATAATTTCTTCATGTTCTTCCTCTGCATTAAAATAATGTAAGACCAAACTCCATCAGCATCTTACTCTTATAGAGGCGTGCGTGATTGTAATAGCGTGTGCTGCCGTAGCCTAAAGAGGCAAATAGACCGCAATGGGGGCTCAGCTGATAATCGGCATTAAGACGACCCTGTAGTGAATAAAGACGTTCAGGTGCTGCCGAACTGTTCTCTGCAAAGGTCTCTATATGGTAATAACCCAGATCACCGCTGATACTCCAGTGCCTGTCAATATTGAAATACTGGCCAATACGATAAAAAATAGAGCCTGAGAAGCGTTTATCAAGACCCATATAATGGGTTCCAAAACCGATAATGTTGTATGTGCTACGATTGCGGAAACGTGCCGCAACATTCATCTTTGTTGATGTACCGCCATAAACCATCATCTGAATGCGGGTATTGGGATTGACATTTACCAAGCCAATCTTATGGGCTACCGTGTCGCGGCTATAGTTAATGAGTCCTACTTGTACACCGTGCTGATGATGCACACAGATATTGATAAATCCTAACTGTGAACCGTTAAGTGTATCGGCATAATTATAGGTAGCCAACTGCCATCCCCGAGTTTTTGATGCGCATACATTCATCACTCCCGCTATCTGCACACCGCCATTCATACTGACGGCGATATTTGCTATACCACAAAGTTGAAGACCTGAGAAATGACCTACAGCCATATTACTAAAGCCGGAGATCTGAACGCCTTGCAAACTATCTGAAACGTTAGCCACACCACCCATCTGAAAACCACGGACATTATCGGCAGTTACATTCACCATTCCCGATAGCTGAACACCATTGACCCCCATTCGTGTGATATTGGCAAGTGCACATAGTTGCATTCCGTTCACGTTGCCCCCCACTCCGTTGGCAATGCCTCCCATCTGCAAACCGTTCATTTCATGTCCTGTCAAGGCTACCAGTCCGGCAAAATTATATCCAGAAGTCCTATCATGCACATTACTTGTCAGACCACCAAACTGGAAACCGCTCAAGTTTTTGATATTACTAAAGATTCCGATATTTACATAACTCTTACTTAGACTGTCATGAGTACCATTGGAAACTCCTAATGCTATATTCCTACGCATTCCCTGGCCTATCTCCTGAGATTTTACTGACAGGAAAGAAACTGAAAACAACACAAAAATTAATAAACTTCTCCGCATCCAATTGGAATTAATCATGCAAACATACGAAAAAAAAATTAATAATTAGTGGATTAATTGTCTATTTGTACAATAATGAAGGCTTTTTATTAATAAATTTGCGAATTATTTATGATTAGAATGTCACAAAAAGAACTGATGTTCGTTTATATTACAGAAAGATGAATCTGAAAGACTTCACAGAGAAAATTGTTCCGTTGAGAGAAGAGCTGTTGATACAGGCTCAACGTTTGAGCAGAAATGACGACAGTGCCGAGGACTTGGTGCAAGAAGTCATGCTTAAGTTATGGAACATGCACGACTCGCTGGAAAACCATCAGAACGTAAAAGCTCTGGCACTGACAATCCTGAGAAATAAGTATACGGACCAGTGGAGACACCGGCAACTGGAATCAGGAAAAGAAATCAATTACGAAGCATCGATCACAGATCATGCTGTTGAAACGAACGATGAAATGGCTATTATAAATATGATTATCAAACATCTTCCACCTCTACAACAGCAAATCATGACGATGAAAGAGATAGAAGGTTATGAGGCAGAGGAGATCATCAAGATAACGGGTTGCACAGCCGATAGTCTGAGACAAAACCTGTCAAGGGCCAGACGCAGGATACAACAGGAATATATAAGAATGACAAAAGTAAGAATATATGAAACAGATGGATATATTAATCAATAAGTATCTCGACGGACTGACATCCAATGAGGAGGAGCGTCAACTTCGTGAATACTTCAAAGACAAAGGTAATGAAATACCTGAGGAATGGAAAGTATTCCAGGCGCTGTTTGCTTTTGAGTCAATGGAAACGGATCATCGAAAGACCTTCGGAACTGACGATACACTAAAATCGGCCGATAAATGTGTAGAATCAAGGACAACGGATTTACCACAGATACCGCTAGGAAAGAATGCCAAAGTAATATCTATCCGACGCAGGAATCGTCATATTAGCTGGATAATAACAGCAGCCGCATGTATCGCCATAACGCTCGTTTTCACTTTCGGAAACATGTCTGCTCCTAAAAACTACGCAGTCATCGGAGGAAAGAAGTATACGAACCCTGAGGTAATCAAACAACAAGCCTTCGAAGCTCTTAATGATGTATCTGCTAATGATCAAGAAACATTTTCGGCTCTATCAGAATAAAAAACAAAGATTATGAAGAAAAATATGATAATAAGAATGGTCATAATTACCATGATGATGTTCTCGGCATCAATCATGAGTGCACAAGATGATTTGCAAGTAAGCAATATCTTCCAACAGTACGGACATGACAAGGGATGTAAGATGGTGGAATTGCATCACGGCACGTTCAAAGGCTATCAGCTGGATGTGTACAAAAGTCTGATTTACAAAAAAATCGGCAACAATGTGGAGACTTATCTCAAACAAGACAGAAAGAACGCGAAAAAGGTGCGTGAAATCGTCGAAGATGGCCAGATTACCAGTGGATACTACTTGATGAAACCGATAAAATCGGGGATAAATAGGTATATTCTCTTCAAGAAAGGTGAAAACCAGAGTGGAACGGTGATTTACATAGAGGGCTCTCTGTCACCTGAACAGTTAATGGATTTATGTACGATAAGAAAAAAATAATAACAATATTAATTATGAAACTACAAATTTTACTCCTGACAGCTATTTTTCCAGCTGCAATGATGGCAACAGAGCCTGTTGACACAATGGTCACAAAGAGTAACAAGAAAGTTATTGTGAATGACTCTGACGGCAATGTGACCGTTAAAGTATTCAAAGACAGTCAAACCGAGATAAAGCCAATCTTCGAAGGGCGTTATTCTGACGACCAGGAAGTGGAACAGTACTTCTCGTCACCTTTCATCCCAAGAAAGAAACGTTCGCTCAACAAGAGTTTCAATTCTCATTTCCCGACATTAATCGTCGGTTTCAACGAACTTTCCAGCTCATTCTTCGGCTCTCTCAATAATGATGATTTACATGTTAGAAGTTCAAAATCATGGGAATGGGGCATCGGACTCGCTTCATGTGACTTCTCGCTAAATGCAAGTAATACGCTGGGAGTTACCATCAACGCGCAACTTATCAATATACACAATCATTTCCAAGGAAACTGGATACTGACAACCGACAACACTAATACTACAGGTTTTCGTGAAGAAACAAATAAGAACGTAAGAAAGAGCTATCTAAGCTACTGGGAATTAAACATACCTGTACTGATGGAATACCAATATAAAATAGGACACAACAAACTATACATGGCTTTAGGACCCGGTATGGAAATACGTAAAAGCGAACATTCACGCTACTTCATCGATAATAATAAATACACTGAGACAAGTGATGTCAATCTCAATCCAATAGGTTTTAATATTCAAGGATACTGTGGTTATGGCGATATGATGATTTACTTCCGCTCGGCAATAACTCCGTTGCTTAACAGTAACAAAGCACCTAAATGCTTCCCTGTTTCGATCGGACTTGGGTTTAGCTTATAGTAAAGACGGATTGCTTACTACATCTTTACAAGATGGGAATTCAAATGAGTTCCCATCTTTTTTATTTTAAAAGAAGTCCCATCCTACATATTTTCCGCTATGCTCCCGACATACCGGAGCATTGAGTTGGAATCGAATTTAGCGGTAAATTCATCTCGGGAGGTATCTGTTTCGTATTGCTGAGCATATCACACAGAATGGAGAGCATATCTATGCTGTTGTTATCACTGTCATTCCCGATTTTCTATCAATCGTACATGAATCTGAAGTTAATTCTCAGGTTATTAGGCTTTTGTATTTAAAAAAGCCTTCATACAACATACATCCATCATACATGTGGAAGAAAATGCTCCTATAGAAAAATATAGAGAACTACTTCCCGACAAGTGGAAAAAGGCTTGAAACAATTATGGATTCAAGACTTTTGCTTAGGACAAGGCGGTCAACGTAGACGGATACTTAGAAATACGACAAAGCATGTAGGATTGATGTATGATCAATGTATGATTTAAGGACACAAACCGTTTATAAATCAGACTATTATATTCAAGAATATGTAGGATCAAGGAATATTCCTGTCCAAACTTTTATCAGTGTTAACGTAATTAATATGTATGTAATTCTGCTTAATTATGCACATGCAATGTTACAAACATTATGAATAAAAACTATTTTTGTAAAGTTGATGATATAATGAATACAGCATTATTGTATCTAATATGGTGATTTCAAATATAAAATCAATTTAGCTTGATTTTTATAAAAGTGCCACCCTGCTATCCCCCGGTCCGAATAGACTCGAATTTTCATACGAAGGTTCTTCCGGAACAGCAGTGGTATCAAATGTAAAAAATGTTTAATACTGCATATTTGTTTACCAAACCATTTAAATACAATCACTTTTATGAAACCACTGATCTTTATATGTTTACTATTTTTCTCTCTTTTAGGTTATTCCCAAAAGAATACTTCTGTTACAGTAAATGGAAGCGTAGTAGATAACTTCACTCACGAACAATTATTTGGAGTGAAAGTAGACATTCTCAATCTTCCGGACAGTTCTCTTGTAACTAGTGTAAAATCACAACAAAATAATTTAAATGGCAGACTGGTTTCTTTTGTACAGTTCAATATTCATAAACCGGGTTCATATCTTGTCTGCTGCAGTCGTGAAGGGTATGAGAAGACATACAATCCACTAACAATCAAGCGTCTGTACAAACACGAGACAGTCATTCAGATTAAAGAACCATTTGTTATTAAGAAGTTAAGAAGAAAAAACGAAGTAAATCTCAATGAGGTGGTGGTGACAGCAACAAAGGTGAAATTCTATATCAATGGCGATACCCTTATATATAATGCAGATGCCTTCAATCTGGCGGAAGGATCTATGCTTGATGCCCTGATTCGTCAGATGCCGGGGGTACAGTTAAAGGATGGTGGACAAATCTTTGTAAACGGAAGGTATGTCAATTCTTTGTTAATCAACGGCAAAGATTTCTTTAACAATGACCGTAAACTCATGCTGGATAATTTACCTTCTTACATGGTTAAGAATATAAAGATCTATGAGAGGGATGATGAAATACACAGGTTAGCCAACTTGCCCGGTAATGCACAAAAAGAGTACGTCATGGATGTTCGCCTCAAACGTGAATATTCGATTGGATGGATCGCAAACTCTGAAGCTGGCAGTGGAACCGATGACAGATATATAGCACGGCTTTTTGCTCTACGGTTTACGCCTAATTCCCGTATATCATTATTTGCAAATACCAATAATGTTAATGATGACAGCAAGCCCGGACAGAATGGCGACTGGTCGCCTGAACGTCTGTCCACAGGACTGACCAAGACTTACAATGCCGGTTTTGATTACAATGTACAACAGCGGGACAACCGCTATCAGCATAACGGGAACGTGAGAGTGACTTATTCTGAAAATCAGAATGAGAACCAGGTCAACAGTGTGAACTTCCTGACCGGTGGCAATACTTTTACCCGTTCATCCGAAATATCCAACTCAGACAAATTCAGCTTGACATCTAATCATAAATTAATCTTTTTCCCTAAATTGAAAGCTCCAATAGATCTAAAATTTTTGTTTGCCAATCCGTATTTCTCATATAACAGATCCCATAATCAACTTCAATCCGCCTCAGCAACATTTTCTGACGATGTCATATCACATCTCGGCAAAGCCTGGGTTGACAGCATTATGGATCCAAATGCAGGTTATCTCCTTCGCAATTATGCGATTAACAGAGTTATAAATCAATCCAAAAACAACGATCATCATCTAAAATTCGGATCAGATTTTGGGGTATTTTTTAGCTCCCTACATGACAATACCAAATCTTTCTATCTCAACGGAAAGTTCCATTATATAGATTCCAAGAGCTACCTGTACGACCATTATTTACTTGACTATCCATCTCAAAAAGAGATGGTGAGCGATTATCGAAACCGGTATGATGATAATAAAGATAGAGGATATGATTATAGTATAGTCGCAGGTGCCACTTTCCAACTTGATAAATACTCATCCGTGGAACCTTCTTACAGATATACAAAAGGATACAACGAAAGCAACCGCTCTCTTTACCTACTTCAGAAGCTCAATGGTTGGGGAGAAAACACCCTACATCCGTTAGGGGAATTACCATCAGTAACTGAATTGCTTCAAACACTGGATCGTGAAAACAGCAAAACGATGAATGATACCAGACTCACTCATGAAGTAGCCGCCAAATATCATTATAACAGTTATCCAAACGGGAAGAAAACCACCTACCAATTGGATGTGACGCTCCCTATGAGATTTGAGCGCAACCAACTTGATTATAAACGGAGTGTGGTGGATACTGTTTTCCATCATAATGTCGCCTTCTTTGAACCGTCAATAGACGTAAACATCAATAATTTTGTCAAACAATGGAGAGCTTTCCTGCATTATGATTACAGTTCAACGGCGCCTACTTTGACAAACTTTATCAGTCTCAAAGACAATAGTGACCCATTAAATACCATAACGGGTTCTTCAAATCTTAAGAATAAGCATACTCACAGTTTTAACGGGGCCTTCTACAAAAATCTTTCGGGACAAAGGATGTACAATATAAACGCTGAATGTAATATCTATCAGAATAGTCTTGCCCTTGGATACATTTATAACAAACAGACCGGAGTAAGAACTATCACCCCATCCACGGTAAATGGAAATTGGGATGCACACTTAAAAGGGGGTTACACCATGCCCATAGACAAGGCAAAGAAGATAACACTGTCGTCTGCCACTTCGTTGGATTACAATAATAGTGTTGACCTCATAGGAACAGACACCGTGACAGGTGCAAAGAGATCCACTGTCAGCAGTTTTGATTGCGAAGAAGCACTAAAACTAAATTAACGTCAGTTCGATGAATATTTCCTAGAATAACGTCATTTGATTATCAGTGACT
>DAIOSW010000032.1:0-18788 GCA_036752365.1 Prevotella sp.
ATCAAATACAGTAGCAGACACTTCATTCCAACGATTATATCCATTGGGATTATCGATCCAGACGGCATCTTTCCGTTTCATTAGCATATTAATTTCGGGAGCATCATTGACCAAATCAATATCTTGATGTGATCCGGTGTCAATTAGGCTTTTCCAACGACCCTTTATGACGCTTCCGTCAGCAAATCTGGCTGTAATGGGCATTGTTATAAGAAAGCTCCCTCCATTAGCTTTCATGGGGAAAAAGGTTGTGCACTCTGGTGCCGTGAATGATGAACCGGGATGAATCTGGAGGTATTCTTTTTCAAAATTAATCTCCCATACATGTGTCGTGTCATCTATCGGAATGCCAAACATACCGTCGGGTGCATACGGCCCCATATACCCTTTCCAATCTAATATTTCATGCTGTTTGTATGTAACATGTAGATTTCCGAAAGTTAAATTCATTGGGGTGGTGCTAAGATGGAATGGTGTTCTACTTGTAGACCATGCAACTCCACCATTATACATAATTTCGTTATCAATCTTTATTTTATTTTGTACACAAAAGGCTGAATCTAACCATAATACTCCTCCTCCTGCTGAATCAAACATCAGATTTGCTTGAGTACTGTCATTGATAGACACAGGCACAACAATATGTGGATAATTCTCTGGTATATGAAAATAAACCTTATCTGAGATTCCCTCACCATGATTTTCACAATAGCAGGAAAGGGTAACTATCAACAACGAAATAAGAATGAGCCAGTGACGGGAGCATCTTATTATTCGTAGAATGGCAGGGCTATTGATTTTTAGAATGTTGACTTTCATCTTATTTTATTCTTTTAATGTCTTCTTCGGAAGCATGATTCTCCTTCAGTTTAGTCTTGGATGGATTAAAGGTATATCTTATTGTGAGTACGGCCTGACGTGAGTCGGGGATGGTGTTCTTGCTGTAGGTTAGTTTATTACTGTAAAGACTGAAGTTCTGATGACAGACAAAGATGTCGTTCACCTGAAGATGTATGCTGAGCGCATCTCTCATAAGGGTTTTTCTGATGCCGAAATTAACTGTCTGATATGCTTCACAATGACAGGGGCCGTAATCGCCGCCGGTATTGTAGCTCATATCCAGATTAGCGATGAGTGTTTTGCCGATATTAAGAGTATTATTAAAGGTGAAGTTGAACGAGGGGTTGTCCATTTTCTTACTTTTCCCATTGTCGGTAGCAGTAAAGAAAGGCTTTGTGAAGTCGATTCCGAACACCGGACTCCAACAAGTTATCTTTGGAGAGAGATAAATTGACGCACTGGCAAATTGTGCATGGTCGAAATTATTGACTGTAAATATGGCGACATCCGGATTCTTATCATAAGTCCTGCCGTCGAAAGCAATCAAGTTTTTTGCATACTGGTATGATAATTGCAGCATAAGCCATTTGTAGGACAGGTCCCACTCTGCATTATGGTCCGTTTCCGGAATGAGCAGGGGATTACCACCTTCATATATATAACTGTTGTTATAACTCAGATTACTCTGCAGCTGATAGAAATAGGGACGTTTCTTTTTGGCGGAGTAACTTACCGACGACTGAATGTCTCCGATGGGGAAGTTGACAGATAGATTTGGCAGCCAGTCGTTGTAAGTCCTGCTCTGTTCCTGACTTAGCACATCTGCATTCCAATATTTTGTATCTGCGCGTTCGTAGCGTAATCCTGCTGTTATATCTGTTTTCTTAATAGATACAGCGTATTCAGCGAATCCTGCTTGTTTGCTTTCGTGTATCTTGTTATCAGCAGAAGGGAGAATGTCCTGTTTGTTAAAAAACCAGTTGCGGCGGCTGATAAACGAGTAATCACCACCGATTTTCATCTGACCAGTCAGGAGAGGGTGACTCAGAATCAGCTTTGCCGCATACAGATTATTAAAGTCTTTACCGTTAGACGTGACAATTCTGTCGGTTTCATCGTCAGCATTCTGATCTGTCCGAGAATGACTTGCCACGATGTCTGAAGTGAAATCAATCTTCATTTCCTTAATTTTACCCTGATAAAAAGCATTGATCAGGTGAGTGCCATCCTTAGTTTTGATCTCATCATTCTGATTAATTCTGTTTTCAGCGATGCTATTTCGTGTGGCAAAATATGAAGCATTTCCTTTCATGGAGAAATCCGGACTGCTATCATATTGATAAGAAAGTCCGATGGAATGGTCTTTATTGAAATCATAGTTCATTCCTCCTGACCAACAGAACACATTACCTCGATCAATGATATTTGTATTGCTCCTTACTTTCAGGATATCAGTTGTCCTTATATCGTAAGTGGTGTTCATAATGCGCTTGTCCTGATCAAGTGCATAATATACAAGTCCATCCAGTTTAAGCCCCTTATGCTGGTAATCCAAGTTGATCTGATCCCGGTTACTTGTCTTCCTGCCTTGCTCCATGATAGACTGGGCGTCTATTCCGAAGTGCTCTTTTTTCAGTTTCGTGGTCGTTATTCTGATAACTGCCATTACTGTAGCTCCATATTCAGCTCCAGGCTGACGAATCACTTCCACATGGTCGATATCTTTTGACTGTAATCGTTCAATCTCTGCGATATCATTTATCTTATGATTATCTATGTAGATTTCAGGAGTGCCTTTCCCGTTTACCTCATATCCCTCTTCCGTCACCTTTATTCCGGGAATATGTTTCAAAACGTCCCGTCCTGTTCCTGCCGATGAAAGCGTAGAATTCTGCACCTTTGTAATCATAGCCCCTTCTTTCATGCGATATACCGACTGTTTGGATGTGATGGTCACCTCTTTAAGTTTAACACTGTCTGCAACGCATTGAGTGCTGTCGTTTGTTACTTTCTTGGTTCTCTCTTGAGCCATACCTACTGATGATGTTAGTACCAGAATTGATAGTAATATAAGTTTCATCTTTTTCTTTTATTATTTATTCTTTAGTGGTTTAAATTCTTTATAGGGTTTCCAACCGTCGATAATCTCAAACAGTCGTTTAATCGGTTCTTTATAGTTGTCCGGATAGTAGAGACTGTAAGCCAGCCATAGTTTGTCTTTTACAACGTATTTACTGTAGAAACTGTAACCCTCTGTGGCATGACCATTCTCGTATAACTGTCCGGTAAGGATAAAACTGTCTTTATCAATGCTCTTGATTTTTGCATGAAGTTTATGGGCGATAGAGTCAATACCTCTTCTGATACTGGCACTTCTGTTCATGCTTACTGTGGTTTCCATGTCAATCTGAATCACATTTGAGAAACTGAACCTCGCATCACCCGGGTATTCACGAAGCGAGTCCGGCTCCTTCTCGAAGAAATCGGGATATTCTGCCTCGTAACCGAATACGCTATCATTATACGTCTTCAGCCGTGATGTGTTGATGATCTCCTTAAGTACTTCCTCGAAAGGTCTGTATTCCCGTTCCGACCTGACGAATCCTATATATATCAGTGAGATGACAACTACGAAAATAGTGATGAAAGAATACTTCATATTTTGCTCAGTTCGTATTGATTCTGCAAATATATAAAGTAAATGATCAATTGTAGAAAAAAGATGCTGACATTTGCCTGACATTTGCCTGATATCTTGCTATGTGTATGAAAATCAAAGGTTTTATTTAAAAGCCTCGTTCTCTTGTAAACTAGAATTGTTCCTGAGGTTTGATGTGATATATGTTATTAAAAAGGTCATAATGGTAGATTTTATACGGAAATAATTGCAAATGTTGCAAATATTTTGTATTTTTGTTGCGTTATTGGTGGTATTAATCCGTTTTTGGTTGCAAAAAGATAAAACAAAAACAATCTTATGGTACACACGTGTAATTATTCAGGAGATGCCTGTTACGGTAGAAAAGAGCTTGATTTATTGTTGCAATTAAGCGACATGCTTGGAGAAAAGAATGTAAATCTGGATTTTGCATTGCAAATACTGAGCAATCATTTAAATGCGAACAGATCGATCTTAACAGTGAAGAATCGTAATACGGGTCAGATAACAATCGCTGCCGGCTTCGGTATATCTGAAGAAGACAGGAAAAATGTGATTTACAAGGATGATGATTTAACCAGTCAGGTAATTGCTACAGGTAATGCCATACTAGTGCATAAAGTAAAGGATGAACCCTCCTTTCATAATCTTACCCATGGACCTACTGTGAAAGATGGGTTTGACTATTCCTTTATTAGTACCCCCGTCAAATACAAACATGAGATAATAGGCTCCCTATCATTTTTGAAGTGTTATAAAAAGGACTATATGTTTGACCAGGATGCACGATTGCTTAAGGTCTTCGGTAGTATGATAGGACGGGCTTTACACCGGCTTCAGGAATATGAAGAGGAGATGGAGCAACTGAAACAGGAGAACCAATATCTGAAACGAGACCTTAATACACATATTAATCCCGGTCACATTAAAGGGAAAAGTAGTAAGATGAGTGAGGTCTTCTCTTTGATTCAGAGCGTAGCCCCCACGGATTCAACGGTGTTGATACGGGGAGAAAGCGGAGTGGGGAAGGAATTGATAGCAGATGCTATACACTTAAACTGTACCTCAGAAAGAAAACGACATCCATTTATCAAGGTGAATTGTGCAGCCTTGCCTGAAAATCTCATAGAAAGTGAATTATTTGGACATGAAAGGGGTGCCTTTACCGGTGCTGACAAACAACGGATCGGTCACTTTGAGGCTGCTCAGGGTGGCACAATCTTTATGGACGAGATAGGTGAGATGACACTTTCTACACAAGCTAAACTACTACGGGTACTTCAGCAAAAAGAGATCATACGCCTTGGAAGTTCAAAGCCGATTAAGGTCGATGTCAGAATCATCTGTGCTACAAACGAAAATCTGGAGGAACTCATCAGTGAAGGGAAATTCCGTGAGGATCTGTATTATCGTATCAATGTTTTTCCTATCTTTGTACCGCCGCTTCGTGAAAGAATCAATGATGTCCCCGTACTCGCAAACTTCTTTATTGAAAAATTTAGCCAGGAGTTACATAAAGAGATCAAAAGGATTACGACAACAGCGATCAGCATGTTGATGGTTTATAACTGGCCCGGAAATATCCGTGAACTGGAGAATTGCATTGAAAGAGCCTGTATCCTAAGTGAGGACGGAGTGATAAGAGCACAGAACCTGCCTCCGACCCTACAGACGGCGGTGTCAACAGATACTCAGCAAAAGGGTACTCTGGAGATGATTCTGGGACGATTGGAGAAGCAAACACTCATCGATTCGTTGATTCAGAATAATGGTAATATGGCTAAATCGTCCTTACAACTGGGAATAACAGAACGGATGTTTGGTATCAGGATCAAAAAATACGGAATAGAACAACAAATGTATAAAACTAAAAAACAAGATGCAGATAGAATTTGAGATATGCGATTTTAACAATCATGAGCAAGTGGCCGATTATGGACGCATGATCAATGAATATATGATTCATCCGATGGGTGGAGAGACTCATGGACACAATGAGGATACACAGTCAGAATTAATCAAGGGTTTAAGAAACAATCCGTCAACAATCTGTTTCTTTTTGATTATCAATCATGTCAGAGCCGGAATTGCGACCTGTTTCGTAAACTTCTCGACGTTCAAAGTGAAACCCTATCTATATATCCATGATTTCTTTATCAGCGAACCTTTTCGTGGAAGAGGCCTTTCAACTCATTTCCTTTCCCATCTGATAGGATATGCAAAAGAAAAGGAGTATTGCAAAGTGACTCTGGAAGTACGTTGCGACAATCATATCGCCCAAAGCTTGTATACCAGCCTTGGCTTCAAAGATTGTGAACCGACGATGTATTTCTGGTCTAGATCTCTTGATTAATCCGATTTGACACTAATTTATATAAGGGTTTTAACCCGACAATCATCTTCCTGATTTCATTATTACTAGGTGTCCGATATCCAAAACCATCTAAATTACAGATAGACTCAAAGCTATTGATTAGTTTTGCTGTGCTGAACATATCATCAGACAATCTATTTTCGATACAACGGGCATACTTAAATAACATGAGAGGAGTATGACTGATGGGTAGTTCATTGTAACTGCTCATCAGAGAAACCATTAATCGTTCAAAACAGATAGAAATGACTCCGTATACTACGTCATTACCAAACTTGCTATTCTGCAATAGTGAATTAACAAGAAAGTTGTAATATCCTTCAGCAAACTTAAACATGCTGATTGCATTGAGCCTCATCTCATCAATTAACTTAATATCATTATCCATAATCTTATATTTTAACTTTGTTATATATATCCAGAATCTCACGTTCCTTAAGATCCCTTCCCTGTAAACTTGACTGTTCTTTAATGACCTTTAATACCTTGATGCAGATTTTTTCGTCTACAGTCATCCTGTGGACCTTGAAGAAGTGTTCAATAGAACTTTTTCCACTATGCATACCATAAACAAAATCGGACTCCTGACGGCCAACCATCGCTGCAGGAAATAACTGGTAGGTGTTACGATCTTTAAGAAGACAATTTACATGTATTCCACTTTCGTGGCGTATAATATCCCTACCTGTTATTGGTTTATCCACCGGTATTGTACGATGTGTAATGTCGACACACAAATGTGATAATCTAGTAAATACTGTAGTATCAATATCACAATCAATATTCTCTGATAATTTCAGTGCCATGACAACCTCTTCTAGCGCTGCATTACCGGCTCTTTCGCCAATACCATTGATCGTTACACTCAGACAGTTGGCCCCTGAGATATAGGCAGACACAGTATTTGCCGTGGCCATTCCGAGATCATTATGGGCATGTATTTCTATCTCTAAAGAAGATGCTGATTTATGCACCTCCTGTACTAAATGGCTGGTGGAAAAGGGGTTTAGTATTCCAACAGTATCGGCCAGTCTTACTCTGGATGCGCCACAACGTTCTGCTTCAGATACAAATTCTCTCAGAAATTCCATATCTGCTCTACCTGCATCCTGTGCACCAATAGTAACATACTCAAATTCAGACAAAGATAGAGAGATCAGCTCTCTCAATCTCTGTAAGATCCATGAGGGATCTTTACTCATTGCTTTCTGCAAAATGGATGAAACGGGAAATGAGATATGCACTCCGTTTACATGACTTTGAACAGATTGACGTATATCCCGTTCATTTGCTCTACACCAGGCTAATCTTTTAAAATGGAAGTTATGTCCGGCTATCACAGTCAGATCGTTGACTTCGTTCTCACTCATTGCCGGAATGCCGACTTCAAGTTCAGGCACTCCGGCTTTGTCGAGTAAATCACATAGAGCCAATTTCTGTGACAACGAGAAGGCTAAGCCTGGAGCTTGCTGACCGTCTCTTAGGGTTGTGTCTATCAAATATGGCTTACGCATTTTTCCTTTGTGTTTTAATCAGAGATTAGATATTTCTTGCATACCTCACCATCTTCCAAGGCGTCAAGGATCTCATCAATCTTTGTCTTGGAGTCAACTTCTCCATACCAGGCGTTTAATGGATGGATGACCATAATAGGACCTTGCGAACAGTTGTTCATACATGCTGTGGTCGTTACTGCCACGTCAAGTCCTCTGTCTGAACATTCGTCAACGATATAGGGCAACAGATCTCCTGCGCCTTTTACATGACATGCTCCTTGTGTCTGCCCTGTCAATCGATATGAGTTGCAAAGCAAAATGTGATACTGTGGTTTTTTCATTTTATTTTGTGTTTGAGATGAATTGTTTTAATTACGCACAACCTTCCTTATTTCCTCCACATTTACCCCGTCCACATCCGGAAGCCTCCTTTTTAGAAATACTTCGGATCGGAATATTCTTGTAGATTCCCTCAAGTCCTTCGTCTATCAATCCTGTCATTTCTATCAAGTGAACATGACAACTTTCGAGTATGACACGTGGATTCTCACCAACACCACTGACTAAGAGTGCCCGACAGTCATGCAGTAAATGTGCCATATCCACCCAACGCTGGTCGCCATTTCCCGATGTAGGTGTCTTACGTCTCTCGATCATCTTATATCCGTTCGGGGTCTCCTCATAGATGGAAAGCCAGTCAGCTTCACCCAAATGCATATTTACAAGGAGTCCTTCATTGGTAGCTACTGCCACGTAAGGACGACCTGTTGTTTCTATGTCTGGCCTTGAAGCAAATTCTTTCAGTAAGACGTTGAGGTCTTTTAGATCCTGTCCTAACAATCCGGCGGCATCAGCACGACAGCGTGCACAATGTCCCATCAGCGGCAGATATTCCGATACATTCGTGCGAGTCCTGAATATCATTGCCTTATCAGGTTCACCGATTGTCTCAAACGGCGTACCTTCTGTAGGCAGCATAGGTATACAGTTGATAATATCCGCGCCCAGTTCCTTACAGACTCTTGCCACTTCCGGAATATGCTCATCATTCACTCCGGGAATGATGATACTGTTTATTTTTACAATGATACCTTTTTCATGGAGTCTGGGAATACAAGCCAATTGTCTTTTCATGAGGATCTCGGCACCGGTTTCCCCGCGATAGACATGACGGTCAAAACGAACCCACTTGTATATCTTGGCTGTTATTGTCGGATCAACAGCATTAATGGTAATGGTGACATGAGTAACACCAAGATCTGCTATTTCATCAATATAAGGTTCTAACTCCAAGCCATTTGTTGAAAGACAGAATATCTTATCAGGAAAAGCCTCATGACATTGTCTCAATGTTTCCATCGTCTCAATCGGATTAGCGAAAGGATCGCCCGGGCCTGCAATACCAATTACTTTCAAGTTTTCCATAACAGAATTTAGTGTACGCAAGTATTCTACGGCTTGCGTGGGGGTAAGCATTGAGGAGGTTACACCCGGACGACTTTCGTTGATGCAATCATACTTCCGATTGCAATAATTACATTGTATATTGCACTTTGGTGCAACAGGGAGATGTACTCTGGCATTTGTATGCATCACATCCTTGTTAAAACAGGGATGCTCTTCTATTTTATTTTCTCTTGTTAATGTCATATCCTAAATATATTTATAACCAATAGGTGAATTTTCTTGTTTATATTCAATAAGAGCATTTACAATACGGTCAAACAATTCTTGGGTTCCTTTATATCCTATATGATGCAGACGTTGACCCCCAAACCTGTCGTGTATGGGAAATCCTACTCTTACAAGAGGCTTTTTAAGTTTTCTACTTATATAATATCCTTTGCTGTTACCCATAATAAGATCCGGAGATACTGTAGACAACGCTTCACTCATTGTCTCAAAATCACAATTATCCATCACTTTCAGTGTTAATTCCAACTCAGGAAATATCTTGAAGGCTTCCGTACGCATATTACCACTATTTCCTCCCGAACCAATAAGAACAGGTTCTAAACCTATTTCCTTGCAAAAAGAAAGTAGTCCTAATACCAGATCCTCTTCACCGTAAATCATTACCTTCTTGCCAAATACATATTTATGACCATCTACATAAGAATCAACTAAACGCCCCCGTTCTTCAACAAATTTTTCGGGCATCTTTTTATTTCCAATCTTACATAATGTGTTATAAAAATGATCACAGGCATTGATACCAATAGGTAGCGGCATCTGGAAATTACGTATATAACGATTCTCCTGTAACCATTCTCCGGCTGTTGGTGTGTTCTTTGTCGCACGTACGCGCGTACTGGCCTTGGCAAAGACTGTACCAAACTCAATTGTAGCCTTAGCTGTACCTGTGCGGCGTATGTCTTTTATTTTCGTTCCACCCGATGGGATGAGCTGGTATTCATGAGTAAATACATTATCAAGTGATTTGCTGTAATCAGGAAAGATTACAGCATCTATCTCAAACTCCCGCATGATCTCATGAAGGTAACGCATATCTGCAGGTGATACCATCCCCGGTAGGATATTGATATGAGTCTGCTGCTTCCCATTGTCTGCCATTGATGACAGTGTTGCCAGTACGGCATGATGGAAACCATCAATATGACTTCCGCAATAACTGGGTGTAGAAGCAAAAACAAATAGTGGAAGTTCCTTATTGTCGGAATTTGCATCCTGATAATCACGAATGAGAGCCGGAACATCTTCGCCGATCGTTTCAGCAAGACAAGTTGATGCTATTCCCATCACTTTAGGATGATATTGGGCTATCACATTATTGATACCGGTAATAAAGTTTCGACTACCTCCGTAAACGGTGGTCTTCTCGCTAAAGTTACTTGAGGCAATATCCATTGGCTCACGAAAATGGCTTATCGTATATCTGCGAATATATGTGGCGCATCCTTGTGAACCGTGTACCATAGGTACACATCCTTCAATACCCTTAAAAACCAGACATGCTCCTAGTGGCGCACATAATTTACATGCATTACGTGTACTTACGTAATATTTATGTTTAATATCTTTTTCTGTTATCACTGAAGCCATAAATACCTCCTTTTCTTTTTCTTATTTCTTCGTGAATTGCCATATCGGCGACATCGCAGTAGAATATATCTCTTTTGCAAAGTTCAACATTCCTTCATAACCAGACAGAGCTTCTTTTCGCTCATGGTTATGATCACAGAATCCAAGTCCTATCTTAAAGGCGATGGGTCTTTCCTTCACGCCGCCGATAAATATATCTGCTCCCTTTTCTTTAACAAAATGACTTAACTCTACGGGATTAGAGTCATCCACAATGATTGTTCCCTCGTCACAGAGCTTCTTGATGATCTCATAATCATCTTTTGTACCGGTCTGTGAACCTACGATGACACTTTGTACTCCTATTAATCTTAATGCTTTTACTAAAGAAATAGCCTTAAAGGCACCTCCCACATAGATGGCAGCTTTTTTCCCTGCAAGACGCTCTTTGTACCATTGCAACATAGGTATCAATCTTGCAAATTCCTTTCTTACCAGTTCACGTGCCTTTTCCATCATTTCCTGATCATTAAAGAAACGTGCTACCTCGTATAAAGCCTCACTCATATCTTCTATACCAAAATAAGATACCTTTTTCCATGGAATGCCATATTTCTCTTGCATCATGACGGCTAGATGACTCATGGAGCCAGAACATTGAACGACATTGAGTGAAGCGTTATGGGCATTGCCGATATCTTCAACCCGTCCATCACCAGTCAAGGAACAATTCACGTTTACTCCTATTTGCTTATAGTAATCGATAAGCATCCATAACTCACCGGCAAGGTTAAAGTCACCAAGAATATTTATACTATGTGGCGGCGTCGGTTTGTTGATGCGTCCTGTCAGTTTAAACAGGGCATCACACGCTATCCTATAACCATCCTTCTTCGTTCCCTGAAAACCGGGAGACTGAACTGGAATAACGGGTATTCCACTTTTTTTTTCGACTAACTCGCAGATCTTCTCAACATCATCACCGATAACCCCGACGATACAGGTAGTGTATACGAAGGCGGCTTTAGGGTGATAAAGACTAATAAGTTCCTTTAATGCTGATTCCAATTTCTTCTCACCTCCAAAAATCACATCGCGTTCTTGCAGGTCTGTACTGAAACTCAGTCTGTGAAGTTGTGGCCCTGACGATAAGGAGCCACGTATGTCCCATGTATATGCGGCACATCCAATCGGTCCATGAATAAGATGTAAGGCATCTGCAATGGGATATAGAACAACTCTTGATCCACAAAAAACACATGCCCGCTGACTTACAGAACCGGCGAGGCTGGCTTTGTTGCAATCAATAGTTTCGGCGCAGCTTCCTGCTACCGAAACTTGATTCTTTCTTTCCTTTAATATATATCCCATTATCTCTCTTTTTATAATTGGAACTCAACCTTCTCTTCAGGACAAGTACGGTCTTGTTTGTCTAGGAAGGCATCAAGTATCTTAACTACCATATTGGTAGCGCCTATATAACCTGTGATTGGCAAGAAGTTATGCCCCGGTCTGTCGGCAATAGGGAAACCAATACGAATCAATGGAATATTCTCATCACGTGCAATATACTTAGCATAAGTGTTACCCATAATCATGTCCACACCTTCTTGTTTTATCCACTGGTGCAGACGGAATGTATCTGCCAACTCTCTTGACATGTATTTTGCTCCCGGAATGTCCTTCAGCATTCTTGCCATCTCTTCGTTGAAGTATTTGCTATCTGAACCTGTTACCACATAAACAGGTATCATATCCATTGATATCAAGAACTCAACAAGAGGTACTAGCATATCAGGGTCACCAAACAGTGCTACACGTTTCCCGTATAGATACTTAGAGTTATCGGCAATCATATCAAGTAATCTGCCTCGCTCATCATTGATCACATCCGGAACATCCAATCCTGCATGATGACTTAAACTCATGATGAAACGGTCTGTTGCCTTTAGACCTATAGGTACATCTACAACATCATACTTTACATGACATTTTTCATCAAGTTTTACACAAGCATTCTCCGTACAGTCATGACCTATACCAATACTGAATTTACTGTCTCCAGTGGCAACCAGATCCTCTTGGGTAGTGCCACCTCTGGGATACATGCTGTATTTTCCTGTAAGAGGAGTATCCAGTGAGTCTGTCATATCCGGAAACATGATTGTACGAATCTCCAGAAGCTTGGCTAGCCGTTTGATCTCACGCTGGTCACTGGGTTCCATCCATCCGTTGATCAGGTTTATGACGTTGCGTTTTCGTGAAGTCGACTTGCTAAAGAACTTCACCAATGCTGTAACCTGATTGCTATAACCGGTTATATGTGATCCCACGTAACTAGGTGTGTTACAATAAATGACCTTTTTACCTTCAGGAATCAGACCTTCTTCATTCGCTTTTGATATGATAGAAGTCAAGTCGTCTCCGATCGTTTCAGAAAGACATGTTGTGTGAACAGCTATAATATCAGGATTATAAACTGTAAATATGGTCTGTATAGCCTGAGTCAAGTTCGATGCACCTCCAAAGACAGAAGAACCTTCTGAGAAGGAACTTGTTGAGGCCATCACGGGTTCCTTAAAATGTCTTGTCAATGCACTACGATGGTAAGCACAGCAACCCTGAGAACCATGACTATGGGGTAAACATCCATGAACACCAAGTGCTGCATACATTGCACCTATGGGTTGACAGGTTTTGGCCGGGTTGATCGTCAAAGCTTTACGATCGATTTCTTTAGCTGTAGTGTGTCTTAATAACATAATTTTTTCCTTTCTTTTAATGATTATCCAACATATTCAGCTTCTACATAATCATAATTCTCCCAAGGAGCCTTAAGCTCTTTCCAGATAGAACAGCTGACAATTTGTTCTATGTCTTTGTAGAAATTGATAGCACCCTCAAATCCTGCATAGGGTCCTCCAGAATCATAGTTGTGTAACTGCTTCAAAGGTACACCCATCTTTTGTACACAGAACTTCTCTTTAATACCTGCACAGAAGATATCCGGATGATACATCTCGATGAGTTTCTCCATCTCATAATGACTTAAGTCATCAATCACTAATGAACCTTTTGTCATTTCAGACATCAAACCTTCATAATCATTATATCCCAGGCCGTTCTTTTTCATTTCTTCAATCTCCTCAGGCGTCTTACGCTCACGGTATCTTGCGTCCTTTGTCACTGTTATCTCCTCGATATTACGTGAGTCGGCATCTATCTGTATTGATGGTATCACACGACGTCCCTCATAATCATCCCGATGTCCAAATTCATAGCCGGCAGAAACTGTCTTCATGCCCAACTCATTGAATAATTCCTGATAGTGATGAGCTCTACTACCACCGACAAAGAGCATAGACAATTTGCCTTTCGTCTTAGGATAGATATCCTTAATGGCTTCTTTTACCTTTAACTCTTCCTCAGCAATCACTTTCTCTATCCTGTCCTTTAACTCTTGGTCGCCAAAATAATCACCGATCTTGCGCAATGATTTAGCGGTGGCATCAGACCCAATAAAGTTAACGTTAATCCATGGAATACCAAAACCGGTCTCAAGCATGCCTGCAACATAATTGATAGAACGATGACACATGACCAAACTTAAGTCGGCAGTATGAGCACGTTCAAACTTCTGTAAGGTAGAATTTCCACTCATTGTGGAAATCAACTGTAAGCCACATCTCTCGAACAGATCTTCTATAACAAAAGCATCACCTCCAATATTATATTCACCTAATAGATTGACACGGAATTTATATTTTCCTTCTACGGTGTCATCGCGGCCTATCAGATTCTTAAATAATCCATTATTGGCAATATGATGACCTGCAGACTGAGAGACACCCCGATAACCCTCACATGAGAATCCGAAAATAAGAATACCATTGCCGATTTCCTCTTTCATCTGACGGGCTACACGGTGAACATCATCCCCAATAAGTCCCACAGGACAGGTTGAGAAGATCGCAATTGCTTTAGGGTGAAACAGCTCATAAGCTTCGCGAATAGCCTGCTTCAGTTTATCTTCTCCTCCAAAAACAATATTCTTCTCGTGCATATCTGTCGAAAAAGCGTAAGGGATGTAGTTACTGTCATCAGGGCCATCCGGCAGTGTCTGATTGCGACGTGTCAACCATGAATAAAAACCACAACCGATAGGTCCGTGTGTGATGTTGACAATATCCCGTGACGGTCCAAGCACAACTCCCTTACATCCGGCATAGGTACATCCGCGCTGCGTAATGATACCCGGGATGGTTCTGACATTAGCTTGTATGACAGGTCTCTCCTCAGGATCGTTGTAAACGATAGACTTTGCCCGCTTCTTCGCCACTTTCGACGGATACGCTTCTAAAACCTCCTCTTTAAATTTAGAAAGGTCTATATCTTTTGTTTTATCTTCTGACATAATTTGTTCCTATTTAAATCAATCCAATGTTTTATCACCATTCTCTCCTGTACGTACGTTGACAGAATCAACCGTATTGGTTATGATGATCTTACCGTCACCACTTTTCCCTGTTTGATTGACTTTTATCAGCGTTTCTACGGCAAGATCTTTTTTATCATCACTAACGACTAAAATAATCATTCTTTTGGATTTCAACCTCGGTGATTCCTGAATGAAAGATTTTGTGTCATCATCTTCGATGCCCATCTGAGCTGCTTTCAGCTTGTCGCCATGGTCGCGTCCGCGTCCTAATACAGGGATTGCCGTAAATGAAGGCAGGCCGGCATCACTCAGTGCGGATTTTGTTTCAGCCATCTTGGCTATTCTAATAATTGCTATAATTGATTTCATTCCAGGCTGTTTTAATGATTATACTTCTTTTTTACCTTAGCTAATCTTGTATATCTCCTCTATAGGGGTGACGAATATCTTACCGTCCCCGAAGTGTCCTGATGGTGAAGTACGGGCCGAAGAAACGATTGTCTCAACAACAAAGTCTTTGTCTTTTGAGGAGATGGCCATGAGGAGAATATCTTTAGGTAGTTCGTCGTAAGTGACATCCCCAACTCGCAGACCTCTTTGTTTTCCGCGTCCATAAGCAGATATCTTTGTTACTGCCGGGAAGCCTGCATCAAGTAAGGCTTTCATTACTACTACTGATTTTTCTGGTCGAATAATTGCTCTAATCAAAAACATAATATGGTCCTCCTATTTATTTAATTCATTACTCCGAATGTTGTAAGTAGCTCCTCTAGTTCATGCATCTGCATGGGTTTAGGTATTACAAAGTTTGTATTACCATCGATCTTCTTAGCTAGTGTGCGATATTCATTCGCCTGATTCTCTTCAGGGCTAAAATCGATAACCGTTTTTCTGTTGATTTCTGCATGTTGGACGACATTGTCGCGGGGTACAAAATGAATCATCTGAGTGCCTAATCGTTTGGCAAACTCTTCAATCATTTGAGCTTCATTATCCACCTTACGTGAATTGCAGATCAAACCGCCCAGACGTACGGTTCCCACCTTACCAAATTTTGCGATTGACTTGCAAATGTTGTTGGCTGCATACATCGCCATCATCTCTCCTGAGCATACGATATACACTTCTTCAGCTTTTCCATCACGGATAGGCATGGCAAAACCGCCACAGACAACGTCACCAAGTACATCATAGAAGACGTAATCAATGTGTTTGTCTTCGTCGTATGCTCCCAATTGCTCCAGCAGATTGATGGAGGTGATAATACCACGGCCTGCACAACCAACTCCAGGTTCAGGACCACCACTTTCAACACAATTTGTATTACCAAAACCATGTTTCATAACATCGTCCAAGTCGATATCCTCTCCTTCATCACGGAGGGTGTCTAGCACTGTTTTCTGTGCAAGACCATGTAAAAGCAAACGTGTTGAGTCAGCTTTAGGATCACATCCTACAACCATTACTTTTTTTCCCATTTCAGCCAATCCGGCTACGGTGTTCTGGGTGGTGGTGCTTTTGCCGATTCCACCTTTACCATAAATTGCAATCTTTCTCATCATTATTCAAATTTTAAAACTAATACATTGTTTGTAAGTCAATTACCGTGCCAAAAAGAAATTAGGTAGAACAATAGAGCTTCCAATGTGGATGTAAGGTGTTGATAATCAGAAGAAAATAAATTAAAAAGAAAATAGGTTTCTCACGTATAACCGTGAAAAACCCAATCTAAAAAGCTACCAAAATGTAGGTATTATAATCAAAAAATCCGTTTTTGTAACTTCCAATTCCTATCCATAGAGAGAATCACTCAAGATAGAAATCTCATGTAGCAATCTCGAAGCTCTGGCCCATGTCTCCCCTGAGAAGACATCACCCGGAGTGCCATATTTAGCGATTGTACCATTCTCAATCAACATTACTTTATGAGCCAAGGCAAAAACCTCATCAACGTCATGAGTCACAAGGATAGTCAATACGTTCGAGATCTCATGAGCCTTGCTGATTTCCCGTTGTAGAGACATTCTCATCTCCATATCCAGAGCCGACAAAGGCTCGTCCAGTAATAAAATGGAAGGATGCGATGCCAGAGCACGAGCCAGTGCAACACGTTGTTTCTGTCCCCCCGATAGTTTATTTGGATTTTGTTTTCGTAATGTCTGCAAATCAAAAATGCTAAGTAGGTTCTCTATCTCCTCTTGATTACTTTCCTTTTGACCAAAAATGATATTCTTTTCCACATTCATATTTGGAAACAATGCGTAATTCTGAAACATATAACCAATATTTCTCTTCTGAGGAGGGAGATTTATATGATTCTTTGAGTCAAACCATGTTGTCCCATTAAATGCTATGTATCCCTCCTCCGGTGTTGTTAACCCCGCAATCATCCTCAATAAGGTCGTCTTACCGGCACCGGATTTCCCAAACACACATAGTAACTCATGTATATCTATATTTTCCTTGATGTGTAAGGTGTGAACTCCCTCAGAAGTCAACATCTTTCTTTTAACGTCAATTTCTAACATCTTCTTTTTTCTTTCCATTGAATCCATAGATCAGACTCAATATCGCTAGTGATATCAAGAATAATATAAGAGAATATTTATTAGCTGTAGAATAGTCCATCAGCTGGACTGCGTCATAGATAGCAACAGAAGCCACACGGGTTTCACCCGGCATGTTTCCCCCGACCATGATCACAAGACCAAACTCACCGATACAGTGTGCGAAAGTCATGGCTACTCCTGTTAATATCGACGGACGTATGTTGGGCATCAGTACTTTCATAAAAGTGGTGAATGGTGATTTCCCCAATGTATATGCAGCCTCACGATAGCTCTTCGGTATCAGTTCAAAACCATTTACTAACGGTTGTATCATGAATGGCAGACTGAAAATAATACTTGCAACGAGGATTCCCTCAAAACTGAATGCTAAACGCAAATGTAATGTGGTCTCCAAAAATTTTCCAAAAGCGTTCTGTGGACTATATGCTACTAATACATAAAATCCAAGTACTGTTGGTGGCAATACCATCGGCATACTGATCAGCGACTCCACAATAGGCTTGAACCTGAAATGTTTGTACGCCAATATGTATGCTAATGGTAACCCCAATAATAGCAATATCATTGTTGTCAGAGTCGCCAACTTCCCTGTTAACCAAAGTGTCTGTAGGAAATCACTGTCCATTTGTTATCTCTAATTTATTTAGGTAAGGAATAACCATATTTTTCCCATATTGCATCAGCAGCCGGTGACATGAAGAACTTCATGAATTTAGCAGCACCAGTGTTGACTGTACTCTTTTTGATCAAGATACATCCTTGTTTGATGGGGGTGTACATCTTCGGGTTGAATATGTAGGTCGTTCCTTTTGCCTGCATTTCAGGGGTCAATGTTAGCGAGAGTGCCACAAACGCGATATCTGCGTTTCCCGTAAATGCGTATTGGGCAGCTTGGGATATGTTATCTGCGACGACAAGCTTTGACTTTAACGCTTCATACATGCCATGTTCTGTCAGTAATTCAACAGAGCGTTTTCCGTAAGGAGCAGTCAACGGGTTACAGATGGCTATCTTCTTGGTGTCTGCATCATTTAAGATGGCAAGTCCTTTCTTTGCATCAACCACGGTGCTATATAAAGCAAGTTTTCCGTATGCGTAGATCTTCATGCCGCCATAGGTAAGCCCTTTCTTCTGTAGTGCCAAAGGAAATTCATCGTCTGCCGACATGAAGATATCATAATTGGCCCCATTTGATATTTGTTGTGTCAAGGTGCCGGAACTCCCATAGATAATATTTATCTTCGCATTCTTATTTGTTTTAAGATAAGCACTTTTCATTTCTTCCATGACATAACTGAGGTTAGCAGCCGCGGCTACATTAATGGTTTGTGCATAGCCCATAACTACCGTCATGGCAAGCACTAGTGTA
>DAIOSW010000033.1:0-18725 GCA_036752365.1 Prevotella sp.
ACAATTAAGCAAAGGACCGTAGATGGTACTGAGAAACCTATAAGTAAACCTTTGGATGTTACTTATTCCACAAATATTTATCGAGTGGAACGAGGTGGTAAAATAATCAAGACTCCATCTGATAAAGAAAATGCGCTTGATCGTCAGAAAAAGAAAGCCAAAAGTGATACCTTATTTATAAGTAATAGAAGATGTGCCTTGTTTGCAAAGGAATCACAGGAAGAAACAGAAATGGCACCTGAGGACTCAGATAATGACGAGGATTATGATGTAGCGAATGATGATGTAATGTGGTACACTTCACAGGCCTCGGATTTTCTGAAGAAACATAAGATCCGGACAATCTATGTAGATCCGAGATACAGTGTGGTTTGTTTTAACCATACCTATTGTGTCAGTATGTCAAGAGTGGGAATGAGTGATGTTGTATTATATAACCCAGTCAAACGTCCGAAAATAATTTCTGCTGTCGAGATTGAGGATGAGTACAAAACATATTTTCGTTTCCATAAATGACGCCGTATAGCTAAAATCTGATAGATTATTGCAAAAAAACATTGTTTTTCGTAGGGTATTTGAGCTTAGTCCAATCTTTAATATAGAGAACGGACAAAAGTATTAACTATTAAAAATACAAATTATGAAAACAATCATCAATAAAACAGTGGTTATGCTGTCGCTAATGATTATGTCGGCAGTAATATCACAGCTTCATGCGCAGTCAAGCACAGAAGCAGAGAGTTATATCACGGTAAGCGGTATAGTAAAAAGTCAGCAGAATCATAAACCAATTGAATATGCGACGGTCACGCTCAAAGGTACTAATGTAGGTACTGTGGCGAATGAAGACGGGGAATTTACACTCAAAATAAAAAAGAGTGTTGCCGATAAAACAATTATTGCTTCGCATATAGGTTATGGGAGCACCCTTCAACAGGTAGCGGATGCAGATGTAAACAACATGATCTTATTTCTTACACCACAGAAGAACCTTCTTGACGAGATTGTGGTTGAAGCAGAGGTTTCTCGTAATATAGTACGTCAGGCTATTAATAAGATACCTGAGAATTATGAGTCAGAACCGACGCTGCTAACTGGTTTCTATCGGGAGACAGCACGTAAACGCAGCCGCTACATTAATATATCAGAAGCTGTTGTGAACATGTATAAGACCGCATATAAAGACCGCAGTGCCGACCGTGACCGTGTGCAGCTGGTGAAAGGACGCAAGCTGATGAGTGAAAAGAGTGGAGACACCCTCGCTGTACGGCTTATCGGTGGTCCTACACTGTCTATATTTATGGATATCGTCAAGAATCCTGATGACCTTCTCGATGAGGCTACACTCAACTACTATGATTTCAAAATGGAGAAATCCACCTATATAGACGGTCGTCAGCAGTATGTTATCGGTTTTAAGCCGGCAATGTCGGTACAATATGCTCTGTTCTTCGGTAAATTATATATCGATAAAGCTAGTCTGTCCATCTCACGCATAGAAATGTCTCTTGATATGAGCGATCGCAACAAGGTGACACAAACCATCTTGCGTAAGAAACCTTTCGGACTTATCTTCAAGCCTCAGCTTCTTACGTTTCTGATCAATTATAAAGAACGTGGAGGGAAGATGTGCCTGAGTTACATACGTAATGAAGTACAATTCAAATGCGACTGGAAAAAGCGTCTCTTCCATACCGAATATGGAGTAGTTTCAGAGATGGTTGTTACCGATCTTGTGGACAATGGAGTCCAGAAGATACCATATAGAGAGTCATTCCATGATGATGAATCTTTCGCTGATAAGGTCACAGCTTTCTATGATGATGACTTCTGGGGAGCATACAATATCCTTGCACCGACAGAGTCACTTGACAAAGCTGTAGGCAAGTTGAAAAAACAATATAAAAATGATCTTCGCTGAAATAAGATCATACACGTTATGCTCACCGACATTCTTCTCATAACTAAGATTAAGAGTGGAGACATCCAATCGTTCAAAGAGGTGTTTGATACATATTATGCACCTCTTTTGATCTATTCCACCTGTATTGTTGGTGATGGTGATGAGGCTGAAGAAATCGTAGAGCAACTCTTTTACACAATATGGAAGAACCATAAGGAACTGCCGTTGCTGCGTAGTCTTCATGCTTATCTGTATGGCGCAGTGCGGAATCAGTCTTTACAGTATCTCAGTCATAAGAATGTGCAACAGACATTTGCTAAAAGAACAAAGGATGGAAATGAGTCTGATACCCATGAGATTGACCCGCAGAAACAAATGGAGATCAATGAGCTTGAGTCTCTCGTTAATGCCACTATTGATGAATTGCCGGAGCGTCGTCGTACCATCTTCCGTCTGCACAGGTTTGAAGGTGTTAAATATGACGAGATTGCCTCCCAACTTCAGATCTCGGTCAAGACTGTTGAGGCCGAAATGACCAAAGCTCTCAAGACGATGAGAGAACAAATAGGAATTTATTATCATTCATAAACAGATATGAACAAAGACAAATATAAAGACAAGACCGACCTTGCTTGGAAGCATCTCTATGCAAGGCTTGAGAATGACGGATTGTTGGAAAATGCTCCGGAGACTAAGCCTTCTTACGTTACCCTCAAATGGCTCGTAGCTGCCGCAGCAGTGGTGTTGGCTGTCATCATAACACTTCCGTATCTCAAACAGGAAACAGTTGTGCGGCCATTGATCTCTCAATCTAATGATGTCACGGGTTCAACACTTGTGAAAACGCTTGATGACGGTTCGATCATCTATCTTATCTCCTCTGCTGTGATGAGATATCCATCACATTTTCAACCGACAGAACGTAAAATCCAATTGCGTGGTGAAGCACTTTTTGATGTAGCTCATGATGCCAGTCGTCCCTTCAGAATAGATACGCGCGATGTTGCGATACAAGTGCTTGGCACCTGTTTTAATGTGAAAAGTGTTGAGGGAAAGCCTTTTGAGCTTGGTGTCTATCGCGGTGCTGTCAGAGTTACCGACAAGCATAACGGTACCGTTATGTTGGTCAGAGCCGGCCAGAGTATTGTAAGAGACAACGGACGTCTTGTGTTGAGTAATAATCCTCCGCGTGACTCCATCGGCAGGTATTATGGTAATATACGTTTTAAAGATGAGACTTTGGCAAATATTATCAGGGTTATCAACAGGAATCATACACAATACGAACTGAAGACTACTTCCTCTGCAGCTCGTCGCCGTCTTACGGTGGCCTTTGCTGCCGACACACCTCCTGTTATGGCTTCACTCCTCAGTCAGGCTCTTCATCTGGAGATGAACGTTGAGGGCAGAACAATCACAATCAAATAAGTAATTTTGTATGTATTAGTATGTATAAGTCATTACTTGTCATATTTCTGCTGCATTTGTCGCTGATAGCTTCAGCTGACGTGACAGATTCTATTATACACGTGCCAAAATCCAAGGGACGTGTATATCAGCTTCTTGAGCAGATATCCCGAACTACAGGGAAGATGTTTATATATGACAGTGATATTGTAAATAATGACCGTAGAGCGAAAATAGATGAGGGAGATTACCCTTTAGTGAAAGCTGTCCGTGCGATAACAGGCAGGGAAGATATAGAATTGAAATCAATAGGCAATCATATACTTATCAATGTAGTACATCCCTTAATAATACGTCATAATCCAAGTGGCTCTTCTCCGCATACTACTTCGATAGAAGGCAAAGTCGTAGATAATGTTACGCATCAACCTCTGGGTTATGTATCGGTCGGGATCAAAGGTACCTCTATCGGCAGTGTGGCAAATGGTGATGGATACTTTCGTATTATGATTCCCGATACCCTTGCCAACTCAGAAATAAAGTTCTCTTGTCTGGGGTATCAGACTAAGATTGTGCCGGTTAGTCTGCTGAACGAGCAGTGTTGCACTATTTTTCTTCAGGAGTATGTCACGACACTTCAGGAGATTGTGGTGCGAATGACCAATCCGAATAAGATCCTGAACGCAATGCGTTCTCACCAGAAGGATAATTATTATACGACACCTGTATGTGCTACCACTTTTTACCGTGAAGGAACAGAGTGTAATGACAGATTCGTTAAATTCTGTGAGGGTGTATTTCGTGTGTATAAGCCTTCGGTTAATTCCGGTGCGTCTGAGCAGGTAAAGCTTCTAAAGATGCGCAATATGACACGTTCTGACGGCAGAGATACCATCGTGGCCAAGATGAAGGCCGGCATAGAAGGTTGTCTGATGCTTGATCTGATCAAACATTCTCCTGATTTTCTAGAGAGTGGAAACACTGACTATAACTATTTCTCGACAGGCATCACGACGGTTGATGACCGAACGGCGAATATCATCTATTTCGAGCAGAAACATGAGATAGGTGACCCCTTATTTTGCGGCGAACTTTTTATCGACTCTGAGAATTACGCACTGTTGGGCGCCAACTTTGAGATAAATCCCGAACACGTAAAGTCGGCTACTGATATGTTTATCGCGAAGAAGAGCAGCAGCGTGGATATCACTCCTTTGAAGATATCGTATAACGTGACTTATAAAAAAAGCGGGAATCATTATTCGGTCAATTATGTACGGGGAGATTTACTCTTTAAAGCTAAACTGAAAAGACGTCTGTTTGGCACCTCACGTATTCATCTATGGATGGAGATGGCTACATGTGATATTGATACAACCGGGGTGACGAAGTTTGATAAAAGTGAACAGTTGCCTAAATCATCTGTGTTCGAAGATACTCATTTCGTTTATGATCCCGATTTCTGGGAAGATTTTAATTCCATTCCGATAGACAAGAACATTATTGAATCAATAAGTAAGATAGCCCTAAATATAGAGGAGAAGCTTTCGAAATAATGTTTTAGACGATGGAGCGTCTATGATCTTTTGAATAAAAAGTAGATGTTTTTGTAAAAAAATCACTCTAGCCATTAATAAAAAAACACTCTAGCCATTAATATGACTATCAATTTGTCTTTGTCTATGATTTGTTATTCATTTATCTTGCATGAATGATAGAAAATAGTTAATATATGTTATTGAAGGAAACTAATTCATAGTTTTTGCGTCATTCTTATAAATAATTGGGAACATTTCTACGTCTTTTGCGTCAGAATGAATAAAATATGGTAACAAAGAAATAAAATAATGGTTAGTAAGAAAATGAATCTTACTTAAAGGCAGCCTGTTGTTGGGAAACAATTGCTGCTTTTTTTTATTTCTAATCGCTTACCTTAATTATTTACTTTCTATATTCTATTTCTGATGAAAAGCATCAACCCTATTTATTATTTTATTCTTAAATGAAATTGTGAGGAACATTTTGATTACTTTTGCGTCATTATTGTGAAAGAAGAGAAAAAACAAAAACGTTTATATCATGAAAATAGTTACTCAATCGTTTCATATAGCATTACTGATCCTTATCAGTATGGTACCTATATTCGGACTCAGTGCTCAAGAGTTGGAAACTCTCCCTGCACCAAAGATCAAGATAGGTAAGGCAAAGATAACAGGCAATGTCCTGAATGCTCCTGAATCGAATAGCAAAAATCCAATAAAAATAAGAATCTCATATTATCAGTTTATCGGGAAAGCAGCATTTAACGAATTAGAGACGATAACTGTAAAAGTTGACAGTAGTAATCATTTTGATGTAGATGTGCCATTGATGACCGATAAAGCGTTGGCGTCATTATCTTTAACAGATAATGATACAACCTCAAAAGTTATATTATGCTTAGGATTGGATCAGGAAAAGCCTGTTCAAATAGACTTTGATATGCAGCCCCAAAATGTGAACCAAGCTGTTGTTGTCAAAGGTGGACTTGGACTTAATGCCTTGGATGGGACTCTCCTTGTTCAATGTGTGATGAATTTTGATGATTACAGTGCCGAGTTTGGAGAGATGCATGGGGTTTATGGCTCACAGGCGATGACACCGAAAGAATATCTTTCTGTGGAAAATGAAGATCTCAACAGAAGAACACGTTTTTCCCTTGATTCGCTATTATTTCCTTTAGCTCCACGTTTGGAAAATTTGATTAAGAATTATTATAAAATGACATATACGAATTCACGATACATCGGTTATAAAGATTATGTGGAACAGATGGCAAAACGATATCATGATTCTGATAAGATCGTCGCTGTAGAACCCGATAAGTCGTATTATTCTTTTCTAAAAGATGATGACCTGAATAATCCCAACTGGATATATACCTCTCTACTGGCATACAATGTTTATGAGAGTTTTTTTGTATCGGTTCTTGGATATTAAGGCTTTTGGTATTCCCCCAATAGGTGATATGGATGCAGAAAAATGGTTAGAGATCGTAAAAAATCATGTAGCTGATGTGATAGGATTCAATGATGGATTCTTCTATGATATGTTGGTCGCTGCAAGCTATTCAAAACAGATTAGTAAAGACAAAAAGCCTTTTACTCAAATACAGAAGGCTAATATTAATAAATATTTCAAACACCGTGAATCTGATATGGCAACAATCTTATTGGGGGTGGATGTTAAAAAACAATGACCAGATAACGGATAAATGCAGCAACCGCAGTTTGAGATAATGGTTAAAAGGGTTCGCCCTAACCTAATCACCATCGGCAGAATGATTCTTCAGAGTGAGGATGAGGCCGAGGATATAGCCCAGGATACACTCCTCAGACTGTGGAATATTCGTGATAAGTTAGATCGGTATGATTCGGTAGATTCGTTGGCGGCAGTTGTAACAAGAAATCTCTGCATATCAAGGTTGCGGAAGATACGTACGGTGAGGGTACCAATAGATGAAGGCATTGTTCAGATCGCGTCAGATGGTAATCCACAGAGTCGAGCGGAGGATCATGAGAATATAAGATGGCTTGCAGAACATATTGGAGGATTGCCTGCTGCACAGATGATGATTATGAAGATGAGTCAAAATGAAAGAATGGACAACAGACAGATAGCCGAAGTGCTAGGTATCAATGAGACGACCGTACGAACGGCACTCTCAAAAGCAAGAAAACGATTGTTATTGGAATTAAATAATAGGAGATAAAAGATATGGACAAAGATTTGAATAATATAAAAAGACTTATCGATCACTATATGAACGGTGAGACTTCGATAGAAGAACAGGACATACTGACCGAGTTCTTCCGTTCATCGCATATCCCCGAAGAACTCAAGCCTTATAAGGCTATGTTCGATATATTATCGGAAGCGATTCCAGAACCATCCGATGAAGAGGTCGATGCCTTTGCTCTTTCCAATAATGTCAAGATTAGAGGACGAGCCAGAATTGCACCGCTATTCCTTAAGATTGCTTCTGTGGCAGCAGTTGTCATATTTGTTTTTCTGATGGGTTATTGTTGGGGTAAAAGAAATGATGCTACGCCAGTTGTCGCTCAATCTCCTGCTGTAAAAGAGAGAATAGTCAAACAGGTATGTGTTGTTAAAGACACTGTTATGATAGATCGGCCGGTCATTGTTCATAAGACAATCGTGAAGCAGGTGGCAGAGAATCAACAAAGTCATCCTTGTGTGACTAAGAATTTAGCTAGCAGTTCCGCTTTTGTAAATAATACTGGTGATACAGGATTAAGATGTGTTACTATGGCGGCGACCTCTCCTGATAATGTGGAAAAATATTTTAATCAGGTTCTCGATGCCCAACAGGAGATAGAGAAGAAAGAAATAAAAAATGATTTTAAATCCTACGGTTATGAAGTGTCATTTTAGTTTAAATAAGTTAGATGGTGGGTGCCTCCTCATTTTAATGATACTGTCGTTGTGTCCATTGCATGTTGAGGCACAATCACCGAATTATCGTGAGAATCCATCTGCCAAACGTGTGTATTACATGATTCGGAATGCTTTTCCAAAGTCTTTCTTTGAGAATATAGACAATTATTACGCACGTTATGATGTTAAAGGCTCGTTTCTGGTGTTGCCGGAATATCGTAGGTATCGTGATCTGATAGCCAACGTAAAAATGACCTTAGATTCGATAAAGTGCGTACGTAAGGTATCCGACATTACAGACAGTAGCGGCGTGACAAAGATCAATTATGTGATGATGACTTATGATAGTGTGATGCAGCAGAGAGACTATATCTCTTTTAATGTAAATGAGAGCAATATAAGCTATCAGTATCGTGTCAATTTGCAAGGAGCCGGTGTGATATTTAAGTTGGGGAAATCCATCTCTGATAGTTACATTCTTAACCGTTTTGATTCTCTGTTTTATTCTTATGCGAAACATAAAGGCGTAAAGAAGGTCGCTGTGGAATATCAAGGAGAATATGCTAATAATATCTTTTATATCAGTGATGCGTCGTTGAATAACCGAACTGGTGGGTATAAATATATAGTCCCTAATTGTTCTGAAGAAGATTTCCGTAAGTTCGTGAATATCTTTAGACAATATCCTCAAAATAATAATATGGCTTATCTTAATATGACAAATTCCGGTTCGGATGAAGAAGCAGATGTCTTTATGATTCGTCATGATGGACGTGCTATAAATATGGCAGCAAAGCTTAAAGGAACAGATCTTTATTTGATTTATGTGGTAAACAAGGAGGATGGAGTTAATAGAAAGAACATTGTATTACCTTTCGAGTGGGATGAAGACATGGAACCGTGGAGAGTTGGCGTTTTGGAAGCCCCCAAAGCAAATGACTTATATATAAAGAACGGTGAGAAAATATATCTATCAGTTGATCGCGAGTCTTTTTTCCCGGGAGGTAGTCTGTCTATGAAAAAGTTTATTGACGAACATGTCAATCCGTCAATACCATCTGACCCGAAGATATCGGGATATAACATGGTACAGTTTATCGTCGGTGCTGATGGTAATATTCATGATGTCCATATTGTAAAAAGTCTCGATAATGAGACAGATGCTGAGTCGATGCGGGTGGTTAATATGATGCCGAAGTGGGAGCCTGCAGTGAAGAAAGGTAAAAAGGTGAGCAGTTCGATGATCATACCAATCACATATAGAATAAACAATTAAATAAACAATATTAATGAGAAAAATATTTTTGCTATTATTTATCCTGTCTGCATTTGCGAATGGAATGAATGCACAGTCAAAAACCGGTGTTGGTAAGCCCTTTAAAATGGAGGGCGTATGGCGACTACTTAGGACAGAATCTCCTGACGGGATGATAAGAGATTATACGAATTATAAGCAGATGAGGGAGTACAAAATGCTTGATGCTGATAATAGTTACTATTGTATCGATATCCTTTATGGTGCAGGTAGCGAACATTATGCTCCCCACGAAAAAGCTACATATTCCTACACGAAAGATGGCAATTATATCGAAAATGGAAGAACTACCGATATGAAGATTGTTGATGATAGGACATTCAGCATGGTCTGGAATAGTATTACCCAATACTATCAGAGAGTTGACTTACCTTTAGAGGAAATCACCTTTTTGAAAGATATTATTTCTAATTATGAAGCAGACAAGTATGCTGTCCCAACAAAAATCATTACTCATTTTAAGGGAGGAGACCCTATGTTGTACGACTTTATTCAGCGTAATCTCGTAACGGATAAGGTGAAAAATAAAAAAATAGAAGGTGTGGTCTTAGTGCAGATGGTTGTTGGTAAAGATGGCGTTAAAAGGGATATTCATGTATTAAAAGGCCTTTCTCCTGAGGCGGATATGGAAGCGATGAGAGTTGTAAACTTGATGCCTGATTGGATTCCTGCTATGGATAATGGCCAAGCAGTGGATATGACAATAACGTTACCGATAAGATTTTAATAAGAAGTTGAAACTTAAATATAAGTAATAAAGATGAAGGAAAAGAAAGAATCGTATTGATTGTTATTGCACTATTTGCTGTTGGCATATTTATGAGACCACTTTTGAAACCACTTTTCAAAAGTAAACAAGAGGAAGTCGTTCCTAAAAAAAAGAAAGTGCATTATCCCGACAACATAGAAGACTATAAGTATTACGCAATACAATATGAAAAAGATGCTGCGGATATGGTTTTTGATTCCATGAAAAATTGTCGGTTGTCTGTGGGTACGATGAGGAAGGCTATAGCTCTTTTGCAGAAGTCTGTATCTATTGATAATAAATATCTGTTAGGATATTCCATGCTTATTCAATATCAATCGCAGATAAAGGATTTTGATGGAGCTTTTAAAACCTTGCACGAAGCAGAAAAATGGTTACCTGAAGATCCTCAGATTGCCCAATTAGGAGGACTTCTATATGATGTTACAGGTAAAAAACAGATGGCTGACAATGAGTACCAAAGATCAATCTGCTGTCTCGATAAAAGATTGAATACCAAATATGATGTTGGTGATGCAATATCTAAATCAATAATGATATCTTTCTTGAAAGATACTAAGGATGCTTTAGCATTTATCAAAAAAGAAAGCACCCGCAGACACTATGATGCAAAGGACTCAGCTTCATTAAAAATGATAATTAATGCTTTAGAAACTAATTATATTCGTCGTGATGATATTGTAAACCATGAGATGACGAATTCACTGATTAATTTCAATTTATAATACAGACTATCCCAATGATGGGATGGTCTGTATTACAAATTCTCTGTTATTCTAGTTCCGGCCATTTATCTTTGGTCCAATTAATCTTCTTCTGAATAAGAATTGACATGCCATCTTGAGGTATGCTGTATCCGTGACATATTAGAAAGTCGCCGTCATTGAAGTGGTATACTCCACAATGACCCGCAGCAGCCCATTGTTTGGCATCACCCTGAAGAATGATTGTTCCTCCACCTTCAGTCATTGACTTTCCTTCTTTGTCAAGATAAGGGCCGGTAACAGATTTGCTCCTGCCTACAGCAACCTTATAATCACTTTTCGCACCACGGCAACAATAATCGAATGAAACGAAGAGGTAATAATACCCAGCATGCTGGAATATAAAAGGAGCCTCAATCGCATTACTTCCAGCTTTGACGGATGGATTTGACGAGTGGCGTGAAGCGATAGTGCGGATGTCGATCGGATTTGTTACATGCATAGCTGTGTCCAGTTTTACCAGTTGCATTCCACCCCAGAAAGAACCAAAGTTCATCCACGGCGTATCGTTCTCGTCGATGATGATATTCGGGTCGATGGCATTCCAGTTGTTCTTTCCTGCCTCAGAGCGTATGACCATACCGCAGTCTTTCCATTGATAGTTGAGGCTGTCAGTAAAGTCAAGCGTGGTATTACTCATTATCCCGATAGCTGATGTGTTTTTCCCGAAGGAGGAACAGGCATACGTCAACCACCATTTCCCGTGATATTTGATGATGTCTGGTGCCCACACATGGCCCCGAAATTCGGGAACTATCTCGTGAGTCCATTCCGGAATATTCTTGATCAAAGGCTGTGGATGAAACGTCCATTTCTTACGGTCTTTTGAGGTCATTACCTGAATCCCCATACCTGTAGAATAGAGATAATAGGTTCCATTATCATAAGCCATGACTGGATCGTGAACCATCGGACTATCTGTTTCGAAGCTCTGCATCATTCGAAATGGGCGACGATGCTGTTGTGGTTGTTGTGCCATGCAGCTTATTCCGAGAGTAAATAGTAATAAAGAAATTAAGGTTGTTTTCATCGTAGTTAGTATTATTGATTGAATGATTGTCAGTATAGTAATAGTAATCCTGCCACGGCACAATAACAAATCATGCGTATTGGATTTATCTTCATTACCTTCGTCCCGATGAAGGTCGCTAAGAACAGAAATATGCTTATCCAGAACTGCCACGGATGATTGATCGTTCCAAAGTTCTCAGGAGTCATCAACAACAGTGTGGCGGCGGCAAGCAACCCCACGACAGCAGGGCGTAATCCTGAAAATACCGCTTGAACTAAAGGATGTTCCTTATATTTCATCAAGAACATGCTGATGAGTAACATTAATATCAGTGATGGCAATACGACAGCAAATGTTGCTGTGATACTACCGAGAATAGCCATCCATCCATCGAACCCCGCATTTTGGGCTGCGGTGTATCCGCAATAGGTCGCAGAGTTGATCCCGATTGGACCTGGCGTCATCTGACTGATGGCCACAATATCTGTAAATTCACCTGGTGTTAACCAATGATAGTGTGTGACTACTTCGCCTTGGATAAGAGATAACATACCGTATCCGCCGCCAAAACCGAAAAGCCCGATTTCAAAGAATGCTAAGAATAGTTTTAAGAATATCATGCTGAATTATAAGTTGAGAGACATGATTTAGATAGTGGGCTTAATATATTTCCCGTAAATATAGCCGCCAATACCGGCAGCTGTAATCATGATAATAGGTGATATGCCTAAAAGCCATATCGAAAAGGCGATACCGATAGGTATCCACATGTTGGCAAACTGGATTTTTGCCTCTTTGGCCATGTTGAATGTAGGTACAGCTATCAGAGCTACTACAGCGGGACGTATTCCACGGAACATTGCTGCTACAACTCTATTGTCTTCAAACTGATGGAACAACATTGCTATAAGCAGAATAATGAGAAATGACGGGAGAACAGTTCCTAAACAGGTAGCCAGTGCGCCACGAGTCTTGCGTAGTTTATATCCGATAAAGATGCTAATGTTTACCGCAAAAACCCCCGGGCAACTTTGAGCAATAGCAAGCAGATCGAGAAATTCTGATTTCTCGATCCACTTCTTTTTCTCTACTATTTCAGCTTCAATAAGTGAAATCATGGCATAACCGCCACCTAGGGTGAACGTGCCAATCTTTAAAAAGCTTTTGAAGCTGTCCCAATAGATATTACTCATATATTATAGCTTTTCTTCAATCCAGAGACGGGCATTTACGAATGCCTCGATCCATGGTGTTACCTCATCATTCTTACGATTCAATGGATAATAAGCTGTCTGCCATGGGAAGATAGCACGCTCCGGGTGTGGCATCATTGCGAGGTGACGACCGTCGGCACTGCAGATTCCTGCTACCGAGTAGTCACTACCGTTAGGATTACCAGGATACTCATCATAAGAATATTTTGCGATCACGTGATAGTGGTCTTCTGGTAGAGGCAAAGAGAATTTTCCTTCTCCGTGGGCTACCCATACTCCGAGTTTGTTTCCACTCAGTGAACCGAGCATAACACTTTGATTCTCAGGAATAGTCAGTCCTAGGAAGTTGCTCTCGAACTTATGTGATTCATTGTGAAGCATGTGTGCACGTTCTTTGTCTTCTGGATTGATAAGATTCAACTCAACCATCAGCTGGCAACCGTTGCAGATACCCAGTGAAAGGGTGTCTTCACGAGCATAGAACTTATCCAGAGCAGCCTTGGCTTTAGGGTTGAAAAGGAATGCACCTGCCCATCCCTTGGCACTTCCCAGAACGTCTGAGTTAGAGAAGCCACCGCAGAATACGATCATATTGATATCTTCGAGTGTCTCACGACCGCTGATCAGGTCGGTCATCATCACATCCTTTACATCGAAACCGGCAAGGTGTAGGCTGTATGCCATTTCGCGCTCACCGTTAGTTCCCTTTTCACGGATGATAGCTGCCTTCACTCCGCTCATTTCGCGTCGGTCGGCAGATAAATTATATTGTTCAAGCTTACCAGTGAAAGTGTAGTTGAACTTCATCTGCATAGGTTGCTCCTTGTAGTTTTCATAACGTTTCTTCGCACAGCCGTTGAAACTCTGTTTGGTATCAAGGGTATAAGATGTCTTGTACCAGGTCTCTCTCAGTGCGTCAATATCGAACGTATGTATATAATCATTCTTTTTGATTGTGATTTCACGTTCCTTACATGGGTAACCAATCTTTGCATAACCGATACCGGAATCATCCAGGAACTTCTTCAGCTCAGCCTTATGCTCATCAGACACCTGAATGACAACACCCGGGTTCTCTGCCAGCAAGATCTTGACCATGTCTTCATTACCAATGTCATGCAGGTTGACATGCAGACCGCCATTTTCATTGGCAAAACACATCTCCAGCAGGGTAGTGATAAGACCTCCGGCACTGATATCGTGACCAGCCATGATCCAGCCTCTGTTGATCAACTCCTGTATGGCATTGAAGGCATCGCAGAAATATTCCGCGTCTTTTACTGTCGGCACGTCGTCACCAATCTTGTTGAGCGATTGTGCAAATGCGCTTCCGCCTAAGTGGAGCTCATCGAAAGAGAAGTCGATATGATAGATCGATGAGTTCTTGTCGTTAACCAATACAGGTGAAACTACCTTCTTAACGTCACTAACCTCACCGCCACTTGTTACGATCACTGTTCCCGGACTGATAATTTTGTCTCCGTTAGGATACTGCTGACTCAGTGAAAGTGAGTCTTTACCTGTCGGTACGTTGATGTTCAGTGCGCAGCAGAAATCGCTTAATGCCTCCACTGCCTTATACAGACGTGCATCCTCACCCTCCTGTGAACGACATGGCCACATCCAGTTGGCAGAGAGAGAGATGCTACTCATTCCTTCTGCCATAGGAGCCCAAACGAGATTTGTCAGAGACTCAGCTACTGACAGCACACTGCCTGCTTCGGGTGAAGCAAGTCCTGCCTGTGGGGCATGGCCCAGAGCTGTTGCAATACCTTTCACTCCACGATAGTCGAGAGCGACAACGCCGCAGTCTGATAGTGGCAACTGTATCTCGCCCTGGCACTGCTGACGTGCCACCTTACCTGTGACAGAACGGTCTACCTTATTGGTTAACCAGTCCTTGCAGGCTACGTTCTCCAACTGGAGTACGTTATTGATATACTCGTCGAGTTTATCCTCTGAGTATGTTACATCTTCATAATGGCGCTCAACGGTTTTGTCCACCATGTAGGTCTTCGGAGAGTGACCGAACATCTGCTCTACATCGAGGTCGAAAGGTTTAACACCATCACCCTGAACAAAAGAGAAGTGTGCATCACCTGTCGTTTCACCTACAACATACATCGGAGCACGTTCACGCTCGGCAATCTTCTGTACATGTTCAAGATGTTTCTCGTCAATGAGCAGTCCCATACGCTCCTGACTCTCGTTGGCAATAATCTCTTTTGACGAAAGAGTTTTGTCGCCAATAGGTAGTCTGGTCATATCAATCTCACCGCCGCACTCTTCAACAAGTTCCGACAGACAGTTCACATGACCTGCAGAACCATGGTCGTGAATACTCACGATTGGATTCACATCCTCCTCACAGAGTGCGCGAACCAGATTGTAATCACGTTTCTGCATCTCCGGGTTGGCACGCTGGATAGCGTTCAACTCTATACCGTTAGAGTAACGGCCGGTATCCACACTCGATACACTACCGCCACCGAGTCCGATACGGTAGTTATCACCGCCGACAACTACAATCTTGTTACCCTTCTGTGGCTCCTTCTTCAGACAGTCGCGTTTTGTTCCGTAACCTACACCTCCTGCAAGCATGATAACCTTATCGTAAGCGTATTTCTCTTCACCTTCCTGATGTTCGAATGTGAGTACAGAACCTGCGATCAGCGGTTGTCCGAACTTGTTACCAAAGTCAGAAGCACCGTTTGATGCCTTAATAAGAATTTGTTCCGGAGTCTGATACAGCCATTGACGAACAGGGAGAATATCTTCCCAGTCACGTCCACCTTCCAAACGTGGGTAGGCCGTCATGTAAACAGCTGTACCTGCGATAGGCCATGAACCAACGCCACCACCCATACGGTCGCGGATCTCACCGCCGGTACCTGTAGCTGCACCGTTGAAAGGCTCAACGGTAGTAGGAAAGTTGTGTGTCTCTGCTTTCAGAGAAATCACACTCTCTATATCTTTAACGCGGAAATAATCAGATGTAGACTGGTCGGCAGGAGCAAACTGTTCGATCATTGGACCTTGTGCAAAAGCCACATTATCCTTATAGGCACTTAGTATCTTGTTGGGATTCTCCTGGGTCGTCTTCTTAATCATACTGAAGAGTGAAGATTCCATCTCCTGACCGTCGATGATGAACACACCACCGAAGATCTTATGACGGCAATGCTCAGAATTGATCTGTGCAAAACCGAATATTTCAGAGTCTGTCAGTGCGCGGCCGAGTTGTTTCTCAATACCGTGCAGGTATTCCATCTCCTCTGGTGATAGGGCGAGACCTTCCTGTTCATTGTATTCCTCTAGGTTTTCTACGTATTTGATAGGTTCCGGCTGGTGCTTCACTGTGAAGATTTCCTGGTTAAGACCTTCGTACATACGTTGCAGCATTGAGTCATAGTCTGCTTCCTTAGAACTGACGGGGAAGTACTCCTCTATACGAGAAATGCCGCGGAGGCTCATGTTTTGAGTAATCTCTACGGCATTTGTACTCCAAGGAGTAACCATTTCACGGCGCGGACCGACGAAGAAACCGTCGATGTTTTCGCGCTCTTCGATTTTTGCGTCACCGTAGAGCCAACACAATTCATTAATCTCGTCCTGACTCAACTGATGGTCAACATCAGTTGCAATCACGCTCTTTGATGGAGTTCTGAAAAATAAAATCATACCTTAATTTTATATAAATGTTTATTTTCGTGCAAAGGTAGTGAAAGTCGAACACATATCAAAAATAAATTAGTTTATTTTTGATATGTTTAGCGTATGTCGGATTACTTTTCAGATTTCTGTCGTTTGATTGCCGTTTCCGTGATGAGGCAATGGAGAGATTCTTCCATTCCATCACATTTCAGATGATACAAGAAGGAGCCGCCGACTTACAATGTAGTAGTGATCTTTACCTTATTGATGCATCTAGTTTGTAGTAGGAGTAGAAGCTGTTATCTTGAATTTGTAGTAATTTAGAATGTATGAAAAATACAAAATCTACTGAATTTATTGAACTTTAGATAGTTTAAGTTCGTAAGTAACTTATATGAAGGGGTAGTTGCTAAAGTTCAATTTGCGTGGATAAAGTTATTGATAAAGACTTTGTATCATGGGTGTCTGATGTGTTCTTGCCTTATACAGTTATATGTTTTGTTGTAATAATAGTTTACTTATATGCCAGAGGCAACAAAACATCTATATCCTATAATTTGAGACTTGATTTCGCGAGATAAAAATATGCCTAACCCTTCAGCTTTTATGTAACTTGTTGATTGATAGAGTCTGCAACTGAAGGGTCGTTTTCAACCGGGAGAAATGATAGGTTTTAGCTGCACTGTTGTCTTCGTGATAAGATAACGCATCAAAAGACTAGCATTTTATCCTGCTGATTTCAGTCAGCAATATTGTTGACTAGATTCAACAGATCTGCTGACTTTAGTCAACAAGTTGTATTAATAATTCAAATATTTGTGTTTTATTGTGTTATTGTAAATGGTTGATAATAAGAAGTAAAAATATTGCAATAAAAAACATGCTGTATGGTTGTTTGACGTAATATGTCAGAAATGACTTTTGAATGTCGTTTCATTATGTTTCATTTCAAAATATGATACCGTGAGTGTTTAATATGAACCATAAAAATGACCCTTCAGCCGGAGCGTCTGGCTCTCAGGTAATTACGGAAAACTGAAGGGTTGTGTAAAATTGCTTGCTGATAGTAGAAACAGAGATAGCTGTGCAGTTTTCTCAGATTAATGAGACATATTTGAATGTTTACAAGGTGAAAATAAATGCTGAATCTTAAAATAAAATTACAAATTATCGTGTGAATCCCGAAAAAGATGTATCTTTGCCGCAGAAAAGTGTGTGTCGAAATAATTCAAATAATGAATCGTTTTATCATATGAAAAGTAAAGTATTGATTTCTATCATTGCATTAATAACGGTGTTATGGTTTGTCGTATTCTATATCGGTGTGGCTGTGGCAATTGTAGTGCTTCCGTTGATATTTGCCGGCTTTCTCTTCTCTGCTAGACCTAAAGATACAGATTGGAAACCAAATCCGGTTTCTGAAAATATCCAGACTATCACAGATACCTATGGTACTCCGGACGATATTATTGTTGTTAACCCTACTCGGGGAAATGAATTGGATGGAGTTGTTCTGGTTTATGATGAAAAGGGATTTCTTTATTATAATGGAATCCTTTTGAATAAAAATGAGATAACGGATATTTCATTCTTTAATGCAGCAACTCCTTATATGCTAAATGATTATCAGATAGTGATCAAGACAAATTCAGAGCGTTACCCATCTCTGTATATTTCTGCCGGAAATGACTTGGGCTGGGCTAAAGATGTATATGCTCAAATAAAAATACATTTTAAATCTTAATCAGACTTTTATTATATTCTAAATAGGGTGAACCTTGCTTTTTAAAGGCAAGGTGTGGTTTCTTGTTGTTCTTTTTGTCGATTTTTTTGTTTTATTTAAAAAAAAAGAGTATATTTGCAAGGTGAATCTAATGTGATGTTATTAACTGCCATTAATTAATTATATATTATGAAACGTATGATGCTTTACAAGACTTATGGATTTTGTTTGTTGATGTTAGGTGGATTTGCTTTATCAGCATGTTCCAATAAAGATTTTGATTTGTCAAACATTGACGGCACCGTAGGCTTTGGTGGTGACTCATTGTCATTGCCAGGGAATAATTCCACTGAGAATATTAAACTTGATGATGTCTTAAAACTCGACAACAGCGATTGTGTTAAGATATTGGCAAACGGTAATTACACTTTTACAAAGTCGGATGCGAATGTCTCTCCTGCGCATCCTGAGATTGCTCAGGTGAGTGTGTCTCAGAAAAATCATACCAGCATTCCTTATTATATATT
>DAIOSW010000034.1:0-18707 GCA_036752365.1 Prevotella sp.
GCACAATGAATTGTTAATCTTGTCAATATTACTTAATAAACCTGGGCAGCGGATCAAAAAAGATGTCAGCCTGGGCTTGCATTTTTATACCATTGATCTTTTCCATATAAGATCATCTATAAAAAAATAAACAAAAAATAAATATAATATATAAACAAAAACATTACTAATAAGACCTATAGCAAATAAATTCTTATATATAGAATTTACACTCTGCTTATCATCGCGTTTCCTACTAATTTCTCTTAATCCATAATTATAAATACCTAAAGAACCAATTAAGCTAAAATAAGTAAACAACGTAAAGCTATAATCTATTTTACCTACAGTTGATGGGCTTAGTACTCTGTAAATATATGGAAAGATTAACAATGGGACTATAATATTAAAGATATTAAGTGTCCCTTTTGCTACAACATTTTTTACTAATGATTTAGTCATTATTTAATCAAGTTAGCGATAGTAGCTATCATCGTAGCGATAGATGCTGTTGACGTACCTATAGTCAATATCTCGGGCAATGACATACCTGAACGCTTTGGCTTTGCCGGCACTACAATTTCACATCCTGGTTCAGGTTGAGAACCACGTCCTGCTTTTTCAACAGTACCATTCATATAGATAATGTAGGTATGACTTCTCTTTGCACTTGAGCTATACCCTCCGGACTGATCCACATAATAACTTAAATGCTTTCCCTGACGGTATGCAACCGTATTTGGATACATCACTTCACCATTAACTTTCACGGTTCCAGTATATTGAGGAACAATAATCTTATCCCCTTCACGCAAAACAACATCATCGTCACTTCCTGGGTTCTCCAAGGCCTTATCAAGGTGTATTCCGACATAATAGGTAGAACCAATATCCAACTTTTTAATATTCACAGAATCTTTTTCTCCAGATTGAGCCTGTGCCATCTTCAGTACCGACTCCATACGTAAACGTTCTTCTGGGGTTATTGTCCTCTCCAGACGGGCACCCTTAATATATGCCATGTTGCTGACGCCTCCGGCTTTTTGTATAATTTCGCTTAAACGTTCGCTCTTCTTTGAAAGCGTATATGTTCCACCAAATAGAATTTCACCTTCAACAATAACATTTTGTTGTGGAATGAATGCCGGGCTTTTACGCACATAAACTTCATCGTAAGGCATCAGTTTAAAATCTTGTTCTCCGTCAATGACAAAACCGTCTTTCAATGAGAAACTAAATGTCTTAGCCACCTCAGCAGAGGATGTCGTGGATTTAGGATCAGAAATACGTCTAGCCACATCTACCTTCACAGTCGAAGCTGCATCCTTAAGTCCTCCTGCCTGTAAGACAAAGTCCTCAAGTGTTTCGTTCTCTGCATATTGATATACGCCAGGATAAACTACCTCTCCATGAATCGTCATAGTTTGATCTTCCTTCACCTCTTTTCTACTTGGTATATATAGAACATCCTCATTACGCAAAAGAACATCTGCAACCTTACCTGACATAATGCCCTTGACATCAATAGACAAGGCCTCCAAGGTCCTGTCACTCTTCATTCTGTGCATTACGGCATGGTCAACAAAAGCATCTTCTGTGACACCTTCGGCATGTTCAATAAGAGAACGTACACTGGTAATTTCTCCTCCTACTTGATACATACCAGGTCTAAAAACAGCTCCTTTGATTTCGACCATATTAGAGTATCTTCTCAAAACAGAATCAACACTTACAGAATCTTCATCATCAATTCGGAATGTATTTAGATCGAATTCACCCACATTGTATACAGAATATCCATGACCGGACTTGCGAACGACCCTTATGGATTTCTTATAAGCATCGCCAGTAAAGCCACCGGCATAACGTAAGACTGTTCCAAGACTTTCATTCTTGCGCATTTCGTAATACATGGGGCGTTTAACCTTTCCTGTTAGGTTAACCAGACAGTCATAAGGACTTACCACAATAACATCATTATCTGCAAGACGAACATCACCTGTCAACTTGCCATTAAGAATATAGTCATAAACATCGACAATCGTAATAAGCCGATTATGACGATATACTTTTATATTTCGAAGTGTTCCTATATCATTCGTTCCACCAGCCATATATAAAGCATGAAAGACCGTAGCAAAAGCTGATAAGGTATATGTTCCTGGAGTCTTTACCTCTCCCATCACATTTACCATGATTGTACGAGTTTGTCCAACCGTCAATTGTATCTTAGAATTCTGATATCGCGCACCAAGTTGAGAACGCAATCTTGAATTTGCCTGAGAGACGGTTAATCCACTCAATTGTACGGGTCCAAAACCTTCGATCTGGACAGTTCCATCAGGAGATATTGTTTCTGTAAAAGTATTCTGAGAAGCTCCCCATACATCTATATTGACAGCATCACCCGGACCTAATCGATAGTTTTGAGGAGTCGCAATATTCATATTGGGTTCAAAAGAAAGATTTTTCTGATTAAAGATATCCCTTCCGAAAACCTTTTTACCTGATTTTTCGTTATTTTCCAATGAATCCGGAATAATCGTAGCCAGTTCCTTTTGCATCTGCAGATATTCTGCATCATTGGCATCGTAAGTATGAGTATAATTTGTTTGATTGGCATTCTGTTTTCGATACTGTGAGACAGTGTTACTTTGAGTCTTTTCATTGGATGAACGTGCTCTAGATTTACTATACTTGCTAGTTCCTGTCAAATCCTTAGCATCCATTCCACTGCTTTGCTGTGTCTCATATTTCTTTTTTACTCTGCGAATTTGCTCGATGTTGACCCCTCGTTGCATTAGTTGAGTTACAATCTGTGTTGACGAGGTTCCTTTTTCATGCTGTTCCATAACAAATTGAGCCACCTGTTCGTCTGACATGGAACTTTGCGCCAACATATTTACAGAAAGGAAGAGAAAAAGAGGTAATAATATTAATATTTTTTTCATATTCAATATAGTGTGCTTTAAAATTTCTTGCCACTTACTATGGCATAAACAGTATCTATCACAATATGTATATCCAGTAAAAGGGATCTGTTCTCAAGATAATGAATGTCCATATGAAGACGTTTTAACATTTTCTCCATTGTATCAGTATAGCCATTATATAGTGTGGCTTCAGATGTCAGACCTGGACGCATTTCAAATATGAGTTCATAATCCGGATCCTCTTTCATGATCTTATCAATAAAATATCGACGCTCCGGACGTGGTCCGACAAAAGACATATCACCATTCAGAACATTATATAATTGTGGCAGTTCATCTAAATGATGACGTCTGAGAAAACATTCCAACTTTGTCATTCTAGTAACATCGGGAGTTGAGACCAATTGTGGACATTTATCCTCATCTTCATTGGACATCGTTCGAAACTTATAGATGGTAAAAGGCTGCCCTCTATATCCAATTCGTTCCTGTGAAAAAATGACAGAGCCTGTCCCTTGTTTTTTTAACAAGACATAAACAACTAGAAATATTGGGGAAAGAACCACCAAGCCAACAAAAGCGCATATCACATCAGCTACTCTTTTTGTTGCACGTTCTACTACATTCATACTATCGTGAGAATAGGTCAAGCAAGCGACTTGTTCCATAATTATTTAATTATACATTCGGTTAATCTTGTATTAAATATAACTTGATTTTAATAATTTTATTGCAAAGGTACTAAAAAAAAAGTAAAACAGGCATGCAATGAACAAAAACATATTGACTCAAGAAAACACAGCACTGGAAGTTAACTAAAAAATTCTTAATTATTTTCATAATTTTCATAATTTGTATTACCTTTGCAACAGTTTTCAAGTGAGAGAACTACTAAACCGCTCGGGGTTGACTGGATTTGACAGCGGGTTGGAATGGTATGTAAGCATGCGGAGCGCGGGCAGTCTGCTCCTAAATCTCGGTTGTCAAAAATTTATCTGGCGAAAATAATTACGCTCTTGCTGCCTAACCGAATCACAGTAGGTTACTGGCTTTATCCTTTTATTAGATAGAGGGACGAGACACCACTCGGAAACTGTTGTTCCGAAGTATTTCGATCAAGTGGTGCAGTAAATCGGGAATAGTCATTGTGTGCTTCGACGCATTGATGAAACTTTAGAAGATAAGGCTTCGGTAGGTGGTTCAGGTCTTGCCTAAGCACGAAAATTAAAGACTGAAATAAGCATGTAGAAAGCATATGGTTTCCCTGTTTGGACGAGGGTTCGAATCCCTCCAGCTCCACCCATTAAAGATCGATGTACATTGTCAAACAGTTGAAGACTGTAGACAATGTACTTTTTATTTTATCTGATTTGAATAAGGTGAAATATTTGTTGCATATATCACTGGAAAAACGTAACTTTGCAGGCATAATTAAATTTATTCCTCACAGAGAATGAAAGAATTAGCTTTAAAGTACGGATGTAATCCGAATCAAAAACCATCCAGAATCTTCATTAACGAAGGCGAACTGCCTATCGAAGTTATTAACGGACGCCCAGGATATATCAATTTCATGGACGCACTCAATAGTTGGCAACTTGTCAAAGAGTTGAAAGCTGCTACAGGCCTGCCATCCGCTGCCAGTTTCAAGCACGTCTCACCAGCTGGAGCTGCTGTGGGTTTGCCATTGAGCGATACTCTCAAGAAAATCTATTTTGTTGACGATATCAAATTACCGCTTACGCCTTTGGCTTGCGCTTATGCAAGAGCGCGTGGTGCAGACCGCATGAGCAGTTACGGTGATTTTATAGCATTAAGCGACACTTGCGACGAGGCTACAGCAACCCTGATTAAGCGTGAAGTCAGTGATGGTGTAATTGCACCGGACTATACACCCGAAGCTATTGCCATTCTAAAAGACAAACGTAAAGGTACATACAATGTGATTAAGATCGATCCGAATTACAAACCTGAGCCAGTAGAGCATAAACAAGTTTTCGGAATAACATTTGAACAGGGACGTAACGAAATTAAGCTAGACGATGATACGCTTTTCGAAAATATCCCAACTAAAAACAAAGTTTTCACAGAAGAAGCTAAGCGTGATCTTATCATTTCACTGATTACCCTTAAATACACTCAAAGTAATTCAGTATGTTACGTCAAAGACGGTCAGGCTATCGGTATTGGCGCAGGCCAACAGAGCCGTATTCACTGTACACGTCTTGCTGGCAATAAGGCTGACATCTGGTTTCTACGCCAACACCCGAAAGTTATGAATTTGCCTTGGATAGAAAAGATTCGTCGTGCTGACCGCGATAACACAATAGATGTGTATATCGGCGAAGACCATGAGGATGTATTGGCTGACGGTATATGGCAGAATTTCTTTACGGAAAGACCAGAAGTGTTAACCATGGAAGAAAAGAAAGAATGGCTTAAAAAGAATAGCAAGGTAGCTCTTGGCAGCGATGCATTCTTCCCATTTGGTGACAATATCGAAAGAGCACATAAAAGCGGTGTGGAATATATTGCACAGGCTGGTGGCTCTGTCCGTGATGACAATGTCATTGATACATGTGACAAATACGGCATAACTATGGCATTTACAGGTATACGTTTATTCCATCATTAATTAAACATACAAATATGAGTAAAGGTGACGATATTGACGAGATAATCGCAGGTGGCGGTATCGTCTTCAGAAACACTCCGAAAGAATCGGATGACAAGAAAAAGGTGAAGACTAAGGCTAAGAAAAAGGGCTACATCACTGGAGCACACGGTAGTGGTAGTGCTAAACAAAAAGCAAAATACCGAGAGCAACGCAGCAACCGACATAAATAAATTAAATCCCGCAAATTTTCAATAACTGTATTTCTAAACAGCCTATGATAAATTTGCGGGATATTTTTGTTGATTATTTTCCTTTTGCTATATAATTTTTCTGTGCACGGATAGTTACACCTCCACTCGATTGCTTCGTGAATGTCACCAGATCGGTCTTTATCACGTTGTGATGGCAATCAAAAATCAAATCCGGATCAAATATTTTTCCATTTATACGTGTCTCAAAATGACAATGTTCTGTCGTTGCACGTCCTGTCCTCCCTGTTAATGCAATAACTTGACCTGCTTTCACTTTATCACCAACCTTTACCAAATTTTTTGAATTATGACTGTACAAAGTCTCAAGCCCGTTTTCATGACGTATAATCACACAGTTTCCATAACCGTAATGAACTCCGGAAAGAGTTACAACTCCATCAAAGGCTGCAAGTATATTATCATTTGGTTTTGTCTTTATGTCTACACCACTATGACCACGTTTTCCCCCATAAGGACTTATTACATGACTTCCTGGCAATGGATAACTCCATTCAGCTGGACTCAGATTTGCAAGATTTATGGTAAATTGATTTTTAAACGACAATTCACTCTGATTTTTCTCGCGAGAAGATACCTCTGAAGAAATCATCCCTTTACCCTCTTTATCTATCTTTTCTTTATTATCTTCAACACTTAGTTGCACACGAGTACCATCTTTCTGACATATGATAGTCTGTCGGATCAGTTTATGACGGTTGACATCAAATATCATTTCTGGATTTATACGTCCTCCATTGATCATTACTTCGAACTGACAATATGTACGTCCCCCATCGCTACCTACAATTGCAATAGTCTGTCCTGCCTTTACCTTCGCACCCACCTCTACAAGATTCTGAGCATTGTGTCCATAAACAGTTTCCAGACCATTATCATGACGAATGACAATTACATTTCCGTATCCCGATGTTGTACGAGATAAACGAACGACACCGTCAAACATTGCTTTCACATTATCCCCTTCTTTTGTAGATATCTCCATACGATAGTCATTTAGGATTTTAGCTTTACCAACAGGCAAAGGGAAACTCCATTCATTGGATCGCATTATCTCAAAATTGATACTGAATGCACTGGAATTAGCAAATAGTCCAGGTGTAATAATGCTCACTTGCTGCTGTTCTGCAGACGTAAAAGTATTTTTTGCGACCACAGTCGAAGTCACGACGAAAGTAGCGCATATTAGGATGTGTTTTAGTTGAAAATACATATTAATAATCAAAAGGTTAATAAAAAGATTCAATTTAAAAATATCCCAGAGAGTATTCTGCCCGAGTTAATTGATAGTTTACGAGCAGAAAAGAACTCATCGGCATGAGAGTAGGTGCAGATACCTGCTACCGAAACATTACGGGGGTTCACACCCGCGTCCACCAATTGCATGCGGTTACATTCCCACAAGTCTACGTGCCACTTGGCAGATCTACAACTAATTTTGTCCATGTTAAAACCAGCATCCGCGAATTCCTGCCAGACCTCATCTCCTACTTCAAAATTTTCTAAAGATATACCAGGTCCGATACAAGCATGCAACATAGCAGGTTCAGTTCCATAATTAGCTGTCATCTCTGCGACAGCTTTCTCCACGATTTTATTGACAGTTCCACGCCATCCAGCATGTACAGCACAACAAGCATGTTGTTTCTCGTCATACAGAAGAACAGGAATGCAATCTGCTGTTGATACGGCAACACAAACCCGTGCCATATTTGTCATAACGGCATCAACGCCCTCCAAATCAGCCGTTTGCTGCTCTTCATCAAGGTCAAGCAATCTACTATCAATTTTTCGGACTACCACACCGTGGGTCTGGTGCGGAAGGATTAGTCTCTTAGGTGAAAGACCTAGTTCTTCACATAATGCAATTCTATTTTTCAAGACATCATCTACATCGTCTCCGCAATATTTATTTGCGTTGAATGATGCGTAAGCACCCTTACTGTATCCACCGTGACGGGTCGTACTGAATGCCGACACCCTTGGTGATATATTATAATATTTAATGACGGGGATCTTCATCGACATCCTCGTACTCGAAGTCGTCCAAATCTTCCACGTCTTCGTCATCTGTATCAATCAGGCTATCATCAGCACCTTCTATTCGAAGCTCTTCTGACAATTTACCTAAATCCTTGTCACGATGTACTAATGACTCCTCTGATGTTATTTCCAGTAACTTATTACTTTCACTGTTAAGTTCCTTCCAAAGAATATCTTTTAGTTCGTCAATTCCTTTGCCTGTTACAGAGGAAATAAATACTACGGGAAGATCCTCAGGAACTGTTTCTTTTATCATATCGATAAGCTCATCATCCAGAAGATCGCATTTGGTTACAGCAAGGACCTTATGTTTGTCGAGCATATCAGGATTAAAGTTTCTCAACTCATTTAAAAGAACTTCATACTCATGTTTGATATCCTCAGTATCACCTGGAACCATAAATAGAAGTAGAGAATTCCTCTCTATATGACGTAGGAAACGAAGTCCTAACCCTTTTCCTTCACTTGCGCCTTCTATAATACCTGGAATATCAGCCATTACAAAAGACTGACGGTCACGATAACTGACAATTCCCAGTGATGGTTCAAGTGTGGTAAAAGGATAGTTAGCTATTTTTGGACGAGCACTTGACACTGCCGAGAGTAATGTACTCTTACCTGCATTAGGAAAACCAACGAGACCAACATCTGCTAGTAGTTTCAACTCCAGAATAATTGTTTTCTCTGTCATCGGTTCACCAGGTTGAGCATACCGTGGAGCTTGATTGGTAGCAGTACGGAACTGAAAATTGCCGAGTCCGCCTCTACCACCTTTCAACAACAGAACTTCCTGGCCGTCATAAGATACATCACAGATGTATTTACCCGTCTCTGCATCATATACAACAGTACCACACGGCACATCTATGTATTTATCGACACCGTCTGTTCCATGACATTTATCTCTACCACCGTTTCCTCCATGCTCGGCAAAAACATGACGTTCGTATCGTAGATGTAATAATGTCCAAAAATTATGATTGCCACGTAGGTATATGCTACCACCATGACCACCGTCTCCACCGTCAGGACCACCATTAGGCTGATATTTTACATGACGAAGATGCATCGAGCCCTTGCCACCCTTACCTGAGCGGCAGTATATCTTGACATAGTCGACGAAATTTGATTCTGGCATATACCTTGTGCTATTTTATTTTATATTATATATTATCAACAACCTTGCAGACATCAGCAGTGATTGTTGCAAGCTCACCATATCCTTTAATATGATAGTGTAAGCCTTCATTTTTATACCATTCTATCAGAGGAGCAGTCTGATTATAATAAACGACAAGACGTTTTTTGATGGTTTCTTCATTATCGTCAGCACGACCAGTCAATTGTCCACGCTTAAGAAGTCTTTCCATGAGTACATCATCAGGAACCTCGAGTTCTATCATTGCAGCAACTTTATGTCCACGTTCGGCTAGCATGACTTTGAGAGCCTCAGCCTGAGGTATCGTTCTTGGAAATCCATCAAAGATTACACCTTTGTGTTCCTTACCGAAGCTATCATATACACTTGCAAGAATATTGATCATCAAATCATCAGGAATTAGCTGACCGTTATCGATAAAGCTTTTGGCTGTCTTGCCAAGTTCTGTTCCATTTTTGATTTCATTACGTAACACATCACCTGTGGAGATATGTTCAAAGCCATATTTGGCAATAAGTTGCTCACTTTGTGTACCCTTTCCTGAACCGGGAGCACCAAAAATTACGATATTCTTCATTTTTCAGTTTATGTTGTTAATAATCATTCCTCTACTAAAGAATAGATATCACGCAGATTTCTACCCTGTTGATCATAATCAAAACCATAACCAATGATGAAAGCATTGGGTATTTTCATTGCTACATATTCAATATCCAACGGAATCTCAAGTTTTTCCGGTTTTTGCATAAGAGTACAAATATGGACAGACTTTGGATTTCTAGTACCTAGAGTCTCTATCATACGTTGCATCGTATGACCACTTTCCACAATGTCCTCAATGATGATAACGTCTCTCCCTGAAATGTCCTCGTTCAGGCCTATTACTTCCTTCACTTTACCTGTGGATGTTGTGCCCTGGTAAGACGCTAATTTAACAAATGAAATCTCACATGTAATATTCAGATTTCTCATCAGATCTGCAGCAAACATAAAACAGCCGTTAAGGACACCTAACAACAAAGGGGTTCTGCCGGCAAAATCCTCATTAATACGATTGGCAACTGCTTTAATATTTTTCTGTAATTCAGCTTCAGAATATGATAAAGCGAAAGTTTTATCCTTAATTTTTACTGTCTGCATTCTATGTATTTGTATATTTTGGCACAAAATTACTAAAAATCTTCCGAACTATCACTATAGATTAGCATTAATTTTGTAATTTTGCATCGTATGAAGATTTTCACAAGTGCTCAAATTCATGAGCTTGACAAATATACGATAGAGCACGAACCCATTTCTTCGATAGACCTAATGGAACGTTCGGCCAAGGCATTAACTCACGCCATCTGTAGCGTGTGGAGTAATGCAACACCAATTGTGGTATTTGCAGGACCTGGGAATAATGGAGGCGATGCTCTTGCTGTTGCAAGAATGCTTACAGACATTAACTATAAAGTAAAAGTATACCTTTTTAATATAAATGGGCACCTTTCACAGGACTGTGCATCTAACAGAACGCGACTTGTTGACAACAAACGTGTTGAGTTTTTTTTTGAGATAAAACAAGAATTTGATCCACCCAAACTCGAAAGTGACACCTTAGTCATAGACGGGTTATTCGGATCAGGACTCAATAAACCTCTTACCGGTGGATTTGCCTCACTGGTAAAATACATTAACGCCTCACCAGCAAAGGTAGTAAGTCTAGATATTCCATCAGGATTGATGACTGAAGACAACACCTATAATGTAAGGGCGAATATTATAAAGGCAGAAATGACCTTAACCCTTCAACAGATTAAGTTGTCATTTCTGTTTGCAGAAAATCAACAGTATATCGGTAAGCTTAAAGTATTGGACATACGCCTCAGTCAGGATGGAATTAACGCTATTGATGCCCAATATTCAATGCTGGAGGAAAAAGACATCAGGAGCAGATTGATGGATAGGAATCCATTTGCACATAAAGGAATGATGGGTAATGCCCTTATTATAGCAGGAAGTTCCGGTATGGCTGGTGCAGCCACTCTTGCCAGTAAAGCCTGTCTTCGCTCCGGAGCTGGAAAGGTGACGGTTCACACGCCGAGATGTAACATGGGAATCATGCAAACCTCAGTACCTGAAGCCATTGTACGATCCAACCATGATGAAATGTTCTTCTCAGAAGCAATAGACAGTGATGATTTCGATGCTATGGCCATCGGACCGGGACTGGGACAGGCTGATGCCACAGCGATAGCAATGATAGCCCAGCTTCGTCGCACACAGGCGCCCACGGTAGTGGATGCAGATGCAATAAACATCTTAGCAAGTCATCGTGCGTGGCTCCAACAACTTCCGAAAGACATCATCATGACTCCACATCCCAAAGAACTTGATCGACTTGTCGGCAGATGTAATGACGGCTACGAACGACTGATCAAAACTCGTGACTTTGCAGAACATTCTCAAGCGTATATTATCCTGAAAGGCCATTACAGTGCGTTGTGTATGCCTGACGGACACGTGATATTCAATTCTACTGGAAATGGTGGAATGGCAACAGCCGGTTGCGGTGATGTACTTTCAGGTATTATTACAGGCCTTTTAGCTCGCGGATACAAACAAGGAGATGCTTGTATTGTTGGAATGTACCTGCACGGACTGGCTGGCGACCTAGCCGCAAAAGAGCTAGGAGAGGAAAGCCTCATTGCAAGTGACATCATCAATTATCTACCCAAATCATTCAAACGAATTAACGATTAAACAAAGGTTATATCATGAGACATTTTCTTTTATCAAGTCTGTTTGTCATAGCTAGTAGCGGTGCATTAGCCCAAACTAACGTTACACAATACAAACCGGGAGTGACCCCTGAAGGAGTTACCTACTTTCTTCCAAGCACCTCTTTACGTGTCGTGCTACAAATAGAAAAATCTACATACAAGCCAGGAGACTTTTGTAAGTACTCTGAGAAATACCTAAGTCTGAGTGGAACTGAATATGAGCCTTATTCTTCTTTTAAGATCATCTCTGCCCGTCTGTACACGGTAGGAGTTCCCGACAAGAATAAATCTTATACCATAAAGTTCGATCCGAAAAGTTCAGCTTCAAATGTAAAATTGAGTGAAGAAGGAATCTTATTAGCGATCAATGCAGATGTCGCTACTCACTCAGACATCAAGCCATTCGTAAGCGCCCGCAAGCCTGAACTTATAAACCCAAGAAAATTTCTAAGCGAAGAAATTCTCACAGCAGGAAGTTCCGCAAAGATGGCAGAATTGATTGCCCAAGAGATTTATGATATCCGTGAAAGCCGTGATCTGCTAAATAAGGGACAAGCTGACTATATGCCTAAAGATGGAGAGCAACTAAAGATCATGCTAAACAACCTTAACATTAAAGAGAATGCGCTCTCACAGCTTTTCTCCGGAACGATAGTTAAGGATACCACAGAGAGTGTTATATCCATAAACTTGGATAAGACAGTTTCTCGTCAGGTATTATTTCGTTTCTCAAAGAAGATTGGATTAACAGAAGCAGATGACCTTGCAGGCGCTCCTTATTATATTAACGTAGAAGATCAGCATACCGTTCCACCAGTTGATACAGAAGCTGCAAAGAAATTGAAAAAGCCGGAAGGCGGCGTATATGTTAACGTGCCAGGAAAAGTGAAAATAGCTATCACCTCCGACAATAATAGTATTGCTTCAGGAGAATTCTCTACGGCACAATTTGGCAACACCGAGGTTTTGAGTGATAAGTTATTCAATAAGAAGTACACAACCCATGTCACACTCGATCCTACAACAGGAGGAGTATTAAAGTTTGATGCAGAACAACCCAAATAATCATCTGCTATAAAGAAAAATAAAAGTATAGTTGATAACATCAGAAAAGGTATTTCGAAAATTCGAAATACCTTTTTTTATATTCTAAAACTAATTAGTCGAGCTGAGCCAACTTGTTGTCAGAACCCAATACATCGGTAATCTTATGTTTGTACATTACCTCCATCAGGTCACGTGCTGGTCCGCAATATTTACGTGGGTCGAATTCAGCAGGTTTGTCTGCCAAAGTCTTACGAACAGCTGCTGTGAAAGCAAGACGAGAATCTGAGTCGATGTTAATTTTGCAAACAGCGCTCTTAGCTGCCTTACGAAGTTCTTCCTCAGGAATACCTACAGCGTCTGGCAATTTACCACCGTTTTCGTTGATCATGTCAACATACTCCTGTGGAACAGAAGATGATCCATGAAGAACGATTGGGAAGCCAGGAAGCTTCTGCATGATTTCATCGAGTACATCAAATGCCAATGGAGGAGGAACAAGAACACCAGTCTTCGGATCACGTGTGCACTGTTCTGGTTTGAACTTATATGCACCGTGGCTTGTACCAATTGAAATAGCCAAAGAGTCAACACCTGTCTTAGTAACGAAGTCAATAACTTCTTCAGGTTTTGTATAATGAGAAACTTCAGAAGCAACCTCATCCTCAACACCTGCCAAAACACCTAACTCACCCTCAACAGTTACGTCGAACTGATGTGCATACTCAACAACCTTTTTTGTCAGAGCAACGTTCTCTTCATAAGGAAGAGAAGAACCGTCAATCATAACTGAAGAGAAGCCCATGTCAACACAGCTCTTGCAGAGTTCGAAGCTATCACCGTGATCAAGGTGTAGAGCAACCTCAGGATGTTTGCAACCGATTTCCTTTGCATACTCTACTGCGCCCTGTGCCATATACTCGAGCAATGTCTGGTTTGCATAATTACGAGCACCTTTTGAAACCTGCAGGATAACCGGTGACTTCAATTCTGAAGAAGCCTTTATAATAGCCTGCAGCTGCTCCATGTTGTTAAAGTTGAATGCTGGAACAGCATAACCTCCATTGATGGCTTTCTTAAACATCTCACGGGTGTTTACTAAGCCTAAAGTTTTGTAACTTGCCATAATTGTATAATTTATGTTGTTAAAAATAATATCATTATCATCGGACCACAAAGGTACTATTTTAATCTGTCAATACAAAGACATACAACATTTTTTAATACTCTACATCTGAAGAAATTGACTAAAAATAAGTCACCAAACGTATATTTGCCCTGTTTGCAAAACAGAGATTACAAAACTCATATTCCGCATTTTGGACAAGCATTCTACTCCACTCTATTAATCCTCATTTTATATTTTGTTCGTATGATTAGAGGCACTTCCTCTACTTTTACATTACATGTATCCAAGCCAAAAGCACGTGGAACACTTGTTTCAAAGACATTAAGAATACTATAGGCATTCATTACGAACTTATCATGCAGACCAAAGGTGTTTTCATGAGAGTTAATACGATGAATAACAATGAAACTGAAGTCGCCACCTATCCCATTTTCTTTTAATGAAGGATAACTGCTATCAAGAGTGAATTCACCGCTTTCTACCATATCCTCTACGACCTGACGGAAAAAGACATTGACATCGGGTTGTATCCGAAATCCCAACCTAAGATTTACTCTATATAAAGTTCCGGGTATAAGTTGTTTTGCATCATATTCACACATCATCGGCTCATCATGATAATCCACGTGGAGCAACCAATAGTGTTCTGAACGTTTAGGATTCTTGTTTATAATTGAATACATGATCTTGCTTTCTATCTCATCGATATTATTAGCCTTACTCAAATAGATCAAGTTTGTAGCATAATGAGATATCGTTGAATCATTTTTGATGTCAGAGATTATTTTGAAATAAGGCTGAATCTTTGTGAATTGCATCTGTCTGTTACGTATCTTTCGAGCGTTATACCAAACATACATCACTATCGTTATCAATCCGGCTATAAATATTGTAACCCAACCTCCATGCATGAACTTGAACATATTTCCGATAAAGAAGAGCATCTCTAGCGAGAAGAAGAATGTGACAACCGGAACGACAATGAACATACTGATCTTCTTAAAGTGGAGATAAAAGCCTAACAAAACTGTCGTCATGAGCATTGTGATGGTGATAGAAAGCCCATAAGCCGCCTCCATTCGTGATGACGTCCCAAAGAAAAGGATGACCAACACACAAAGCACAAAAAGTGAAATATTCACAAAAGGAATGAATAGCTGGCCCTTTACGTCAGTAGGATATTTGATACGTTGACGTGGCCAGAAATTAAGGTTCATCGCCTCACTGAAGATAGTGAAAGAGCCACTGATAAGGGCCTGACTGGCTATAACCGCTGCAATTGTAGACATGATGACCCCAAACATCAATATATACTCTGGCATGATGGCATAGAAAGGATTGACTCCTTCATGTATTTGGTTCATATTAGCAATGACCCATGCACCTTGACCGAGGTAATTAAGAATAAGCATTGTCTTAACGAATATCCAGCTGATACGGATATTACGTACACCACAATGTCCTAAATCTGAATAAAGAGCCTCAGCACCTGTAGTACAAAGAAAAACCGCTCCTAAAATGAGGAACCAGTCTGGACAGCTGATCAGCAAGCGAACGGCATAGTAGGGATTAAACGCCTTAAAGATTGGAAGATACTGAGGTATTGTTGCTAATCCGAGAACTCCAAGCATTGTAAACCAAACTAACATGATCGGGCCAAATGATTTTCCAATAGCGTTAGTTCCAAACTGCTGAATAAAAAACAAGATTGTAACAATAAGGATACTAATTGGAACTACAGGGGTAGATGGTTCAATTCCATTCAGTCCTTCAATTGCAGATACAACAGTTATTGAAGGTGTTATGACGCCATCAGCAATAAGCGTCGCAGCCCCGATAATTGCAAATATGTATAACCACTTCATCTTATGCTTTCTCAAAAGAGCATAGAGAGCAAGGATTCCCCCTTCACCTTTATTGTCAGCCCGTAAAGCTATTAGTACATATTTTACTGAGGTCTGAAGTGTGAGAGTCCAAATGATACACGACACGGCTCCTATGATATAATTTGCATCCATCGTTGGAGTAGCACCAATGATAGCCTTCATTACATACAATGGAGATGTTCCTATATCACCGTAAACGATACCTAATGTAACTATCAGTCCCATCATACTCAGATGGTTGAGATGTTGCGACTTGCTTGTGTTGCTTATTTCCATACTTTCTGCTTATAAAAACGGCGCAAAGGTAATTGATTACAAGGACGTAAAATATCTTTTGACAGATATTTTTTAATTTTGAAACGAATATAAATATATTTTAATCTTTTTTATCGATTCACAATCGCACGTCCATCAGAAGTTATACCTTCTGCTGATATCAGAACTTTAGTACATGATGAATTGTTATAGAACTCAATAACTGCATTTCCATCATTGTCTGTCTGCACTGTTGGGTTCCAGTAAAGTGTACGACGATAATCTGATGCCACTACAGGTTGTGAATCATTATTTTCCAATGAAACGAATTTTCCTATCTGGGAAAATCCGTGCACTGAGGTATAACGAATCTTATCATCAATATTGAAGCGATACTTAGCAGAAGGCTCTTCATAGTTATCAAAGGGTACAAGATATATTATATACGAAGGAAACCTACAAGGTTCTGATGTTCCCAGATATGATTCAAAAATTTTATCGCCATCACTATAATAATAATTTTTTTTCATGTCTCCACATTTGAACTTTTCATAACTGAAGGTTTTGCAAGTATTCCAATCGGAATTAATAATCAAGTACTTCACCTTTTCAAATGGACGACTCATCCCATCATAAATCCAAAGAGCTACACTGTCTGTCAAATAAACCAGCCGGGTTGCAGCTACAGGGAAATTATGATGTAAGAAAATACTTTCCACGACATCAGATGTAGAATAAAATTGATTCAAATCCTTTGGCCTTTTACAATCTCGATTATGATCGACCATCCATTCTATTTCTTCCGCCAAGTTAAAGACCTGTGCTGAATGTATACACTCGTTATCATTTGTATAGAGATAAACAGAATCTTTATTATTCTTAGGTTGAAGGTCTATTTCCTCCGGACTATATCCCTTTACAGGAGGACTGAACCATTTATTCACAGTCACGGCAGCATGCTTCGAGTCGACACTACAGAAAATCTGGGCCATCGAGGAGCCATAGAAGTCAGGCAATGGAATATTGAAGTATCCATTATTATCGGTACAAATACTATCATGTAGTGTATATGAACTTGATTCAAAAGCATAATGAAGAAGACAAGGAGGCATTCCTTTCACTTTGTCTCTGTTTTTAAAACGAGTACGCTTGTCCACTACTCTACCAGAAAGACTTAAGTTTTTCTCTGGCAGCACTAAGGCTGAGTTGAGTGATGTCTGTTTTGACTTAGGATATGATGTGGCATCGACAAAAGATGATTGAATATTATTTTTACGTGAGAAATGGTAAGAACTGGCTGCATCTGTAACAGACAGCGAGAACGTCACATTCGGTTCACCGTGAATGAGCAGTTTGTTTTTTGAAAAGGGTTTCAACTGTGTTGAATCAAACGAAACTGTCAATAATGAGGGACGAGTAGAAGAAATAGTGTTTGTCAGTTTTTGTCTTACTAAAGATCTGCTTACCCCCACAGTATCAACCACACGCTTCCGATTGAGCATATATCTGTATGAATATAGACCGCCTTTAACTTCATCGAATATCGGTATTACGCGCGAAAAATAGTTGTCTTCACCGTAACTAAGCATGTAACGGGTATAAGCACGTATCTCAAAAAAACCTGATTTGACATATAGGGGAAGAGTGAAATTACCGGAACAGGCACCTTTTCTGAGCTTATAAACGTGAGTATCAAGGACATCACCTTCAGGTGAAAGAATTTCTGTGTATAATATCTCACTTAGAGTTGTAGGTCGGTTGGTCTCCATATCGTTTACATAAGCACTGAACCATATCGTTTCTCCTAGATAGTAAGAAGTATTATCAAAATGAAGATACACTTTTTCATTAGCAGTGACGTTGGTCACAACAAATAGAGATATTAAAAACAGATAAAAATGCAATATATGTCCTCTCATAATAATTTGTAATAAAATAAACAATCATTGCAAAGTTACATTTTTATCAATAAAAAGATAAACAAAATGAATTTTTTTTTGTTTCTTTGCAAAGATATATACTAAATTGATTTTAAAATGATGAATATTGGAGACAAAGCACCCGAAATCTTGGGTAAGAATCAGAATGGTGAAGATATCCACCTGAGTGAATATAAAGGAAAGAAACTGGTATTGTATTTTTATCCGAAGGACAATACTTCAGGATGCACTACTGAGGCATGTAACCTTCGGGATAACTACACAGAACTACGCCGAGAAGGCTACGAAGTCATAGGGGTAAGTGTGGATGATGAGAAATCACACCAGAAGTTTATCACTAAAAATGAGCTTCCATTCCCTCTTATCGCAGACACTGATAAGAGTTTAGTTGAAGCATTCGGTGTGTGGGGTGAGAAAAAGTTATATGGTAGATCATATATGGGAACATTGCGCACAACCTTTATTATTAATGGAGAAGGTATTATCGAGAAGATTATCACTCCTAAGGATATAAAGGTAAAAGAGCATGCCCAACAGATACTGGGATAAGGGATTACTCTTTTATTCACACCTGAAGTCGCGATTTCTTCATCCTACATATTTTTAACATAACTGTTTGATTTACAAACAGTCTATTCTGTTTGACCATACATTTATCATACATCCATCCTACATTCTGTGTCGTATG
>DAIOSW010000035.1:0-7088 GCA_036752365.1 Prevotella sp.
CCGGTTCCAGATGTACTGAATAATTATTCCTATGAACCAACGTACCGTTATCAAAGCCACCGTGTCCGCTGGCCATATAAACAATGTATCCGTTGGGACGTGATGTGGACTCCTGAAGGTCATTCACTTCCGACCAATGGAGCGTTGCAACCCCCTTGTTGGAGAAGTCTATATAGAAATTATCGGGTGCCAGAGGCGTAACGGTAAATTCTGCTCCATGCTGATCACTAATATAACGGAGTATGGTCTTGTAAATAGAACGTGCAAGAGTGAATTTGAAATTTGGATCTTGCCCATATCTCATGTCTGTGAAGTTCTGATGAGACATGGTTTCAAGTATTGCCGACGGTATCTCCGGATTGCGTGTCTCTGAATAATTACGGTCAAAAAGTTCACGCCGGTTCCATTTCCCATATTTAAATCTGATATCACGCATGACTCCTGAGAGTAAAGCATCTGCCAGATCACGGGAGGCAAGTCTCGAAATGCCGGCATTCAGTTTCCCATCATTGAAATCTGTGGTACAGATGGCAAGGCTTCCTACAAAATCTGTGTCGTTTTTTACAAACCCGGCATCGCTATGAATGGCAAGAGATAGTTCTATAGGCACCTTGCCGCCATCTAACGACGGCATATAGACAGAACCGCCACCAAGGTAGTTGGTCATCAGCGAACGGACATTGATGTCATCACCGTAATCGTCGGTACCATTCTTAGAACTGTAAATATTGTAGTTCATTCCTGCCCATTGGGCATAATAGCGTGCACCCTCAAGGCAACGGGGTAGTCCGCTTGTCTCTCCGTTCCGATTGATGTTCCCCATGCCTCCACCAAATCGTACGGCATCAGCAGTAACCACACCTTTATGTTTGCTCTCATTCGAAAGGGTTACCCGATTGAATCTGTCACACCCTTGATCGAAATCGAATGTCCCCAGATAAACCCATGTGCTTCCTCCCATTGTCTGGTTCACTTTAAATACGGTCTTTTCGCCTTGATGCCAAACAATGTATTCTGCGTCAGGTATACTGTTAGGAAGAGTCTGGTAGCTTACGTAGACAGCATATTTGCCACTAACAGGGATGTTCGGGGTGTATGAGATGCCGCAAGTTCCGGATTTTCGGGAAACGGCTGTGGCCATTCTTGCTGTTCCGTTCTGAAATGGATTTTCTCCATCATTATATGTTCCGTTGCGGTATGCAAAGCCCTTGATTTCGGTGTCGCACCATTTATCTTTCCACCCGGTTTCCATATAATACTTCTGAGGATAATCATTGTCAACGATAACCTCATTTTTTTGCCAGTCACGTTCACGGGGAGTAAATACGATAGCCCCTGCATTTTGTAACATCGGTATAAGATAAGGAACAACGATGGTCTGGGTGAACAAATCCTCGCAGGTGCAGAACAAGTTGGGTCTTTGCCATTCCCATTTTTTAGAGTTTATATTATAGTAACGTCCATGACTTGCCCATAAGGAGAGATGTCTATTTTGCAATCCTCGGGTTATTTTTAGAGGACGTGATAGATTGAAAACCCATGGTTGGTCTTTATATTCAATGTCGCCCCACATACGACTCTTGTCTGAATTGTCGACAAGTCGGTTGGGGATTAATTCGTCAATTGAAATATTATTTGAGAAAATTGTAATCTTATAATCTTTGTATGGTGAGGGGATTGTTTTCTTTATCTTCTTGTAAATGTTACTCGTGACTTCGGGGGTGAACTCCTGTGCTCCGAAATACTCGTCAGCATAAATGTATAGAGTCTGTTTGCCATTGTCCAGCGTATAACTGAGCATGGTAGGCTGACTTTCTAACTTGACACCATGAGGCGAATAAGTCTTAAAGAAATGTTGTAGTTTCGTTTCCAGTTTACCCTCTGATGCCGATTTCTGTGCAGATAGCGGTGATATAATAGAAGTAAGTATATATAAATATATAATGAATCTTTTCATTAAACTTCTTCTCCTATTGAAAATTTATCAGGGTGTTTCCCTTTATATTTCTTAAAATATGACTTGATCCTGGCCATTTCACGATCAATATCTCCTGTAGGGACAAAACTATCATTGCATTGTATGATACGCTGTTCATAATCAACGCCATATAAAAGGATCGGTATTTGTGCCTTTAATGCAATGTAATAAAATCCTTTCTTCCAGTCAGGGTTGAGCGATCGTGTTCCCTCTGGGGTAATGCATAAATGAAATGTCTTTTCATGCAATGCGGTTTCAGCCAGATTGTCAGTCATGCTTGAATGTTTATTACGCCATACAGGAATACCTCCGAGATGACGCCAATAAATATTTAAAGGCCAGAAAAACCACTCTTTTTTCATGAGAAAGTTGGATTTTATTCCTTCTGCTCTACTGTAAAGCTGACCAATAATCAGATCCCAATTACTGGTATGTGGGGCTAAACATATGATGTACTTGTCGGGGTGAGGCACTGTAATGTCACAAGTCCACCCCATACGCTTATATAATATCCATCTGCAAAATCTCTTTAACATAATCAGTGAAATTTATAATTAGAATGAACTAATTGAGATTTTTGATATAGTCAATGATTTCATCCACTTCTTTATGAAAGTGTTGTTTCAAAGTCTTGTAATAGACCTTAGCGATATTCGGTTCAGTATGTGAAATTCGGCTAATATAATCATGTTGCAATTTTAATATTGTTCTAAGCAAGTTGTCAACATTCTCTTTGTCCGGTTTTCCTGAATAGAGTGCTGATGCAATGCACTCTGCAAACAATTCACTGCAAATGTAGTTGATGTTGCGTTTTAAAGTTCTTCTGTTAGCCATAAATATTTACATTTAATACTTTATACATGGTTGAATGATAGTGAAATAACATAATTTCTGGCGTTATAACGCCGATTAATTTTGTTCAAAGATAACAAAAAAATGGTATATGCAAGAATAAACATGATTTTTTTTCGTCATATCGCCGAAAAAGAGTAAATTTGCATTCGAAAAAATGAGACTTCATTATTCATCAAACAAAATATTTAAATAAATTATGGACAAAAGTGCATTGCAGATTGAAAGAGCTTCTTATCAGCCAAAACTGCCTAAGGCTCTTCAGGGCGCAGTAAAAGTAAAAGAAGGTAAACCAACTCAGAGTGTTGCCGATCAGGAAGAGATTAAAAAATTGTTTCCGAACACTTACGGTATGCCGTTAGTAGAGTTCGTTCCTGGTGATGAACCAGTTAAGAAAGCTATGAATATAGGTATTATCCTTAGTGGTGGACAGGCTCCTGGTGGACATAATGTAATCAGCGGACTCTTTGATGAAATTAAAAAACTGAATCCCGAGAATCGTCTTTACGGTTTCTTGATGGGACCTGGTGGATTGGTTGATCACAATTATATGGAAATTACAGCAGAATTGCTGAAAGAATATCGCAATACCGGTGGCTTCGATATTATAGGTAGTGGACGTACAAAACTTGAGAAGGAAGAACAATTTGAAAAAGGTTTGGAGATTATTCGTCAACTTGATATTAAAGCTATTGTTATTATTGGTGGTGATGACTCAAATACAAATGCTTGTGTACTCGCTGAGTATTACGCAGCAAAGAAATATGGTGTTCAGGTAATAGGTTGTCCTAAGACTATTGATGGAGACTTGAAGAATGAGCAAATTGAAACTTCATTCGGTTTTGATACCGCAACCAAGACCTATTCAGAACTTATCGGTAATATCCAGCGCGATTGCAACTCTGCACGTAAATACTGGCATTTTATTAAACTGATGGGTCGTTCTGCCAGCCATATCGCTTTGGAATGTGCGCTTCAGTGCCAACCAAATATCTGTATCGTCAGCGAAGAGGTTGAGGCTAAGGATCTTACACTTGATAATATCGTAACCGAAATTTGTAATGCTGTTGTTTGTCGTGCAAGCAAAGGCTGGAACTTCGGTACTGTTCTTATTCCTGAAGGACTTATCGAGTTTGTTCCGGCAATCAACCGTCTTATTTCTGAACTTAATGACCTTCTTGCTGCTAATGGTAGTGAGTTCGTTAATCTCGATAAAGATGCTCAGCGCGAATATGTAATCAATCATCTTTCTGCAAAGAATGCTGAGGTGTTTGAGAGCCTTCCAGAGGGTGTTGCACGTCAACTTTCTCTTGACCGTGACCCTCACGGAAATGTTCAGGTTTCTCTTATTGAAACTGAAAAACTTCTTTCAGACATGGTTGCTGCTAAGTTGGATAAGTGGGCTAAAGAAGGTAAGTATGTTGGCAAGTTTGCAGCTCAGCATCATTTCTTCGGATATGAAGGACGTTGTGCTGCTCCATCAAACTATGATGCTGACTATTGCTACGCTCTTGGAGCAAGTGCTTCGCAGCTCATCGCCAATGGCAAAACCGGTTATATGGCAATTATAAAAAATACAACTGCTCCTGCTGCAGAATGGATTGCCGGTGGTGTGCCAATTACAATGATGATGAATATGGAGAAACGTAACGGTGAAATGAAACCGGTTATCCGTAAGGCTCTTGTTGAACTTGATGGTAAACCATTCAAGACATTTGCTGCTCAACGTGATCAATGGGCGAAAGAAACTTGTTATGTATATCCTGGTCCAATCCAGTATTGGGGACCAAGTTCCGTTTGTGATCAGTCTACAAAGACTCTCGCACTTGAGAATAGTAAATAATATTTTACCCAAATTAGCTCTCCCTACAAAACATCCGGGAGAGCTAATTCTTTTTATAATGGTAGCACAGAAAAGAAAAACAGCTCATTCTAGAAAAAAAACCACCACTTCACGCCATCATACAATCGTTAGACGTAAACGTCCAAATGTGTTTATTCGTATGATGCAAAGGCTTCCTAGGTGGACAACATGGATCGGTGGCGGACTACTTGCTATCGGTTATATCTGGGCGTTCTACTATTTCTTTGTCGGTCCATCAAGTTTTCGATGGAAAGCTCTTTATGGTGACGTATCCTATCCCGAGGGTTATGAAATCCATGGTATTGACATCAGTCATTACCAGGGTGACATAGATTGGGGCCAGTTACGTGAGGCCATGATTGAAAAATGTCCTGTGCGATTCATTGTTATGAAGGCTACAGAGGGTTCGAATAATCTCGATGAGAGTTTTAATGAAAACTTTTATCAAGCCCGAGAAAACGGTTTTATTCGAGGTGCTTATCATTTTTGGAGTACTAAGACTTCACCTGAAGACCAAGCTAAATATTTCTTGAAACAGGTTCATCTTGAGGATGGTGATCTTCCTCCTGTTCTTGATGTGGAAAAGAAAGGCAATATTTCTAAAGAACAATTTAAATCAGATGTCCTTACCTGGTTAAGAATTGTGGAAAAGCATTATAAGGTAAAACCTATTATATATACCTATTATAAATTTAAAATGGCCTATCTTAATGATACCATTTTTGATCAGTATCCATATTGGATTGCCCACTATTATGTAGATAAGGTGGAATATAAGGGGAAATGGAAATTCTGGCAGCACACGGATTGTGGGCGGCTTCTAGGTATTAAAGGATATGTAGACTTTGATATCTATAATGGTTCCTATTATGATCTTCGAAAGTTAACTATCGGCAATCATGAACAAATAGGTGAGGATGCTTATGAGACTGACAATTGAAATACACAACAGCACCAGTCATTATCTATCTTCTTGTCGATAATAACAAGTCCGAATTCGGAAGCTCTTTGGATCACTATTTCTGCATCGGCTTCATAGAATCCGCTTAAGATAAGTTGTCCGTCTTCTTTCATCACACCTTTAAACCATGGCATGTCGTGAATGAGAATATTTCTATTGATATTTGCAATAACGATATTAAATGGCCCTCTGTTGATTAATTCTTCATTTTCTGTAAGTAGTGTGCAGTTACCGTGGAAGGTCTTGAAGTTCTCTACGGAATTGATATTCGCATTATGTTCAGCATTCCTTACACTCCATTCATCTATATCATAACCTGTCACACTTTCTGCACCGCATTTGGATGCTACAAATGATAGAATGCCTGTTCCGCATCCGCAGTCCAGCACGCTATACCCTTTCACGTTCTTATTTAAGAGACATTCCGTAATCATACGGGTTGTTTCGTGTGTGCCTGTTCCAAAAGCTAATTTTGCGTCTATAGTGATATCTATAGGCATTACTGCTTCCGGAAGATGGCGAGTATCATGGATGGAACAACGTTCGTCTATGATGATCGGTCTAAATCCTGATTCCTCCCATTCCTCATTCCAGTCACGGTCTTCGGCTTCCTTTACCTTGTAAGTGATGCTTAGACCTTCAATGGGGAAGTCGGAGATGATTCTTTCCAGTGCCTGTTCATCGAACAAGTCACGCTGTACATATCCTTTAAGAATGCCTTCTTCATGATTAAAACTCTCAAATCCTGTATCACCAGATAATGCCGCTAAAATGTCGGCAGCATCATTGTTTGCTGGCTTTATGCTAAAATCAACTTCGTAGTATTTCATATACATGTTAAATATGTGTGCAAAATTATAAAAAATAGGGTAAACCCTATCACATATTAGGGTTTTTCCGTATTTTTGCAGTAAAATATTTTATATTTTTGCATTAGATACAACAAGAAATAATTAAAAAGGAGCAGTTATGAAAAAGTTAATCCTTATTTCAGTCCTCGCGGGAGTTTTGCCATTGGCATCAATGGCTCAGGACGACGATCTTTACTTCTCAAAGAAGTCAAGTTCGAACAGTAGCTCTTACGAATATAACAATAGCCGTAGTAACCGTGGCGTAGACGATTACAACAGTCGCTATCGTAGCTCTTATCAAAACATTGACAATGACTCGACAGGTGATGATGTAATCTCTTTTTCTGGTAGGGGTGTATATCCCAAGGATTCCATGAACAACGTAGGTGATTACAGCTTAACCCGACAAATGAGTCGTTTTGATGGTTATATTGGATGCAGTCCTTATTATGATTGGTATGATCCTTGGTATTATGACAGCTTCTATTACGGATATGGATATGGTTATCCTTATTACGGTTGGAGAGCAGGATGGGGATATGATCCTTGGTATTATGGTGGAGGATATTATGGTGGTTATTA
>DAIOSW010000035.1:7188-18272 GCA_036752365.1 Prevotella sp.
GGCTATATTGGTGGAGGTTGGGCTTCTAGTGGTTCAAGTAACTACAGAGGATACAGATCCAATGGCGGAACTATACTAAGCAGAAATGGTGGATCTTTTGGAGGCAACAATCGTAGCACCTTTGGAAGCAACAGCCGTAGTACCTTTGGACGCAGTGGAAACGGAGCTCGTGTCACAAACCGGGTCTATTCAGGTAACAACTCATCATTTGGCAGCAACTCACGTAGTACATTTGGACGTTCCAGTTCAACGACAACTTCTTCGCGTAACAACTTCTCTTCCGGAAATAATTACACTCCTTCACAAAGTTCTTCTAACAGTAGTTCATTTGGAAGTAGCAGTCGCAGCAGTAGTGGCGGTGGCAGCAGTAGCGGTGGTGGAGGAGGCGGAAGCTTCGGTAGTGGTGGCGGCCATAGTGGTGGTGGTCATAGGTAATAAGTAAATAAGATTAATATTCAACATTAATATTCAAAGCGATGAAAACAAGATGTTTATCTATAATCGCTTGTATTGCAATAGCAATGCCTGCGTTGGCTCAAGAGCCTTATGAAATAGGAAATCTGGCAAAGCCAGAGCTAGACGGAACAGCCCGTTATGTTGGAATGGGAGGAGCGTTAGATGCTCTGGGTGCAGATATTTCTGTTATGGGTAGCAATCCTGCCGGTATAGGAATCTATAAAAGAAATGATTTCGCAGGTTCTTTCGGATCCGTTTCTCAACAGGATGGAAAAAAGTTTGCAAGTGGTAACAAGACAAATATGTCTTTTGATCAAATTGGATTTGTACTCAGTATGAAATCAGGATTTAACTCAGACAATCACATCAACTTTGGTTTCAACTATCATAAGAGTCGAAATTTCGATTATATATTGTCTGCTGCTAATAGTCTTGGCAACTCTTCACAGAACAAATTGACTGCAGCAAAGTTACAAAATCAGGATATACCAAATAAGAATGGTTCGATTACGGATGAAGAGAAGTGGTCATATAGCATGATTGATGAATTATATTGTAATAGCCAGAATATTCTGGGATATGATCCTAATACAGGAAAAATAAGTTATCTTAACGCAGATAATTATAATCTGAATAGAGCAAACACCGGTTATGTGGGTGAATATGATTTCAATCTTTCGGGTGGTATTAAGAACCGTTTCTTTTGGGGTGTTACAGTAGGTTTATACGATGTTCATTACAGTGGATACTCTAATTATGTTGAGAGCTATCCAACAGATGATATACATGTTAAAGATAAATTACTCATAGAAGACTACCGCCGTATTACGGGTACCGGTGTTGATGTGAAAGCTGGTTTTATCTTCCGCCCGATAGAAGACTCTCCTTTCAGAATCGGTTTGACGGTATCTTCTCCTACATATTACACGCTTACGTCAAGTAACAACACATCAATGTATCTTAAAGGACAGGTTGATGGAAATGTATATGGATCTTATGACTATGAACTCTATACTCCGTGGAAGTTTGGAGTAAGTCTTGGACATACAATATCAGACTATCTAGCTTTGGGCGCAGGTTATGAATATGCTGATTATTCATCATGTGATGCACGTATTGATAATGGTGAAAACTATGATGGTACGAGAGACAGCTACAGTGATGATCTTATGAATAACCATATAGGATTAACAATGAAAGGTGTCTCAACATTCAAAGTTGGTTTAGAGGCTAAAGTTGATCCTTCTGTTGCTGTCAGATTTGGATATAATTATGTGTCACCCATGTATGAGAGCAATGGTTACAGAGACTTGAGTATCAGTTCTCCATCTACCTATCATGCTTCTTCTACGGATTATGTGAATTGGAAGGCAATCAACCGTATCACGTGTGGTTTAGGATTCAAATTTGATAAGATGAGCCTTGACTTTGCATATCAGTATAGTGCTCAGGATGGTCATTTCTATCCTTTCCATATTGATCCAACTGTTAATCAATCAAATGAGGTTTCCTTTACGAAGGTTAGTGACAAGCGTAATCAGATTTTAGTAACTTTGGGATATAAGTTCTAATCATAATCTCATAGAAAAAGAAAGGGCTGAATACTTAGATATTCAGCCCTTTCTTTTTGATTCAACAATTATTCCAGAGTTACTGTCATACTCTTTTGGCTTTCTAGTTCGGAATTGGAACCATAGCGTAATTCGTATCTTCCTGGAATGATTCGTACTGTATTCGTACTAGGATCAAAACGCTCGAATGTTTTTGGAGTTATATTGAACACTACCGTCTTCGATTCTCCTGCTTTTATTTCAGTTCTTTCGAAATCTCGTAAGGTTATGGTGGGGCTGTCCTTGTCATCAAGACAGCGAACATATAACTGAGCAACATAAGTACCATCTTTTTTCCCTGTATTTGTTACACTGAGATTTAATTGGGCATTTTCCCCAATCTTTCCTACTAGGTTAGATTTATCTATTGCGAACGTGGTGTAGCTTAATCCGTATCCGAATGGGAACAGTGGCTTACCCTTAAAATAACGGTATGTCCTTCCTTTCATATTATAATCCTCGAATGATGGAAGCTGGGTCGTGTCTTTATAAAATGTGATAGGCAGCTTACCTTGAGGGTTGTAGTCACCAAAGAGAACGTCTGCTACAGCTGTACCTCCTTGTTCTCCTGGGTACCATGCTTGTAGAATGGCATCACAATTTACGATTTCCGGACCAAGGGCAACAGCACTACCACTACAATTGACAAATATGATTTTTTTGCCTAGATGATGAAGTGCGGTTATTACATCACGTTGTGCCTTTGGTAATTGTATGTCAGTCCTGTCACCATCTTTAAAGCCGGGAATGTTGACATGCATCTCTTCACCTTCAAGTTGAGGTGACAAACCTCCAACAAATATGACAATGTCTGCATCTTTAGCGAGATGAGCAGATTCTTCGGCTGTTTGATTCTTAATATGAACAAGATCAAATTTAAGGGTGGCATCACCTTCAGTTTGTTTGTAATCAATTTCTATATCGTATTTTTTCCCCGTTTCAACTTTTAGGTCTGCCTCTTTTGCGGTAAGACGGTTAGCCCATGATTTGATGATTGTATCATTGTTGACAATAACAATGTATCCGTCATCACCACTGATATGAAATGCCACATTCTCATTTCTCGTCGGAATAAATGTTCCTTTATATTTTGCTGTGAAATTATAGAGTGAGACTCCTGCTGCAAAGACTGTATTTCCCCCTATGTCGAAGTTGAACGGTTCTGAAACTTGTTGTGTCGTAGCTGGTTCTCCTTCCATTTTCAGATTATTCCAGTATGTCGCTGTGAATCCTTTTTTACCGTTAGTTGATAAAATCTCATTGAAACGACTTTCTGTTGCAGTGTTAAAACAATGTTCACAGCCCTTTGTATAGGTAACATTACTTGTTTTGTTCTTGATTCCATCAAGAATAGTTACGGTGCTTGTGGGGGTTCCGTTGTAGTTTCCCCATTGCATGGTAGCATTGTCTGCATTTGGTCCCATGACCATCACCTTAAGACCCTTTTTTGAAAGAGGCAGTATGTTATTCTTGTTCATGAGTAAGGTCATTGATTCTCGAGCCATCTGTAAAGCTAAATCTTTATGTGCCTGACATGCTATAACACTTTCAGGTATCATAGTCCATTCAACAAGAGAGTCCGGATCGAAATCACCTAACTCAAACCGGGCAGCAAGTAACCGTTTTACACTGACATCTATTTGAGATTCACTTATCTTACCATCTTTCACAGCCTCAGGTAGTGATTTATAGTTATTACCACATTCCACATCGGTACCGCTGACAACAGCTTTTGCTGAGGCACTCTTCGCATCCGGTTCTGTCTCGTGATCTCCTTTCTTCCAAAAGTCACTAATAGCACCGCAGTCACTGACGACAATACCCTTAAATCCCCATTCTTCGCGTAGAATCTGGCTTAGTAACCGGTTACTTCCGCAACAAGGATCTCCTTCATAACGGTTGTACGCACACATGACTTCTTTGACACCTCCGTCTTCAACCAATGATTTGAATGCCGGGAGATAGGTTTCCCATAAGTCCCGAGGGGATATATTTTCTGCATTAAACCTATGACGGCTCCATTCCGGACCGCTATGGACTGCAAAGTGTTTTGCACATGCATACAATTTAGCATATTTTGTTTGGTTGTTCCCTTGTAGGCCTTTTACAACAGCCAGTCCCATTCTCGTTGTTAGATATGGATCTTCACCGTAAGTCTCTTGACCGCGTCCCCATCGTGGATCACGGAAGATGTTGATGTTGGGGGTCCAGAAAGAAAGTCCCTGGTATCTTAGGAGCTTCACTTTTTTACGCTGTGCCGTATTTTTTGCTCTTGCTTCATCGCTAGTGGCATTGTAAATCTGATACAGAAGTTTGTCGTCAAATGATGCCGCCATTCCAATCGTTTGAGGAAAAACAGTGGCATAACTGTTGCGTGCTACACCGTGGAGAGCTTCACTCCACCATTGGAATTGCGGAATATCCAATCTAGGGATAGCCGGTGAGTTATCCATCATCAGAAGTGATTTTTCTTCTAATGTCAATCTTGAACATAGGTCTGCCGCTCTTTCTTGCGGCGACATGTTCGGGTTTTTGTACGGTTCATTCTGTGCCGATGTTACTATCGGTATGGCCATTAAGCAAAAAGCCATGATGAGTGTTTTGTTCATAATAGATGTTTTGGTTTGCAAACTTACATAAAAAAACTAGATTTTAACCGTTACTATAAAGAAAATATCCCCAAGAAATATAAAATACTTCTGGGGATATTAAAAAGTAATAGTATGGTTTCTGTAGATTATATTTATGAAGTTTGTTATTTTACTTCCCATTCAAATACACCTGTCGAATATTCTTCAGGCTGCTGTATCTCTAGCTTAAGCGAACTTGTTGTCACAGGGTCAAAATTTGCTATACATGCGGATCCTTTAACGACTGGGTATGATGAAACGCCGGTGACGGGTACCCATTTCCCACTGTTATCTTTGTATTGGATATTCCATGATTTTGGAACTCTACAACCGCCCCATGGGCCATCGTCAAACCAATATACAGTGCAACTCTGTACTTTTGTTTCAGACTTGAATGTGTAACTGATCCATTCTGTGGTATTTTTCTTGGGCCACCAATGTATATAGGGAATGCTACGGTCATTACCATCCTTGGGTATAAGTCGGTCATTGACTGCATTTATGGAGGGCGATTTTATGCTGGCCTCAACTTTACTTTCAGATGCAAGGGTAGGAGCCTTCGCCGCTTTTGTCGCACTCAAGTCCTGAGCTATCCATACATCCATATTTCCACTGCCACGGTGTGCCCATGCATAGTATGGTATCAGCGTCAGATTTACATCTTTTGTAAGTAATTTGCCCTCTTCATTGAACTGTAGTGTTTGTGCATCTGTTGTAATTTCATTGATTCCATATAGCATTTCAGGCTTATTGACAACTTTAAATTGAGGACTTTGGTTTATCAAGACTCCTAGTACATTGAAATCATTATCCGGCCACTCGGCACAATATACTAAAGGACCACGTTCAACAGCAACACGCCCACGGTCTGCTTCAACATTGTTGTTTGCCCTTACCGTACGTGGTTGCATGTCAAAATGAATACTTATCTTATCTCCTTTTTTCCATTTGTTGGCAATACAGAAGTATCCGTCTTTCATGTAACTCTTTACTTCTTTCCCATTTACAAGGATCTTGTACCCGAGACGCACATTGTCACTATAGGTATAAAGATCACTTGGAACAACATCTCCTTTGACCCACCCGGGAATACGTATCATCATGTTAAATTTAGATACACTGGTTTTACCAATGGATACTGTGATATCACCATCCCAAGGATAATTTGTGGTCTGCGACAACTCAACCTTTTTACCATTCACATCAATGGTAGAGCTGTTGCTCATAAACAGGTTGATATAGACACTATTATCTTTTACCGCATACACATATCCCGGTAGAGAAGGGATGAAACGTGCGATATTGCTAGGACAACATGCACATCCAAACCAAGCCTGTCGTTGGTGTTGACCCATACTTTCAAGTGGGTTGGGGTAGAAGAACGTACCTCCATCAATGCTTACACCACTAATCACTCCATTATATAGTGTACGTTCTAGACAATCGAAATATTTCGACTGACCATGGAGAAGGAATAAACGGTAGTTGAGATAAACCTGTGCAATGGCAGCACATGTCTCGCAGTAAGCACTCATATTTGGCAATTCATAATTGTCACCAAAAGCTTCACCACTTGCTGTTGCTCCAACACCACCCGTTATGTAGCATTTCTTACTTACAATATTGTCCCAGATGTTGTCTATGGCTTTAATATAAGAAGAGTCTCCGGTAAGAGCAGCTACGTCTGCCATTGCCGAGTACATGTATCCGGCGCGTACCGCATGCCCCACAGCTTCTTTCTGTTCTATTACTGGGATATGACTTTGGGAATACTCGTCTTTTATCTCAGTCTTTCCTCTGTAATCAAGGAAAAACTTTGCTTCATTCAGATATTTCTTATCACCTGTAACGAGATATAATTTAGCTAGTGCCTCTTCTGCTATTTGATGACCAGGGACAACACATGCCTGTCCTTTGTTGGGACCTACCTCCCGACATACACAATCGGCATATTTGATGGCGATATCAAGAAATTTACGACTGCCTGTTGCCTGATAGTGAGCGACAGCACCGTCAATCATGTGGCCTAAGTCATAAAGTTCATGACTAAGAACTTCTTCTTTCTCCCAACGCTTATTGCCAGCCCATTCATGAGGATGAAGAGGATTCATCGTTCTAGCTGTATAAAGGTAGCCGTCTGGTTCCTGTGCTGCTGCAACAATATTCAAGACACTGTCAATATAGTTTTTTAAGATAGGATCCGGATATGTTTGAAGTGAATAACTGGCACCTTCAATCGTTTTATAAACATCGGTATCGTCGAAAGAATAACCCCCAACCTTATATTTTGTACTAGGGTGGGCTGCTTTAAAGAAGTTATCATACCTTCCGGTCTCCTCACATTTTTTAAATGCTAGAGGTATGGTCACATCACGGCTCGCTTTCAGACGTTGTCCCCAGAATGTTCCAGAAACAACCTTAACCGAAGTGAAAGGAACTTGTGAAATGGGGTATCCTCCATTTTTTACATTTTCTTTTGCTTCCATGCTACTTACGATAAGTGTACCAAGTAACAGTAATGATAGAAGTCTTTTCATCTTTAATTATTGGGTTTTTAGTTAATAATCTCTTGCAAATATAATTAAAAATGAGATGTAACGCATGATGTTTTTCCCGTTTTTTCCCAAAATTGTACGAATTTACAAACATTTGATAAATTGTTGCATGAAGGATTCTTCTATTTATTTAATTAATTGTTGTATCCTGATAAGACAGTCTTCTTAAGTATATGGCAGGATAAAAAATATTTTGAAAAAAATACAATAAATTTGTTTGTTGTATAAAAAATAATATGTATCTTTGCCGCAGTGATATTAAATATGACGAATATGATCAAAAAAATACTTTTAATAAGCTTGGTCTCAGCTTTATTCCTTTGTGTTCCTACGAATAGTAGAGCTCAGAGTACAAAAGCTGGTATTGAAGACGTTCAGTCATCTATTGCAATATCCTTTAATGAGTCAACATTGCATATAACAAATGCTGCAGGGATGACTCTACAAATCTATAATATAACAGGTGTTAGTATTGGACAAGTAAAAATTGACAGTGCTGATAAACATATTGAATTAAATCTTCAAAAGGGTTGTTACATTCTCAAAATAGGCAAGCTCGTACGCAAAATATCTATCAAGTAAGATATTATACTCTTTTTATTTTATTGTCATTTACACTTATCTCTTTTTTGCTTGTAAGTTGTAAAAATGAAAAGATTAATCCTAATATAAATTTGACGTTGGACAAGTTTTCCGATTGGAAAGCTGATAGTTTATCTCTAAATTCTCGTAAGATAAAAGCTTATATATATACAATATGTAAGGGAGATAAGGACTCCACGGAAATGGATTTCCGAACAAGAAGTTATTATCTTAATAGAGGCAAGTTCTTGTGGATAGATCGCGAAGGGGTTGATAGACGTGCAGACTCTTTGTTGACGATCCTTAATAAAGTCAATGAAATGGGTTTCACTCGAAAGTCATTTTATACAAAACAGATAAAATCGGATCTTGAAATTCTTAGAAGTCTTGAATTTCGGGATACAGCAAGTAATATCAATCTGGTGATGGCAAGGTTGGAATATTATCTAACCAAGGCTTATTTTCGTTATGTGAGAGGTCAAAATTATGGTTTTGTCAATCCTGATTATATCTTTAATCAACATGATCCCCTTAATCTAGATACGTTAGGTAATCCGATAGGTTACAGACGATTGTTTGATGTTGCGATGAAACATTCAAGTAAGAAATTTTATGAGACAGCTATAAGAAAGGTTGCTCATGACAGTATTTGTGAATTCTTGAATGAGGTTCAACCTCGTGACAGTTTGTATCAGAAGTTTATGTCGATGTTGAAAAATGATAATCTTAGCCATGAGGAACGGTTGAGAATTCTCTGCAACATGGAGAGACGCAGATGGAGAGTAAAACAACATCCTGAAGGTAAGTATGTGTTGGTTAATATTCCATCATTCAAACTACGCGCTGTCGATCAAGATCAAATGATAGAAATGAGCGTAGGATGTGGTAAAAATGATACCAAAACTCCGTTACTAACAAGTTCGATCATGAGAATGGACTTGAATCCCAAATGGAATGTTCCGATGAGTATCATAAAGAATGAAATAGCCCGAAATCATGCAGGAGATGTAGCATACTTCGAACGCAATAAAATGTATATAATGTATAAGAAAACCGGAGATAGACTTAATCCAGCCAAGGTGACAGCTCCGATGCTTATGAGTGGTGAATTAAGGGTTATACAGGAAGGGGGTGAAGGAAACTCTCTGGGGCGGATTATCTTTAGATTTCCAAATAAATTCTCTGTATTTCTACATGATACATCAAACAGGGATTTCTTCGAGAATTCAAACCGTGGCGTCTCTCATGGTTGTGTTCGAGTGGAACGTCCTCTTGATTTAGCTGTGTTCCTCCTTGAAAATAGAGATTCATCCCTAGTTGACAAATTGAGATTGTCTATGGGTATCCCTCCTCATACCAGTGAAGGTATTCGTATGCTCAATTCTGGGAATAAACGCCCAATAGGTTCTTTAAATGTAAAACCGAGTGTACCTCTTTTTATTACTTATTACACAATGTATCCTGATCAGAATGGAAATATCATAAATTATCCAGATGTGTATGGCTATGATAAAATATTAGTGAGTAACATTAAACCTTTCTTGAAATAAATAGTCAAAAGTGAGTGATAATCGTAGATGAAAAATATCTTATCAAACAACTAGCCGATTCTGTTACCCAGAGAAATGCTTTCGGTATTGTTGTCAAACAATATAGCGAATCGCTTTATTGGCAGATAAGACGTATTGTATTTAATCACGATGATGCAAATGATGTATTACAAAATACATTTATTAAAGCTTGGAATAATTTGGATTCTTTTCGTAATGATTCCAAACTTTCTACTTGGCTTTACAGAATTGCAATTAATGAAAGCCTTGATTTCGTAAGAAAACAAAAAATTGAGATTTCTATCGAAAGAGATTCTGATACAACAAAGTCTGTTTCTGAAACTCTTATGGCTGATAATTATTTTGACGGAAATTTAATACAAGCTCAATTAATGCAGGCAGTGAGTGAGTTACCTGAGACTCAAAGGACTGTTTTTAATATGAGATATTTTGATGGAATGAAATATAGTGAGATAAGTAAGGTTCTTTCTACCTCTGAAGGAGCATTAAAAGCCTCTTATCACATTGCAGTGCAAAAAATATCTAAATTTTTTCAATCCATAGATTAAACTATTTGTTTTTATATACGTCTAACCATAAAAGAAGAATATTTTACGATTATGAAAGAAGAAGAAATTATCAAAAAGAGATGCGGAACCGGTAACGTTTTCCGTGTACCAAATGGATATTTCGACGACTTTGCATCCAATTTGATGGATAAGTTGCCTGAAAGGGAGAATCGTACTATTCAGTTAAACAGTCACTACGACCGTGCACATATTTTGAAACCATTATTATATGCTGCGGCATGCCTATGTTTTGCTATTCTCAGTACAGTTCTTTATTTTAATAAAAATGTCAGCATCAATCATTCACAGAATAGTTCGGCTAGTGTTTCTGTTCAGAATACGAGTGATGAATTGATTGATCGTACTGCTGACTACGCTATGATGGATAATCATGATATTTATGCATGTGTTTCGTCTGATCAAGATTAATTTTCAATATTGTAGTTTATGTATAACACTAGAGCAAATATAAGATTATTGGCGTTTGTCGTTTCGTTCGTGCTGTCATTATCGTTGAACGCTCAAGGCCAGTTTGATCCTGAAAAATTCAAGGCAGATCAAGAGCAGTTTATTGTTCAAGAAGCATGTCTTACACCACAAGAAGCCGCCGTATTCTTTCCTTTATATGATGAAATGAAAAAGAAAGAAAGAGCAGTCTTTGATAGAATGAGAAATATCGGTTTTGTAAAACCGGCTACTGAAGCTGGATGTTATTTAGCAATTCAGGAGCATGACAAGATGGATATAGCTCTTAAAAAGATTGAACAAACTTACCACAATAAGTTTCTAAAGATTCTTCCTGCAAGCAAAGTATACGATGTAATTCAAGCAGAAGATAAGTTCCATCGGATAATGTTGAAGAGGTTTGCAAAGCGGAAACAATAAATTAAGGATATTTCTTAATACTAGATAAAGCGATTGTTATGTAACAGTCGCTTTTTTTAGATATTGATCCAAATCAGTTCCGAAAAGATGACGCGTGACATTGTGAGACAACGTTTCATCGAGGAAATTGAGATAATCGGCAGTTACGGCAATATCTATGCTGGGAATAAGGAGATAGCCTGGTAACGGAGTAAGGTGCAGACCTGAGACTTGGCCTGGCCCCAGCCTTTCAAAACGGTTTTTTGAA
>DAIOSW010000036.1:0-18220 GCA_036752365.1 Prevotella sp.
TAAGTAATTCTTTTGAATATTCTTCTTTCATAATTTGCTAAAATATAAAATGATTAATTTTTTAGGAATATTTCTGATTGTTTCAAAAATTGCTCTTGGATCTTATTTACATCATAAGAAAAGAGTCATGTACACGGGCAGATAGGTCACTTCATTCTCTCGTTTCAAGTCCTTAGTATATATAAGATACTTGTTGAGAATTCTATCTGAGAATTTACTACAAAAAGCATCTAGAGAGGCGTGGGCCTTATATCCAGAAGATTTTACTTCAATCGGAGATACCTTATTTAACTCAGATATCAAGAAATCTATCTCATAATACTTTTTGCCTTCTGCAGTTGGGACTACATGATAATACAAGTGCTTACCATTTGATCGAAGCATCTGAGCCACCACATTTTCATACACATAACCTAGATTAGTATTTAGTTTATTATTTAGCAGTTTTTCATAAATAATATTCTCTGTAAAATTCTTATCTTTGAAAGCAAGAGTAACGAATAAACCAGTATCACAAGTATACATTTTGTATCGTTCGTTATCCTTTGTAAGTGCTAAGCCTGCATTAGGGTCTGTAGAATGATAAGCGATATTTGTTGTCATCGAGTCTTCTAGAGCTTGAACAATATCCACTACTCTATCCGCTCTTTCACCTGGTATCGCTCTTGACACCTGGTATCTAGATATATTCTTACTAAGTTGCGCAGGTATAGCATCAAACATTGCGGTTGCTCTTCCAGACGTGTCAATCTTTCTAAAATCTTCCTCATACAAAGAAATAATATCACGTTTGACCATATCTACAAGACTAAGATTATTTGTTTTGATGTATTCAACTACAGCTTGAGGCATTCCACCAACAAGCATATACAAGCGAAAGTCCCTCATCATTCTACGATGTACAGCATCGCCCAATGACATCCTCTTATCAAAGGCAGTACGCAACAATGGTATCGTTGTAGTATCACCTATGGCCCATTTAAACTCCTCATAATCCATAGGAAACATATCAACCTTCGTTTCCTCACTCGGAATTAGAATATTTATAGTATTTTTGTGGACAGAGATTAGTGAACCTGTCTCAATATAATCATACCGGTGATCATTTACCAAATGTTTAATAGCTTGTCTGGCCAAGGGTTCTTTCTGAACCTCATCAAAGATAATAACAGATTGGCGTTCTAACAACCTCACTCGATAAATCAATTGCAGTCTTAGGAAAATATAATCAAGATCTGACAAGTCTTTAAAGAGTTCATACACTTCTACAGGCGCAATAGAAAAGTCTATAAGTATATAGGATTTATACTCTTTACGAGCAAACTCCTTAGCTATAGTAGATTTTCCTATACGTCTAGCTCCTTGTATAAGTAATGCAGTATCCCCATCTCGTTCCGTTTTCCACCGAAGCATACGATCATAGATCTTTCGCTTGAAATAAATCTGATTATCTTTCATAACTTGTTATTTTACAGTGCAATATTAATCATTTATTCATATTCCACCAAATCTTTTCAGTATATTTTGTCAATATCCACCAAATTTTTTAGCCCGTTTTGTCAATATCCACCAAATTTAAGGATACTATACTCAAAATCTATATTGTAGTAGGGTACCTAACAAGACTGTTAATTATTGTATTATTAATAATAACTATATTAATTTAATAAAGAAACTATAAAATATAGTTGCACAAATAATTTAATGTAGTTATATTTGCCCCAGATATTGAAGACATTGATAAATAACTAAAAATCAAGAGAAATGAAAAAACTAACAAATAAGGAACGCGAGATCATGGATTTGTACTGGAAGCATGGACCAATGTTTGTACGCGAACTGCTCGAGCACTATGATGAGCCTCAGCCCCACTTCAATACGCTGTCTACGATGGTGCGTAAACTGGAGAAGGAAGGATTTCTCAGCCATAAGCAGTACGGCAGTACATTCCAGTATTTCGCAAACGTAACAGAAAAAGACTACGCTAAGGACAGCATTTTCAGCCTTGTTGACAACTACATGGACAACTCTTACCAGAGTTTGGTATCGGCCTTTGTGTCTGAAGACAAAATCTCGGTAAACGAATTACGCGATATCATCGATCAAATAGAGAAATTTGAAAAACAAAAGAAATGATTGATTTTCTGGTTTATGATGCAAAAGTCGCACTTCTGATATTCGTATTCTATGCGTTTTATCGGGTGCTGATTGCCAAAGAGACATTCCATCGGCTTAACCGTATGGTCATACTCTCAACGGCAGCGTTATCTCTGATACTGCCTCTCTGTGCCATTACACTGCACAAAACAGTCGTGGTACAGGCAATATCGGCAGAAGTACCTGTCGCTCAGCCCGCTGTCATGCAAGGGCCTGCGGTGACAGCTCCACTTTTATCTACGGTAACGCATCCCGATATTTGGACGACAATAATAGCTATTGCATTCCTCATAGGTGTGACTTTCACCTTAAGCCATCTTATTTTCTCAATGCTTATCTTACGCCGACTTATCAGTCAATGTCATCAATATCCCTATAAGGACGGTGTGACGATAGCCGTCAGTAACCGTCCTGTCAGCCCGTTCAGCTGGAGACGCACCATCGTGCTCAGTCAATCTGACTATGAAGACCATGATGAAGCCCTGCTGGCCCATGAGATGGGACACATCCGCAACCATCATTCTGTGGATGTCATCTTCATGGAACTACTCTCAGTTATTCAATGGTTTAACCCCGTCGTATGGATACTGCGTGATGAATTACGCGCCATCCATGAATACGAGGCAGACCAGACTGTACTCTCTCAAGGATTCAATGCTATTCAATATCTACATTTATTGATCCGAAAAGCCGTTGGCGAGAGCGGGTACTCTCTAACTAACGGAATCAGTCACAGTACCCTCAAAAAACGAGTCAATATGATTACAAAGAATAAATCATCCAGAACAAAATGGATAAAGGTATTATACATACTCCCTATCATTGCAGCATCACTGGTGGCTAATGCCAAAACAGAAACAGACTATCAGTATCAGAAAAAAACATCGCATGGAGTAAAAACCACTTGTGTTATAACCAATGCCCCTGATGGGGAAGAGCAGCTTATCACCTTTACTCCTCATGAGCGTTGGGGAAATCCTGCCAGATATAAAGACTTCTATTGCATTCACCTGCCCAAGGGCGTTTGGATTGAATCAAAAGATGAATCTTAAATTGAAGAGAGAAATTTTAATCTTTTGTTTCTGGCAGACGTAGCTACGATTAAACTGAATGGACAACCTTTGGAAAGTGGGCAACTTCCAAATATATCAAAATTGGCATTAAAGAAGATCGAGTATGAGGGATCACCCAGAGGATTACAGGTTTGGACACCGAAGAAGAACATGACAGCAGCAAAGAAAATTGGAAATGAGGCAGCAAAGAATCATTTTTGCGTGAATCTGATTACTACCGATATTACAATTCCTGCTTCTGTAAAAGGCAATATCAACCCTATAATCACGATACTACTACCAGGCAAGGGAGAAATCTACTTTCAGGAAGGTATGGCACAAAAAGGTAATTGGATGAATAGCCCTGCCACCACATGGGATGTAGACCGGTTTGGGAATCCAGGCATACGCGGATATCTGAACATACGTAAAACAAAGCCTGACTGCAAGGTCTATATCTATGCCAGTATCGAGACTTCTCAAAATGACATTGACCACATGGTTTCCATTCTCAAAGAGCAGGGCATCAGTAACTATGAAGTGATCACCGGTATTAAGAAAAAGCATCTCAGTGATAATGAGTTCACACAGTGGGCCAAACAGGAAAAACAGAAGGGAACAAAGTACAGCGATCTCTACAATCTTTTGGCTCCACAAGGTGTAGGTTGTGACGATATCCGTGCACAATGGCATCTCGTCAAAGCTGTATATGGAAGGTAATCTCTTCTGCTAATAGCCTTTATTTTTTGTCTCCACGTTATCATTTAACTTCCTTAAGGACAGATGGTTTGGCGTGGAGACAAATATTTCCGACGATAAAGTCCGGAGACCGGATCATGCCGTCATCGGTTCTCATCATCCCAACTAATAATTCCGGATAGTGTATGCTACAAAATCAGGTAACCACTCTATCATGCCCTATCTACTACATGTAACAGTCCAATCACTTACAAAAAGAAGGACAAAACCTATCAAGTTTAAAATTTCCCCTGTAGGGGCACATCTTTTCCCCTATAGGGGTAGATGTTTTCCCCTGTAGGGGAAAATAAAGAACAAATAGCTTTTGGAAACTTATATCAATGAGAATAGATATGTATCTATATGTTATTGAGCAGATTAGAATTACAGATCACAATATCTGAGTTTGCCAAACAAAATTATACTAATAGAAAATATAGAAATATACTTACATAAGGATGCAAAGAAAGGGATATACGCATTTGATTCCACGGATTTCCTTCTGATTATCAGTATTTTATGTCAAATTGTGGAATCAAAATCAAAAGACGAAAACAAGTAATCATCCTATAAAAACTTCCAGTTTTATTTTGTATTACGCCCAACTTGCACTATCTTTGCAGTGGAAACATATAATCAGGGTATGAAAATACAAATAATTAATGGTCCCAACCTAAACCTGCTCGGCAAACGTGAACCGGGGATTTATGGTAAGAGTTCGTTCGACAGTTATCTGCCTGAACTGCAAAAGCGTTTCCCTAATGTTCAGATAGATTACTACCAGAGTAACATTGAGGGTGAAATGATCAACAAACTACAGGAGGTAGGATTTGACTATGACGGTATTGTGCTGAACGCAGGTGCCTACACACATACCAGCATCGCCCTTCAGGACGCAATCCGTTCACTCACCGCGCCTGTCATCGAGGTTCACATCTCGAACGTGCACAAGAGAGAGGAGTTTCGACATAAGTCGATGATCTCGTGTGCTTGCCGGGGGGTGATCTGCGGCTTCGGCCTCGACTCCTACAGACTGGCTATCGATGCTATCATCAATCAAGAATGACCGAGACAGAGAAGCTAGACCGATATATCGCACAGCATATCGACCCGGAAGGAGATTATCTCTACCGGCTATACCGTGCCACCAACGTGCAATTGCTGCGTGGGCGCATGGCCTCAGGTCACCTGCAGGGAAGACTGCTGAAGATGCTGGTCAAGATGATCGAACCGAAAAACATTCTCGAGATAGGGACGTTCAGCGGCTACAGTGCCCTCTGTCTGGCAGAGGGTCTCAATGACGGCGGAAAGGTTTATACCTTCGAGATCAACGACGAACAGGAAGACTTCACAAGGCCCTGGATAGAGGGATCGGAGGTGGCAGACAAGATAGAATTCATCATCGGAGACGCCGTAACAGAAGCCCCCAAACTTGGTATTACATTCGATATGGCATTCATTGACGGAGACAAACGCACGTACATCGAATGCTACGAGATGATGCTCAAGATATTGAGACCGGGAGGTTTTATACTGGCCGACAACACACTGTGGGACGGTCATGTGGTGGAGGAGCCTGCTCCTCGCGACGGACAGACACAGGGAATATTGAAATTTAATGATTTGGTAGCGGCAGACGACCGTGTGGAAAAGGTGATATTACCTCTCCGAGACGGTCTGACGCTCATCCGCAAAAAATAAGAATATGCAAGAGACAAGACAAAACAAGATTTCGCGCCTGATACAGAAGGAGCTTAGTCAGATATTTGAGGAACAGACACGTCAGATGCGTGGGGTGCTGGTGAGTGTAACCAACGTACGTATCAGTCCGGACATGAGTATATGCCGTGCATACATCAGTGTCTTCCCTTCAGAGAAGAGTGACGAGATATTAAACAATATCAATGAGAATCATAAGACTGTTCGTTTTGAACTGGGAAAACGTGTGGGCAAGCAACTACGCATCATTCCTGAGTTGAAGTTCTTCCTTGATGACTCACTGGATTATATTGACAACATTGATAAACTTCTGAAGCAATAGTGAACTTTCCTTTTTATATAGCCAGACGCTATCTTTTCTCAAAGAAAAGTCATCATGCCATCAATGTCATCAGCGGAATTTCCGTCTGCGGTGTTGCCATTGCCACAATGGCTCTGGTAGTGACGCTGAGCGTATTCAACGGATTTCATGACTTAGTGGCAACGTTCTTCACCTCCTTCGACCCACAGATTGAAATTACTCCTACGAAGGGGAAGACCGCTCCGGCAGACGATCCTCTGCTGACAAAGGTCAGACAGAACAAGAATGTGGATGTGGCAACGGAGTGTGTGGAAGATCATGCGCTGGTGATGTACAAGAACCGGCAGACTATGGTCACGATTAAGGGTGTGGATGACAACTTCAACAAGCTGACCCACATCAACGACATACTCTACGGCGACGGTACTTTCCAGCTTCATGCTGACGTACTCAACTATGGTACGCTGGGTATTCAACTGGCTGAGATCCTCGGTACCGGAACACGTTTTGATGATGCCATTCAGGTATACGCACCAAAACGCGAAGGTCAACTGGACATGAGCAACCCTACTGACGGGTTTATACAAGACGAGCTCTACTCTCCGGGAGTGGTCTTCTCTGTGAAACAGTCCAAATACGATAAGAATTATATCATTACTTCAATATCCTTTGCCCGCCGTATCTTCGACCAGCAAGGAATGTTGTCCTCACTGGAGTTGCGCCTCAAACCAAATGCTGATATTGAATCGGTCAAGGCAGAGCTGCAACAGACGGTGGGTAGCAAATATAAGGTGCGTGACCGCTACGAACAACAGGAGGATGTCTTTAAGATTATGAAGATTGAAAAGTTCATCGCTTACATCTTCCTGACGTTTATACTGATGGTGGCCTGCTTCAACATCATCGGGAGCCTGTCAATGCTGATCATCGACAAGAAAGATGATGTCAACACCTTAAGAAGTCTGGGAGCTACTGACAAGCAGATCGTTCATGTATTTCTGTTTGAGGGCAGAATGATCTCCACCTTCGGTGCGGTAATCGGCATCGGTATAGGATTACTTCTCTGCTGGCTTCAACAACAGTTTGGACTGGTGGCACTAGGAGACAGTTCCGGAAACTTTGTCATAGATGCCTACCCCGTCAGCGTTCATCCGACAGACATTATTCTAATATTCATCACTGTGGTTATCGTAGGATACGCTGCAGTATGGTATCCTGTAAGATATTTAAGTAAGAGATTATTATAATAATCTCTTACTTAAATATCTATAAAATAAAACTTATTCCAGGTCTATGTGGTTCACCTCCACTTGTTCGTGAAGGAACATCTGAGCCGATTCTTTAAACTTCTCCGGACTTTCAGTAGTCATGTAAAGGCACCTGCCCCCATGCGTACATTGATGTTCCATCTCGGGATGGCGCACAAAATAATCTTTTAAACTGTTAGCCACATATTCGCCCTGCGGTATGATCTTAACACCGGCAGGCACATATTTCAGAATTTTATTGATCAACAGGGGATAATGGGTACATCCAAGGATGATTGCATCTATCTCATGATCCTTACGAAGCAGGTTGTTGATACGCTTTTTTACAAAGTAATCAGCTCCCGGACTATCGAACTCGTAATTTTCTACAAGCGGCACCCACATAGGACAAGCCTCTCCGGTGACTGTGATATCAGGGAAAAGCTTTGATATCTCCAGTTTGTAGGACTCCGACTTGATGGTTCCCGGTGTTGCAACAATACCAACATGACGGCTCGTGGTAAGCTGTCCTATACATTCGGCAGTAGGCCTGATGATACCAAGCACACGGCGTGACGGGTCGATTGCCTGCAAATCATTTTGCTGTATTGAACGAAGAGCCTTTGCCGAAGCTGTGTTACAGGCTAATATCACCAGATGACAACCCATAGAAAACAACTTCATCACGGCCTCTTTCGTAAACTGATAGACGATCTCAAACGAACGTGTTCCATAAGGAGCACGGGCATTGTCGCCTAAATAAAGATAATCATATTGCGGCAATATCTGTCGCATCTGATGGAGGATGGTAAGTCCTCCGTATCCTGAATCAAACACCCCGATGGGACCGGGTTCATTTGGAAATGTCATTTCACTTTATCTTTTACTAACGCATTGATATCCTCTCCCTGCAACGGATCGATGTATGGACAGGCGTTATCGTCTGTATTGAGAATAAATGCAAAACCTTTTTCTTTACCAATCTCACGTAATACTCCGGACAACCTATCCTGCAAAGGAGCATACGCATCATTTTCAGCTTCGCGAAGAAGACGACGGGCTTCATCCTTGAAGGAGACATTCTTCTGCATCATCTCCTGAAGTTCCATCTGACGTTTCTGTAATATGGATGCAGGGAAATCTTTCTGTCCGTCAAGAAACTCCTCATACTTCTTGTTAAAGTCATCCTCGGCACGTTTCATCTCTGCGTCATATCGGGCTCTTAGGTCATCGACACTCTTCTTTGCCTGTGCATACTCATGCATCGACTGGAAGGCTGCATCGTAACTTAAGTAACCAAACTTCATTTGGGCACTGGCCATGAATGGCAAAACGATAAGGAATAAAAAGAGAATGGTCTTTTTCATAATGATACTATTATAATGTACGCGCGCGAAATATAAAACAAATATTCAGTCATCCCTAGCGCCAACTCGGAATGACTGAATCTCTATATGTGGATAATATTATTTCAATCCGAGCTTGCCCTTAACCAGAGCAGTCACATCGGTACTGAGAGTAGTGCTGATATAAGGTATACCACCTGTAGTATCCATGATGTAAACATAACCACCGGTTGAACCTACAGCCTTGATAGCTTCAGACACTTTAGTGCTGATAGCCTGCATCTTCTCCTGAGTTGCCTTCTGAAGAGCCTGCTGATTGTCCTGGTAGCTCTGCTGGATACGCTGGTACAAATCCTGAAGTTCCTGTTCACGACGCTGTTTGATGTTTTCCGGCAGAGTTGCTTTCTCTTTATCGTAAGCATCACTCTTCTTCTGAAGTTCATCCTGCATCGTCTTCAAGTCAGATTCATACTGTTTCTGAAGAGCTTCGATAGATGTCTTTGCAGTAGCATACTCAGGCATTGCCTGAATGATCTCCTGGCTATTTACGTGTCCGAACTTCTGAGCAAGCATTGTCAGAGGTGCAAACAACATAGCCAATAAAATTAATTTTTTCATTTTTTTGATTGGTATTTAATTTGTAATTTTAAATTCTGATTGCAAATATACAATATTTAATTTGAATAACCTAACTTTGATAAAACTTCATTGCTAATATCAATCTTAGGCGAACCGAAAATGATTCCCGTATCACTCGAACGGTCGATGACAAGGGCATAACCCTTTGTGTCTGAGATATCTTTTACAGCATTATAGATCTCATCCTGAATAGGTGTCATCAGACTCTCACGTTTCTTAAAAAGTTCTCCTTCGGGCCCGAAATACTTCTTCTTAAGATCGCTGGCTTCTTTCTCCTTCTTCATGATATCATCCTGACGCTTTGTCTTTTGTTCTTGAGAGAGAAACACTACCTCATTCTGATAGTTCTTATACATGGTCTGCGCTTCGGTGCTAATAGCATCCACTTCAGCCTGCCACTTTTTCGATACTTGGTTCAATTGTTCGTTAGCTCTTTCATAAGCAGGAATATTTTTTAGAATGTACTCCATGTCAATAAGAGCAAATTTCTGAGCATTGACAGATATCGCCGTTACGACGAACACCATCATTAAAAATAATTTCCTTTTCATATTCTACTGTTATTAATTAATATTTATAAGAGGCTTTCTAGAATTCCTGTCCTAGCACGAAGTGGAACTGACTTCCTCCATAGGTTTTTGAACCGAATACCTTATCGAAACCGTATGCCCAGTCAATACCCATCAAACCAACCATTGGCAGGAAGATTCTGACACCGACACCGGCAGAACGCTTCATATCAAACGGATTGAAGCTCTTTGTATCAGTCCATGCATTACCACCCTCAGCAAATGTCAAACCGTAGATCGTGGTATTACCCAACATAAACGGATAACGGAGCTCGAGAGTGAAACGGTCGTAAGCATATCCTTCATATCCGTAAGGAGTAAGACTTCCGTTCTCATAACCACGGAGTCCGATGGTCTCGGTAGCATAGCTGGTAGAATAACCGCTCATACCGTCACCACCCACATAGAAGGTCTCGAACGGTGATTTCTTGTTCTTGTTGTAAGAGCCTAAGAGTCCTACCTCGACACGTGTCATGAGTACGAAACACTTAGCACCACTTGAAAGGGCTGTATAGGTCTTTGATTTGAATTTCCATTTATGATATTCAATCCAACGATATTTATCCTGTAACTGACTCTCGTAGTTTGAGGCTTTACTGTTGGTTGCTAGACGTGCGTAATCCTTTCCATCCCATAATGACCATGGCGGAGTAAGTGTCACAGATGCTGTGAACTCAGAACCGCGGCGTGGGAATAGCGTATTATCCGTTGAGACACGAGACAATGTAAGGCCGAGGTTAATATTATTACAGTTACCGGTTGTCACCAGGAAGTACTGCCAGTTCTTCAACATGTAACGCTGATAAGCGAGTTCTGCAGAGAGTGTGAAGTAGTCATCAGGCCAACGCAGACGTTTACCCCATCCTACTGAGAATCCGAACAGTTCAACATATTTGTCTGGGTCATAATAGTTTTCATAAGAGTTTGAGTAACTGCTACCATATCCGTAGAGATAGTTATAGTAGTTATTCATATAAGCTGAGTTGTAGTAACTGCTTGATACGTCTGTCTGTTTAGAGAAGTAAGCACCGATATTGAATGAGTTAGGACGTTTGCCGCCAAACCAAGGATCACTGTAAGATACGCTATATGACTGATAGTAAGAACCGTTGGTCTGAGCCGAGAGAGCAAGCTGCTCGCCATCACCTACAGGCATAATACCACGATGCTGCGCGTTCTTTCCAAACAAGTTACGCATAGAGAAGTTATTCAACTTCAAGCTGACACGACCGATAACACCTGTCTGTCCCCAACCGAGTGAGAATTCCACCTGGTCATTCGATTTTGAAACAAGATTATAATTGATATCTACAGTACCTGTACCATTTACATAATCAGGTTTTACCTCCGGCACACAGTGCTCTGGATCGAAATGTCCCATTGACGCCAACTCACGAGCAGAACGTTCAAGGGCTTCTTTTGAGAATAAATCACCGGGTTTGGTACGAAGTTCACGACGAACTACATTCTCGTAGAGACGTTCATTACCGTTGATTCTGACATAATTGATGTGAGCCTGCTGACCTTCATAGATACGCATCTCGAGGTCGATGGAGTCATTGTCAATATTAACCTCTGTCGGTTGAATACTAAAGAACACATAACCACTGTTATAATAGAAGTTGCCAACAGCATCCTCATCTGAGTTCAGACGTTTATCCAGAAGCTTCTGATTATAGACGTCACCCTTTTTCATACGGAGCACATTATTCAGATAGTCTGTAGTAGCGACAGTGTTACCCACCCAGGTCACATTTCTCAGGTAATATTTCTTACCTTCATCGATCTTCAGATATATATTCACATGGTTACGGTCGCAAATAGCCACACTGTCCTTCAGTATCACTGCATCACGGAAACCAAGCTCATTGTATTTCTCAATCAACTGCTGTTTATCCTTTACATAACGGTCATCGATAAACTTCTTCGACTTGAGGAACGTATTGAGTTTACCGGCTTCGTGAGTTTTAGAGAAGACACCCTTCGTTAAGAGTGTACCCTTTATCTTACTGTCCGACAAAGATTTATTTCCCTCAATAACAATCTTACGAACTTTTATCTTAGCTTTCTTGTCAATATTAACATCCAGAATGACCTGATCGGGATTGCTGATATCGTCCTTCTGTATGATATTGATTTCTGCCTCCTTATAACCTTTCTCATCGAAGTACTTCTTGGCAAGAATCTTTGCCCGGTCAATCATGTTTGGAGTAATCTGGCTACCTTTAACGATACCCAGCTTCGACTCCATATCCTCACGCTCACTCTTTTTCAATCCGTTGTAATTGATTGTAGATACACGCGGACGCTGAGCCAACTTGATACGAAGATAAATCTTTGAACCGACAATCGAGTCGGCAGAGATGGCAACTTTCGAGAACAAGCCATGTTTCCAATAACGTTTCACCGCTTCAGTGATTTCGTTACCGGGCACAGTGATTGACTGCCCTACTTGCAGTCCAGACAAGCCGATGAGCACATAATCCTCATAATTCTTAATTCCTTCAACAGCAATTCCACCTATGGTACAGGTACGGGGTGTACCTGAGTACGATATATCCGGATCTACAATTTTATGTTCCTGCGCATTTGCCACGAAAGCAATGCAGACGACTGATGCAAACAGGATAATACCTCTTTTTATATTATTCATCATTAATATATATAATTCTTATTTATTATCATTGGATTCCACTTGTTCCTCGGTCTTGCCGAATCTGCGCTGACGTTTCTGATAACTGAGTATTGCATTGTGCAGATCCTCCTCATCGAAATCAGGCCAATAGGTATCGCAGAAGTACAGTTCGGAATAAGCTATCTGCCATAACATATAATTCGAGACTCTCACCTCACCACCGGTGCGTATGAGCAGTTCGGGGTCTGGCATAAACGATGTGACGAGATGACTCTCCATCGTAGCTTCAGTAATATCTTCGATATTCAGTTTCCCTTCTTTCACCTCTGAAGCCACCTCTTTCATGGCATTCGTCAGTTCCCATCTGGACGAATAACTCAGAGCGACAACCATCGTCATAGCAGAATTATTGATGGTATGCTCCTCCGTTTCCCGCAGTTTCTCTTGTACATTCTGGGGCAGACGTGCTCTATCTCCTACGACTCTGAAACGTACATTATTCTTCATGAAGATCTCATCCTCAAGTGAAGAGAGAACCAATCCCATCAAAGCTGACACTTCATCAGCAGGACGATTCCAATTTTCAGTATAGAAGGTATAGAGTGTAAGGAATTTAATTCCAAGACGCGTAGCCTCGGATGTGATTCGTCTCACCGTGTCCACACCGGCCTGATGGCCATAGGAACGTGGTTTTTCACGTTCTGCCGCCCATCTTCCATTGCCATCCATAATGATTGCAATATGCCTGGGTATGCGGGTCATATCTAATTGTTCGTCCATATTATTAATCATCATTGTTGTTACAGGTTGTACATTTCGGCATTATGTCATAAGTGAGAAAGAACTGTAATACCGAATAGCAGTCAGTATTCTTAAAGATTCCACTGCTTTTTATTCCGTAAGGGTCTTGTACCCCATCAAGTTTATCACTCATTGAAAAGTGCATGGTCCACTCAGCACCTATATTAAGACGTTCTTTGAGTTTATATTTCAGACCACCTCCGATAGGTGTATTGACGGTGAAAGCATTACTGTTGCCACCAGCATAAGTAAATCCAAGTCCTAACGATATATAAGGTGTAAGTCTATGGTATCCTTTGAATTCCGCACCTTTGCCATAGCCCCAGAAATTATACTCATATCTGCAAGTAAGATCATACAGGGTATTGCTGAAAGTCATGTGCTGGGCGTTGGGCTCACTATAATATGTTTTCGCATTGTCTGAACTACCTTTCAGGTTACCTATCGACAAATCAAACTTCAGAGCCATTCGTGGGTTCAGATTACGTCGTAAGACAAATGACCCGACAGGCTGTAAGCCCTTCATGATATTCCCATTAAAGTCACCTTCGTAGGCAACCAACCCCAAGCCACCACCTATTTCCATCTTATATTCCGCCTCTTGAGCGCCGGCAGCGTTCATTACTCCGAGGGATAATATAAAAAGGAAGATACGGGCTTTCATGGTGTCAGATCATTATTCAGTAAATGTCGTTTTTGTAGTTTCCCATCCCAATCTATTGAGACGTCCGCGCCATATCTGTCCACTCTCTCCACAAATTATCCACAAGTTATTCTTTGAATCCTTAACTGCGGCAAAGGATGTTTTACTTGAGCTGAATCCTTCGGGGAAATGATAAGCTGAATTATTTTTCCATGTGATACCGTTATCACGGCTCTGATAGAAATGATTGAAAGCGGTAGCCTTTGACTTACCAATTCCGTCACCTCCGAAAGCAAGAACGCCATCGTCATAAGGTACCATGGTAAGATTTGTCAGACGTGGAGCATAACCGGAGTAATTGTCTTTAGCTACATTGAAATAGGTCCATGTTCCTGCCTCACTGCCATTCGAATAGTCCTCGATCTTGTTCCATACCACAGAGGCAGTGTCAGTGTAATAATCATCAGCTGAACGGTTGCCCACAATCATCACGCGATCAATGGAGTCATTTGATGGAAGAGGCATCGTATAATAAGTAAAATCACGTGAAGGGAGTAATGTTGAATCGTCATCCAGACTTTCTTTTGTCCAGTTGATGCCACCATCATGTGATGATACCAGATTGTTATTTCTGATCGCGAATAGATTCTTGGTAGATGATGCTACCAGACTGGTGATGTCTGTGGTAGCGCTGACAGTTGTCCAAGAAGCTCCATCAGCGGATTTCAGTATTGAGTTATTACTCTTTGCAAACAACATGCCGTTATGAATAATAACATTTTTATAAGCATCTGCATCCAAACTCAAATTTGTTGCTATTTTGGTCCATTCTGCTCCATCGGATTCAGGAGTCGAATAGATAGCCGTTTCACTTCCATTTGTTCCAAAGAGCAATATCTTTCCATTCAGCTCCAAAGCCTTCATACCTGTAAAAGCTGCAATTGTAGAATTGGTAGATATCTTATGCCACATAAATGTATCTGACAATTCCTGATGTACGTTAACCTTGATAGTATACTGTCTGTAAGCCGAACCGTCAGTAGCATAAACATAGAATGTGCGGGGTTTGGAGAAATCAACAGAGTCAGAAGAATTGTGGTAGAAGATACTATCGCTCTTCATGCTCTTGCTATAGATCAGACCTCCATTCTTTGATGTAATCGTACAGACAACTTTCGAATTATCGGTCCATATAGGCAAAGAATCGGGATTGTATATTGTCTTACTGATTTGGTCAATATAAAAGTTATAAGAACTACCCGTGAGAGTAGATTTATATGTACTGTCTTTACCTGCCGATGTCTTGACATGAACATATCGGTTGAGTGTACCTAACGTGAACGCAGTAATTGCAGTATCTCCATAGTATGTTGACGTATCATCACTATTATTCAGACATGATGTCAAGAGAAACATTGTCGATAATGACAAGCATATAAAAGAATATATCTTCTTCATCTGAGCTTTATATAAATTTTTAGCTGCAAATTTACTCACATTTCGTCAAATAGACCTAATTTCGAGTGTTTTATTATGCAAAATATAGGATAAAAGAACGAAAATTAAGTTCTGTTTAGTGAATTTGCACAAGAATTTTGGCAAAAATCAATAATGTGGTTAGCATCAATGTCTTTATTTGAGAGATGATTAGCACTGAGGTTATATAAATATGAGAGAAAGTGTTCTTGAAAAATAGAATATTTAAGCAGTTAGGTGTTATTAGTATTTTAGCTCATAGATTAATTAGTTTAACAATTTATCCGCTTGAGGCGGAATCTCCAGAAATGATTGCCTGTTCATGACAAAGATTCTTATCGCATATCGTTCTTGTTATATCTACCCCACCATCTGAAATGCGTGAGTGAGAATAGACGTATTATTTTACCGGGCAGTCTTGTTCTAATCAAATAATGCTGTAAGCGATAAAGAAATCCCATGACGCTAAATAGCACGATGTTTATCACGAGAAAACTGAACCACTTTTCATCGAATAAAGGTGGAAGAAGAGCATATACCGCAGAAGAAGAAATAAGAGACGTACACAAGATGGCAAGAAGTACCAACCCGTGAGAAGTCTCGATAGCTCTTACAGGACAAATATTCATACATTTCATGCAGCTTTCGCACTTAAATGTCCAGTAAGGATGTCCGGATTTCTTTATAATGGCATTATTGGGGCACCGCTCGATGCATCGGTTACAATGAATACATCTATTGGATGCATAGAAGGTCTTGGCAATAAAGAAACGACCAATGATATAATAAAGCAAAGCGATGGGTGATATGAGTAAATCCTGAACAATTTCGCGTAAGGAGGTAAAGTCTGTGCCCTTATCACAGAGTCTTTTCACATGCTTCTCCACTCTTAGATGATTTTTGTCATAGATATAATCCAGAGCTTTGCCTCTCAAGGCAGGATGTATTGACAGCCAATTTGAAGGCATGTCAAAAGGAATCATTCCTACTATCTTATAACCTTTCATACAGAGAATCAATGCAGATACGTAAAAGGCAATACCGGTCAGGCCCACGGTCACTAGACGCCCTACTTTCATACCCGCTCTTGCATCCATCAGTATTATCCTATTGTGCCCTTTGGGGAATCTTCCAATGAAATCAAGCATAATATGAGGATAATTGAATCCATGTACCGGGGAGATTATTCCAATATGAGTATCACAGTTTATGGTGATCTCACTGATGTCTGTCCGTGATATATCATAAAGGGAGCACTTCAGGTCCTTCCTCACAACACTTTCTCTTATCCATTCCGCAACTTGACGTGCGTTTCCAGTACCGGAAAAGTAAAATATCAAAAGTTCTTTCATCATCCTCTAATTATTCTTTATCGTGACTACGATTGTTTGATATCACAGGCATCAAGATTTCTATACAAACATACGCTGCTGCAAAAGTATAAATAATATTCCAAAAATCCTAAAAGCATCACTAAATAGCAAGAAATATCTAGTATAATATGATGAATCATAAATATAGATGATAAAATAATTTGTTATTGCAAAAATAATATTACTTTTGCGCCATCGATGAGAAGAATGCGGTCTTAGTTGATACAATATGAGAAAATATACACTTCTTTCCCTGATAGCCATTTTAGCACTCCCTGTTTCGGCTCAAACAGTGGATTCCACGTATCACCATCAAGATACAGGTAAGAATCTTTTGCTTAAACAGTCGTTTACCGACAATATGACCTCAACGGGACTTAGCTTTCTAGCCCGCGGACTGATTGTGAAAAGCTACCGAAACGATTTCGGTTCAATGAACACCTATTACAAACCTCATTTTAAGACACCATTAGACAATTGTGCTCAATATTCACCGTTAGCACTTACCTTTGCCTTCAAGGCATTAGGTGTTAAAAGTGAAAGCGACTGGAAGAGATTGACTGTCAACTCAGCCATCTCATATCTGACTGTGGCCGCCATTGCCAAAGGAGTAAAAAACATGTCAGAAGAGACGCGACCGGATCATTCCACACGTAACTCGTTACCGTCAGGACATACGGCAATAGCCTTTGCAGGAGCGACCATCTTCCACAAGGAATATGGACATCTGAGTCCGTGGTACAGCATTGGTGGTTACACACTGGCCACGTTCACAGGCATCTCACGGATTATGAACAACCGCCACTGGGCAAGCGATGTGATTGTAGGTGCGGGAGTTGGTATCGTTTCCACGGATATCGGTTATTTTCTGGGAGATATGATACTCAAAGGGAAAGGAAAAACCAGTACCGCAGATAAGAAACCGGATATCTCCCACCGTCCCTCCTTCGTCAGTTTAACCATCGGTTCTGGACTGACCACGGGTCATCTTAATGCCCCGGATATCTATGAGAGTTATGATACGAAGGGAATTCCCACCGGAAAGGCACTAAACCTGAAATTCAAAACAGGCCGTGCAACCTCCTTTAATCTTGAAGGAGCCTATTATCTAAACGACTATATAGGCATTGGAGGTAGACTCAAAGCCATGACTCTGCCGGTTGCGGTGGATGATCGTGTTCTCACACCCAACTTTGATTACAAGATCCCATCAGAAGGCAACAGCTACGGGGACATCTTCAGAATACAGAGTCTTGAATCAGCCAACTTGGGCATGATAGACTTTCAGGCCGGTCTCTACGCATCCTTGCCGTTAGGCAAGAGGGTAAGGATAGGAACAAAGATCCTAGCAGGAGACAGACTGACACCTGACTTTACGCTCGATGCCATCATTGCGCCCAAGAGTGGAACCACTGAAAGTCAGTGGAGTTCCGCCATTGACCAGTTGACAAAAGATTCTCGGTATGAACGCGACGAGATTAACCCCACATTAGTACACGAGCAGGACTTGATGAAGATCAAAAC
>DAIOSW010000037.1:0-7411 GCA_036752365.1 Prevotella sp.
AAAGATAATTTTATCTCTCAAATAGTGCCTTATAAATCAAAACCAATAAATATACACAGGCTGTATATTGAACTTAATCACCTAAAAACCAACCGTTTATATGATTCTATTAATCTTTTTACATAAAAATACGGCCACTTTTAGAGTATAATTACTCAAACACACTAATTATCATCAATTACAAATGTAACTATCTCTATTATAGCCAGTATTTTACCAAAATCCCCTATATAAAAGGTTTGTAATGATTTCGTTCTTTAAATTCACATTTGTATTTCAATAGCTTAATTTTACGTTTCTAAAAATGTGAAGTTTTAAATTTAAAACCATAAATTACACATTCACATATTAATTTTATAGTCTACATTTGTTGTCTATTTCATTTTTTTGTTTTACCTTTGTAAAGTCGAATCGAAAAGGTGATTTTTCACCTGCTTATTAATTTTTATCATAATGAAAGATAGAATTAGACAAATCATGGAGTCGCAACATATGACTCAACAGAGCTTTGCTCAATTCCTCGGAATGTCACCTGCTATATTAAGCAGCATTTTTAATGGTAGAACCAAACCTACCCTTAATACCGTTGATGCTATAAAAATCAAAATCCCGACGATCAATACTGATTGGTTGATTTTTGGTCATGGTGATATGTATAAGTCTCAATCACAAACCCAACCTTCGACCTCTACCGGTTCTTCTCCCGAACCAGGTGACGATGGTGAAGCTTTGCTAGACTTCTCTGGAGAAGGTGGAACTCATGATTTCCCTGACGTATCTCCTGCTCCATCTACGATCCAAAGTGAAAGACCTCGCCGAGAGGTTATACGACAAGAAGTGAAATATATTGACAGACCGCAACGTAAGATAACGGAGATAAGGATTTACTTCGATGATTCTACCTATGAGACATTCGAACCTAAAAAATAACTTCTTACGCGTGTACCTTATTATATGTCTATAATATCAGTATTAATTGTTAAATTACTCTGATCATTTTAACTCCTTAAATGCAATTTACTGGTGTTATAGATTACCGCTTGTTTAACTTAATTTCTATAGATTATAATTTGTTATGGCGGTAGGTCACATCGCTATTATCTAGCTATTTTCTTTTTTGTCTTCTCTTCGCTTTGCCTCGTCATTTACCTTCACTGGAGATATGATGCCTTAGCAATATAAAAATAATCGAATATATTTTTGCTATTGTCTTCGACATTCACTACCTTTGCACCACAAATATATTTGGACCGATTTTGCAACAGCTATTAGATTTATACAAGAAATGGAGCGGTGAGGATTCTGTCAATGTTCAGAAACTCCCAGGAGCTGGAAGTAACCGCGAATACTACAGAATAACGGGTCATGATGGTGGTACTGTGATAGGTGTTATTGGAACAAGTCGTGATGAAGATCATGCTTTTGTTTATCTATGCCGTCATTTTACAAAAAGAAAGCTTCCTGTACCTCAAATGTTGGCTGTTAGTGAAGACGAGCTCAGATATATTCAGTCAGATCTGGGGGAATTGTCTCTCTTTGATGCGTTGTCTGAAGGTCGTGCTGCGGGAGGACGTTATAATAAAAAGGAGAAGGATTTTCTTGTCAAGACCATTCGTGAGTTACCCAATATTCAGATACGTGGTGCAAGGGAATTGGATTTCAAAAACTGTTATCCACAACCGGAATTCGACAAAAACAGTGTGTTATTCGATTTGAATTACTTTAAATACTGTTTTTTGAAAGAGACAGGTCTTGATTTCCATGAACTTAAATTGGAAGCCAGTTTCCAACTTTTAGCCAATGACCTGTTGTCTGAAAAGGGAAATAGTTTTATGTATCGTGATTTTCAAGCACGAAATGTGATGCTTGATGCAAAGGGAAACCCTTATTTCATAGATTTCCAAGGTGGCCGGAGAGGTCCTTATTACTACGATTTAGCTTCGTTTGTATGGCAGGCTTCGGCAAACTATTCTCATAAATTGCGTCGCGATCTCGTCTATGAATATTATGACTCATTAAAGCAATATACAGAAGTACCTTCAGTGCGTCATTTCGTTAATCAACTCAGCCTATTCGTTCTCTTCCGTACGTTACAGGTTCTTGGTGCTTATGGCTTCCGTGGCTATTTTGAACGCAAGAAGCATTTCATGGACAGTATACCTTCGGCGATCAAAAACCTCAGGGAATTATTGGAAATGGATGTGTTCCCTTATCCATATCTAATCACTACTCTTAAACGTCTTACCGAACTACCACAGTTTACTACTATCGAAGAGCCTGCATTAAGCAGAGCTGATGGTCTTAAAACGACTGACAGTAAAATTTATCCGGCACATCCTTTAGATGGTCCTGCGACTTTTTCCAAGTACGATAATAACGGCCCATTGGTCATTCGCTGTTATAGTTTTTCATATCGAAATGGTATCCCGGAAGATACGACCGGTAACGGTGGAGGATACGTTTTTGATTGCCGTAGTACTCACAATCCCGGACGATATGAACCTTACAAGAAACTGACCGGATTGGATGAGCCTGTGATACGGTTTCTGGAGGATGATGGTGAGATACTTACTTTCCTTGAAAGTGTATATAAACTTGCAGATGCACATGTCAGACGATATATTCAAAGAGGTTTTACCGATCTCATGTTCTGTTTCGGTTGTACAGGAGGTCAACATCGTAGCGTCTATTCAGCACAACATCTAGCTGAACATCTTAATGAAAAGTTTGGAGTAGAAGTGCGGATTATACATCGTGAACAGAACATAACACAGACGCTTAACGGAGAGAAAAAAGAATGAAGCAAGCTATGATTTTCGCAGCAGGTCTTGGAACACGTTTGAAACCGTTGACTGACAGAATACCCAAAGCTCTTGTAAGAGTGGGTAACAAGACGCTGCTCGAAAGGGTCATTGATATATTAAAAGATGCAGACACAGACGAAATCGTCATTAACGTACATCATTTTGCCGAGCAGATAAGAGATTTCTTAGATGATCATTCCAATTTTAATACCGATATCCGTATTAGTGATGAAAGCGACAGACTTCTCGATACCGGTGGAGGATTGAGAAAGGCGTCGTCACTCTTTAATGGGGTAGATCCCATTCTTATTCATAATGTAGATATTCTGAGTAACGTGAACCTGAAAGAATTCTACGAAAGAAACAAAAATTTTAAGGCCACATTGCTTGTCAGCAGTAGAAAGACGTCACGCTATCTGCTTTTTGATGATAACAACAGACTTGTGGGATGGACGAATATCCAGACAGGAGAGGTGAAGAGCCCTTACAAGGATTTAAATCCGAACGATTGTCACCAATATGCTTTCTCTGGTATTCATCTCTTTTCACCGTCACTTTTCCCAGAGATGCAGTCGTTTCCTGATAAATTCGGTATTATTGACTTTTATCTCAAGGTCTGTGGTGAAATAGAGATACACGGCGAGGTGAAAGACGATCTTCAACTTATGGATGTCGGAAAACTCGATACATTGGCGCAAGCCGAGGATTTTATACTTAAAAACAGAAGTAATTATAAATAAAAACATAATATATGCAACAGAAGATTATTATTCTCGATTTTGGATCACAGACCACTCAGCTCATCGGCCGCAGGGTACGTGAACTGGATACTTTTTGTGAGATTATCCCTTACAACAAATTTCCTAAAGATGATCCTGATGTTATAGGGGTTATCCTCAGCGGTTCACCTTATTCTGTTTATGACGAAAAAGCTTTTAAGATGGATTTGTCAGAGATACGAGGTAAATACCCAATTTTAGGTATCTGTTACGGAGCACAGTTCATCGCATATACCAACGGCGGTAATGTAGAGCCGGCAGGGAGTCGTGAATATGGACGTGCGAAACTGATGAAATTCGAGGAGTCAAATCCTCTTTTCAAGGGATTCGATCAAAATTCACAGGTGTGGATGAGCCATGGTGACACGATAACGAAACTTCCCAATAACTGTCATTGTATAGCATCAACCGAGAAGGTACATTTAGCTGCTTATGCCAGCGATAATGAACCAATATGGGCAGTACAGTTCCATCCAGAGGTCTTTCATTCAACTCAGGGAGCCCAATTACTTAAAAATTTCGTAGTAGATATCTGCGGAAGTAATCAGGGATGGAGCCCTGCATCTTTCGTTGAGACGACAGTTCAGGAATTAAAACAGCAGATTGGAGATGATCGTGTAATCTTAGGTCTTAGTGGAGGTGTAGACAGTAGTGTTTGTGCTACGTTATTAAACAAGGCAATAGGAAAGAACCTCACCTGTATATTCGTTGATCATGGCATGTTGCGTAAAAACGAGTTTGAAAAGGTGATGGAACACTATAAGGGACTGGGTCTTAATGTTATTGGCGTAGATGCAAGTGAGAAGTTCTTCAAAGATCTTGAAGGGGTTACAGAGCCGGAAAAGAAACGTAAGATTATCGGTCGTGATTTCGTTGAAGTATTTGATGCTGAAGCAAAGAAGATAACCGATGCCAAATGGCTTGCTCAGGGAACCATCTATCCAGACCGTATCGAGAGTTTGAGTATAACGGGTATGGTTATAAAGAGTCATCATAATGTAGGCGGACTGCCGGAAGAGATGAATCTTAAACTCTGTGAGCCACTAAAATGGCTGTTCAAAGATGAAGTTCGTCGTGTGGGACGCCAGATGCAGATGCCGGAACGTCTCATTAATCGTCATCCGTTCCCCGGACCGGGATTGGCAGTACGTATACTTGGAGATATTACCAGAGAGAAAGTTCGCATTCTTCAGGAAGCTGATGACATATATATCGAGACCATGCATGAATGGAAAGATACCGATGGTGTCTTTTTATATGATAAGGTCTGGCAGGCCGGAGCCGTGTTGCTCTCTACTGTAAGGAGTGTAGGAGTGATGGGGGATGAACGTACTTACGAGAATCCTGTTGCACTCCGTGCCGTAACAAGTATGGATGCTATGACAGCCGACTGGGCACACCTGCCTTATGAGTTCCTGGCTAAAGTCTCTAATGACATTATCAACAAAGTAAAAGGGGTCAATAGAGTATGCTATGATATCTCGTCAAAACCACCATCGACAATAGAGTGGGAGTAAACATTATTCATTAAATCATAACTTAGTTATCCCCAGCTGTACTAATAGCAAAGAACAAATGCGTGTGGTACTTTGGGGATAATTAAGTTTTATTTTTCTTTGAGCAAATCTCGGATTTCGGTCAGAAGGAGTTCTTCCTTGGTGGGCTTTGATGGAGCGGGAGGCGTCTCTTCTTTCTTTTTTGTTAATTTATTGATTCCTTTTATTAATAAGAAGATACAGAATGCAACAATCACAAAGTTGAGTGATGTCTGCAAAAATCTACCGTAATTGATAGTTGCAGCAGGTAAATCCGGCTTGAGAAGATTGATGGGCAATGTGACCTTTAAGTCGGAAAAATTAACACCACCGATGAGCCAGCCTATAGGAGGCATGATGATATCTTCGACGATTGAGGTTACTATTTTTCCGAAAGCTGCACCGATGATAACACCCACTGCCATGTCTATGACATTACCACGCATCGCAAAAGCTTTAAAATCTTGTAGAAATTTACTTTTTGCCATAATTTTATATAATTTAAATGTTAATCAGGTGGCAAATATAGAAAGAATTTTGTATCTTTGCACCCGAAAATTAAAATAAATGCTTAAGAGTCGCTGTTATACTATAATTGAGGTGCGCGAACACTGGTTATTGGCCGCATAGATGACACTATTCATGATTGAAAAGCGGATAAGCGAGAAAGTATATGGAAATATTTTTAACCCTTTAAATAAAAAGAAAAATGATTAAAGTAGGTATTAATGGTTTCGGACGTATCGGACGTTTCGTATTCCGCGCTGCTCAGAGCAGAGATGACATTCAGATTGTTGGTATTAATGACTTGTGTCCAGTTGATTATTTGGCTTATATGCTGAAGTATGATACTATGCACGGACTGTTCGAAGGAACAATCGAGGCTGATGAAGAGAAGAATCAGTTGATCGTTAATGGCAAAGCAATTCGTGTAACTGCAGAGCGCAATCCTGCAGATTTGAAGTGGGATGCAGTAGGTGCAGAATATGTAGTTGAATCTACAGGTTTGTTCCTTTCAAAGGAAAAAGCTCAGGCTCACATCGAGGCTGGTGCTAAATATGTTGTTATGTCAGCTCCTTCAAAGGATGATACCCCAATGTTCGTTTGTGGTGTAAACTTTGATAAATATGTTAAGGGTACTCAGTTCGTTTCTAACGCATCTTGCACAACAAACTGTTTGGCTCCTATCGCTAAGGTTCTGAATGACAAGTTCGGTATTGTTGACGGTTTGATGACAACTGTTCACTCTACAACAGCTACACAAAAGACAGTTGATGGTCCTTCAATGAAGGATTGGCGTGGTGGTCGTGCTGCTTCTGGCAACATTATCCCTTCTTCAACAGGTGCTGCTAAAGCTGTAGGTAAGGTTATTCCTGAGCTGAATGGTAAGTTGACAGGTATCTCAATGCGTGTTCCTACTTTGGACGTTTCTGTTGTTGACTTGACAGCTAACTTGGCTAAGCCAGCTACAAAAGCTGACATCTGCGCTGCTATGAAAGAGGCTGCTGAAGGTGAATTGAAGGGTGTTCTTGGTTACACAGAGGACGCTGTTGTTTCTTCAGACTTCTTGGGTTGCACATTGACATCTATCTTTGATGCTAATGCAGGTGTATACCTCACAGATACATTCGTAAAGGTTATCTCTTGGTATGACAATGAGATCGGTTACTCTAACAAAGTTCTCGAGCTTATCGCACACATGGCTAAGGTAAACGCATAATTACGATTAGAATATAATCTAGCCGCTCTGTTTATTCAGGGCGGCTTTTTTTGTGCAAAGCTGACTCGTACATCATGGATAGCTGTGCATTCATTCCGATTTTGATCAGATGTAAGTGATTGTGGCTTAATATTATTGTTATAACTCTCTTTTTTACGTTTTTTCGACGATAAAATAAACATTTTGATTATCTTTGTTCCATATATTGATATAAATGTATAATGTAAAGTGATGAAAGTTAATTCAGAAATGATAACGATACTTGGACCGACAGCCTCTGGAAAGACTGTACTTGCAGCCACTGTTGCCGAACGGATAGATGCCGAGATAATTAGTGCAGACAGTCGACAAGTTTACAGACGCATGAATCTTGGTACAGGTAAGGATTTGGATGATTATGACATTTGCAGTCATCACATTCCTTATCATTTAATAGATATTGTGGAACCGGGCACAAAATATAATGTATTTGAATATCAACGTGACTTTCTGAAGGCGTATGAAGATATAGTCAGTCGTAATGTGACACCTATATTATGCGGTGGTACCGGTTTGTATATAGAGGCCGTACTT
>DAIOSW010000037.1:7421-18011 GCA_036752365.1 Prevotella sp.
TAAAGGCTACCGGCTCATACCTGTTCCGGATAACCCGGAGTTACGTGAGTCACTTTCTGGAAAATCTCTCAGAGAACTTACTGATCTGCTTGCAGATCTGAAAGCAAAGAATCACTCGACAATGCATAATGTTACAGATGTAGATACGGTGAAACGCGCCATTCGGGCAATTGAAATTGAAGACTTCTATATGCATACGCCAGTAAGTGCAAGAGAATTTCCCAAGATAAATAGCATCATTATAGGACTAGATATCCGCAGGGAGCTCAGACGTGAGAAGATAACAAACAGACTTCGCGAACGACTGAATAACGGAATGGTCGACGAGGTCAAAGGACTTATCGAAGAGGGTATATCTCCAGATAACCTTATCTATTATGGATTAGAGTATAAATTCATAACCGAATATATAATAGGTAAGATATCATATGAGGAGATGTTCGAACGATTGCAGATTGCCATCCATCAGTTTGCCAAAAGACAGATGACGTGGTTCAGAGGTATGGAAAAACGTGGATTCCATATTAATTGGATTAACGCCGAATTGCCTTTGGAAGAGAAGACAGAACAGATACTAAGACTAATAGGATAATTATTATGGGAGTAGAAAAGGACAGATGGGGTATACTGTATTGCCCTAAAAGAGGAATTACTCATACACAGAGACGTTGGGAAAAGATCCAACGCTTTCTTGAAGAGAACAAAGTCAACTTCGACTTTGTCCAAAGTGAGAATTCTAGCAGTGTAGAGCGATTGATGCAGATGCTCATCAATAACGGATATAAGACGATTATCATAGTTGGTGGTGATTCTGCCCTTAATGATGCTGTCAACTGTCTGATGTCCGTAGACAAGGAAATACGTGATTCCATTGCTTTGGGTGTAATACCTAACGGGGTTCTTAACGATTTCGCCCGTTATTGGGAATTCAGTGAAGGTAATGTACATCAGACGGTAAGTTGGCTTGTCGCTCATCGTATAAGAAAAATAGATCTGGGATGCCTGCATTATATTAATAAACATGGAAAACCGTGTAAAAGGTATTTTCTCAATTGTGTTAATATCGGGCTAATCGCTGCTATCATGAACCTTCGTCGACAGACTCGGAGTTTGTTTGGATCCCGTACATTATCTTTTCTTGTTTCAATGTTGCTGCTTGTATTTCAAAGATTGGAATATAAGATGGACATAAAAATTAATAATGACAATATAAAACGTCGTGTGATGACTGTTTGCATCGGTAGTGCCCGTGGATATGGACAGACTCCCAATGCTGTTCCGTATAATGGTCTTCTTGATGTGTCGGTAGTATATCAACCTCAGATAATGCAGTTGATGGAGGGCTTTTGGCTTTTACTATGGGGAAGATTCCTCAACCACAAGAGTGTTCATCCTTATCGTACCAGTCATGTGGATATTAAGGAAGCTAACCATGCTCATATAGGACTTGACGGTCGTCTTATGCGTGACTTACGTTGTCCTATCAGCATAGATATAAATCAAGAGGTTATAAACTTCTTAATACCGGAATAAAAAAACTGTTGCTGGAGAATTCTCAGCAACAGTTTTTTATTTGTTCGATGATTTATCAAATCTCAGGCTCTACTCTTCAGAGGCAAACATCGGATCCCATGCCGGCAGACGGATTGGTTTTTCATGAAGCACGCTTAGTACTTTAGCTGAAGCATATTTCTTATTGACTACTAATCGAAACATGTATTCGTTAAACCATTCGTCGGTCATGATCAGATAACCGTTTTGACCGTATTTCTCGCCCCAGCTGTTTTCAACCTTCCATTTCAATGGCGTACCGTTAGTATCAATGTCTACAGCAGTAAGGGTCATCGCATGACTAGAACTGCTATCGAATGTTTTGATACGCTGTGTCTTGTCCATATTGAATGTTGTTCCGAAAATGCTACCATAATCGAAATTCTTGGTATCTAACAGACCACGCTCTTTATCTAGGCATTTAGCAACGTCACATGAGAAGTACATCTTCGTACTGTCCTTAATTGAAGCAATAGCCATTTTCTTGATTTCATCAATTGGCAGGTTGATATAAGTCCAGTTATGTCCGTCATAAGTATGACGATCGAAGTCTATCTCATAACTCTTCCAGAATTCTCTTGAAGGATCGTTCATCAGCATGATATAGTTTTCGTTCAGGTTTTCGCCTATCATCTCCTTATAGAACGACTGAGGAGTATAGTGTTTTGGTGCTGTGAGGTATTTACCTTCTTTATCCTTGAATGCGAAGTCAAATTCAGTTGGCGGTTCTCCATAGGCCGTTGCAAGCATTCGATAAATGGTTTTAAGCATCTCTTCTTTCTTGTCAATGAGTGCTTTGACCGACGATTTTTTGTCGTCTCTCAATGAGATGGCATATTCGCGTAGTTTGCTTTCCAGCAGACGGCTGAATTGAGAAGTATTATTGCTAATATATGTTTCAGGCATGATAGCTGATGGCACAATTCCATATTTTGCAGTCAGATCGGATATGCCTGTAAACTGTCCACCGTCCCCAATAGGATTTTTGAAAAGCCACTCGACCATTTTATCATCCATAGGTTTGTTTCGTGTGTCAATAACTCCCTGAAGGAATAAATTGGATTTCTCCAGTTGATCCCAGAAAAACAGGTATACTTGTGAGAGACGAAAGTCTGGTAAGTTATGGTCTGCTATAATTTTCGCACGCATCACATTCATACCAGTGAAAAGCCAACAGCGTCCAGAACTTTCTTGGTCAGTGATTCCTTTACCCGGAACTTCATTACTGAAATATGTATTCAGTTCCTGTTGATTATCCTGATTAACAGCTAGTGTCTTCAAGTCAGTAGCCCCGAGTGCATTTCTCAGTGCTTTTTCCGAAGAGGTAGGTTTATACTGCGAGCGTATCTTTTGAATAAGATTCTCGGATAATGATTGCCCAAACATCACTGATGAAGTGCATACAAAAAAAACAGATATAAATATTTTCTTCATTTTTATTGTAATTATTTTGCAAAGGTAGTTTAAGTCGGGAAAAATACAAAATAATTGTTCTATATTTTATTCTAATTTCCAAACTCAATCGCTCTTCTTTTGATTTTAATAAAAATATATTTTTCCTTTTTATGATAAATTATGGCCATTTCGTATAATTATTATATCTCGTTTTAAACTTTTTCGTTGCGCAAACGTCATACAACCAGAGAGTTATTTATGTTAAATTTAAAATAAAACGAAAATGAAAAAATTCACATTGATTTTTGCTGTTCTTTGCCTGATAGGTATGACAGCTATGGCACAAGACAATCAGAATGGTGGTAGACGTGGAAGAATGGATCCCACACAGATGGTAACACGAATGGACGAGGGCATAGCGAAGAATGTCACAGGCCTTACTGATGCTCAGAAAGAGAAGATTCATTCTCTTAATACTGAATATGTCACAAATTTGTCGAAAAACCGTCCTCAAATGAATCAAGGTGAGCGTCCTTCCGATGAACAGATGCAGCAGATGCGTACGAAGATGGAGGAACTTCGTAAGACTTATACCACTTCTTTGAAGTCAATCCTTTCTGATTCTCAGTATTCTGAATATGATAAATATCAGAAGTCACAACCTCAGCGCGGTTTTGGTCAGCGTGGTCCTGGTCAGCATGGTGATGCTCCACAAGGTAATCCCAACAATTAAAGTTCCAATATACGAACCTCAGCATTGACCATCCGTGGAATATCACGGATGGTTTTTTTATGATATACAGCCTGTATGCAACGGTTGAACAATCCATGACCGACAGCCAGTATCTTTTGATCTGGATATGTGGTTTTTATAAAAGTAAGGAAATTCGTTGCGCGAGAGAACATGTCATCAATTGGTTCCACATTATCTGGGAACTTTTCTTCTTGTATGTCCGGTATGAACCTACCCGTGAAATCACCCCAATTGCGCTCACGAAGCAGTTTTGTCTGTTCTAGGTTCAGATGATGTGGCTCATTTAGGATCTTTGCGGTGTCAACTGCTCTTTGAAGATCACTTGATAGGATTGCATCGAAATGATAGTTAGCCAATTTATCACGTAACTCCTTAGCCTGTTCGATGCCTTTAGTTGTGAGTTTACCATCAGTTTGTCCTTGAAGTATCTGATTCACATTGTCTTCTGTTTCGCCGTGGCGTACCAATAATAGTGTTGTCATAAGTCCTGCATTGCAAATTTTTGAACAAAAGTACTAAAAAAATATCTTTTTCAACATAAATTTGTATTTTTGCATTCAAATCAATAATAAATTAGATAATGAAAATTCTTAGAAGTTCAATTTTTCGTGCAATATGCGCCATTATTGTAGGGGCTCTGCTGATAAAATATCCAGATAACACGGTGAAGGGACTAACCATATGTATTGGTATTCTGTTCTTGTTGCCTGGTATCTTCTCGGTGATAACATATTTGACAGCACGTAATCAGAAAGAAAAAGTGTATGATGACTCAGCTCAAATGATGACGAGAGACATTCCTGCATTTCCCATTGTGGGAATCGGCAGCATTATTCTAGGACTGATCTTGTCGTTGATGCCCGGCGTTTTCGTTACTTACCTGATGTATGTGTTGGGTGCTGTAATGGTGTTGGGTGCTATTAATCAGTATATGACACTGATAAACTTACAGAAAATAGGGATAGTAGAGTGGGGCTTTTATGTTGTTCCATCCCTAATACTTCTTATGGGCCTGTTTGTTCTACTTTATCCAATGATATCTGTAGCCATTCCAATGGTGGTCATGGGTTGCAGTTTCGTGGTGTATGGTTTCACGGAGTTTGTTAACGCGTTCAAGTATCATTCTGTGCATAAGAAACAGGCTTTATCTGGATCTTCCACAGATACTGTTGATGATGAGCTAATGAACTAGAGTTTCTATATATTTTTTCAAGATAGAAATACCAGTTTTATTCTCGCCACCTTGAGGAACGATTAAGTTAGCATATCTTTTTGTTGGTTCAATAAACTGTTCATGCATTGGCTTCAGAACACTCATATAGCGATCCATCACCATTTCAGCTGTTCGGCCACGTTCTATGATGTCTCTTCTTATAATTCTTATCAGGCGTTCATCGGGATCTGTGTCTACGAATATCTTGAGATCCATCATATCACGAAGATTCTTTTTGATTAGTGACATAATACCTTCTATGATAAGTACCGGTTTGGGTTCCACATGCACAGTCTCTTTCATACGGTTACATGCTAGATAAGAATAGGTAGGCTGTTCTACTGCATGTCCTGATTTTAGTTCAGATATGTGCTTGGCTAGAAGTCGCCAGTCGAATGCGTCAGGATGGTCGAAATTGATAGCATGGCGTTCTTCCTCTGTCATCTCTGTCGTATCATTATAATAAGAGTCCAGTGGTACCACTGTAACATAGTGTGGTGGTAGTGCGTCTGCTATTTCTTTCACGACAGTTGTTTTTCCGGAGCCAGTTCCTCCGGCAATACCAATGATTGTCATTTTTTCTTATTTATTTAGAATTATATTAAATATTTTCCTATAGTATTCTGCTTTTATTTCAACCTTAATGGGATAGGCTCTTGACGAACTTGGAAGGCGGTAAAGGTGCATGTTTCTTTCTTTGAATTTGAAATCTATACCGTTTCCTACCTTTGGACTTTCTATGTTGAATTGGTTCGTAAATGTTTCTGTAGCTTTCTCTCCTGTTGTTATTACTGCTTTGCAGTTAGGTATCTTGTCAAGGAGTTTCTCGAGATCTGTTGTTTCAATGATCTCAAGATCCTTGTCAGAGGCCGTGCTCTTTGTTCTACGTATGGCAGATGCCGTGTCGTAGATTGCAATCTTTTGCAATTTAAGGCATTCGATAATGTCCTCTTTTTTGAATTTCTTTCCTAAAGTGTCAATAAAATGAAGTTTATCTTCATGGAATACAATACCGAATATTCTCCACATATCATTAGATATGTTCGGATAATAAAAATCCATGGCCCAACGTTTTTTAGCTGGAGGAAAACTGCCGAGCATAAGTATTTTTGCACCGTCAGGTATAAATGGAGTTAGAGGATGTCGTTCTATAGGATAATCTTCACTCATAATGCAAAGATAATGCAAAAAAATGATTAATAGGCTTGAATCAATCTATTTTCTTGTCTTAGGGCATCATTTTTATAGAGTTTCTCATGATGTATACTTATTTGGTATGTTAAAGGGTGCATTAGTAATTATCCAGTATCTTTTTTGCCCTTTTCTTATGCTCAATATCTCTTGCTCGGTCACGGGCGTTCTTATTGATGAGTTGGCCGAAATCAAAGGTGATCTGTCCTTTCTGAGGTTCGACTATCTGATTTTCAGGTCTCACATTACGTTTGTCATAATGATAACCAATTTCCGGTAAAGGAGGTTGTTTGTCAGGATTGTACTGTTCTAAGTCTGGTTGAACGTAGTGATGATATCCCATTTCCGGAGTTTTCATCTTTAGAGGTTCTTTTTTGAGCCATTGTTGATATTCTCTGTCCAAGCTATCTTTAGATATCAACGTGGTATCTTCTATGTACACTTGTGGTTCTTCGAAATCAAAGAACGGCTGTATTATCTTTTGGGGAGGCTTTCGTGCTTTAGGCTTTTTAATCTTAAATGTTCGTCTGTTCTTATAGATCTCTTGTCCCATCATTCCGGTGGGTATGATCGTAAGCATGATAAGTGCAAACATAATCTTAAACGTATTTGCGAACATGTAGACAAAGGTAGAGTATTCGTATTAAAAAGAGGTTTAAGACGTCTTTACTTTATACCATATTTTATTTATTTAAATACATAATACAATGATAAATGAAACAAAATAAATCAATAATTTTTTAACACCTAAGCCTATCTCGTCTCATCTGTATAGAGAATGAATCTATTTTAAGCTTATTTTTCAGTAATATATTCAATAGTGAAGACCTATTATGATAATATAAGATGTCATCTGAGAGTCTATATTTTTTTGCAGTGAACCATTTTATCTATTTGGTTTATCACAATTAGCTTTAGCAATTTTCTTCCTAGAATAGCGAATTTGCATAAGAATGTATTTGATTTGCAACATTTGTATTAATTTGCAGTTTTTTATTATCAAATGGATTGACATACAAAATAATTTTGTAAATTTGCATGCGGAAATTTGAAATCACATTCTTATTAAATGGTACACAATATGTTCAAAGGACTCGGGATTGCCTTAATTACCCCGTTCAAAGAGGATGGAAGCGTGGATTATGACTCGCTGAAACGACTAATCGAATATCAGATCAAAAACGGAGCCGACTTTCTGTGTGTACTTGCTACAACAGCTGAGACTCCAACTCTGAACTCCGATGAAAAACATCTGATTAAGAATCTGATAGTGGAGACCGTCAAAGGAAGAATTCCAATATTGATGGGATGCGGAGGAAATAATACAGCAGCTGTTGTTGAGGAATTGAAAACAGGTGACTTTAATGGTATTGATGGCGTCTTAAGCGTATGCCCATATTATAATAAACCTTCTCAGGAGGGACTTTATCAGCATTTTAAGGCAATTGCCAATGCTACTAATTTGCCAGTGGTTTTATATAATGTGCCAGGTAGAACCGGTATCAATCTCAAGGCTGAAACTACAGTTCGTCTTGCACGCGAATGCGATAATATCGTAGCAATTAAGGAGGCTAGCGGAAATTTGGAGCAGGTAGATGAAATTATCAAAAATAAACCTGTAGATTTTGATGTGCTTAGCGGTGATGATGGTCTCACTTTTCCTATGATTGCTGTGGGAGCTGTAGGTGTCATCTCTGTTATCGGCAATGCCCTCCCAAAGGAATTTTCAAAAATGGTACGTCTCTCTCTGAAAGGAGAGTATGATGGTGCTCGTAGAATTCATCATAAGTTCATAGAACTTTTCAGCCTCCTGTTTGTTGATGGCAATCCGGCAGGTGTCAAGGCAATGCTTCATCAGATGGGAATGATTAAAAATGTGCTTCGTCTCCCATTGGTTCCAACTCGTATTACAACAAGAGAAAAAATATCAGAGATTCTTAAGGACCTTAATTGGTAAGTGCCATGGAAGAGCAAAGGGTCATTCACGAAATTACTCCTTTGATGGGTAAGGATTTCCTATATATTGCTGATCGGCGAAAGAAGGAATTCACATACCCGATACATAATCATGAAGTATTTGAGCTTAACTTTGTTGAACATGCATCTGGGGTAAGACGCATTGTAGGTGACTCAAGTGAAGTTATTGATAATTACGACTTGGTTTTGATAACAAGCCCTGATTTAGAACATGTATGGGAACAAAATGCCTGTAAGTCTGAAGAGATCAGAGAGGTAACGATACAGTTTGATATGGACTTCTCTGATGAAGGCTTTATGGGACGGAATCCCTTCAATTCTATGCGTAAGATGCTCAATGAGGCACGTAAGGGGCTTTGTTTCCCATTGTCCGCCATTATGAAAGTGTATTCTCTCATAGATACATTATCAACCATTAAGGATGGATTTTATGCAGTACAGCAGTTCTTGACAATTCTTTATGAACTATCTAAGTCTGAAGGTGCTCGCACACTTGCCACATCGTCTTATGCGAAGGTGGATGTGGAAAGTGACAGCCGAAGAGTTCTTAAGATAAAGAACTATATCAATAAAAATTATATGGAGGAAATCCGTCTCAATGCTCTTGCCGATCTTGCCGGAATGTCATCCTCTGCTTTCAGTCGCTTCTTTAAGTTACATACAGGTAAGAATTTGAGTGACTATATCATAGAGATACGATTGGGATTTGCTTCTCGTGCCCTTGTTGACACCTCGCGGAGCATCTCAGAAATAAGTTTTGACTGTGGATTTAATAATTTAAGTAACTTTAATCGTATATTTAAGAAGAAGAAGGGGTGTTCTCCGTCTGAGTTTCGCGAAAACTATCGTAAGACACGTGTTGTGATATAGAATCGCTAAAAAAGTATCAAACATCGGCAAAAAAGTATCAATGTTTCTGAAAAATTATTAGTTTCTTTGTACCTTGAAACTTATTAATTACTAACATTGTGTTTCTATGAAAAAGATTCTGTTAATAATAATGATGGTGTGTGCATTAATTGATTCTGGTTCTGCAGTTGCAAGACAGATAAAATATCCTGTTAAAAATAACTTTGTTACGATAAAGAACGGAAAATTTTTTCGTAACGGCAAGCCTTATTATTATGTAGGTACTAATCTCTGGTATGGTGCTATACTTGGTTCTACAGGACAGGGGGGGGATCGTAAAAGGCTATGTCGTGAGCTTGATGAATTAAAACGAATGGGCATTGACAATCTGCGTGTTTTGGTTGGTTCCGATGGCGTGAGAGGTGTTAAGGCAAAGGTTGAACCTACTTTACAGATAAAGCCCGGTGTTTATAATGACACTATTCTGGCAGGGTTGGATTATCTTTTACAACAGATGGGTAAGAGAAATATGGTGGCAGTTCTATATTTGAATAATTCCTGGGAGTGGAGTGGTGGATATGGATTTTATCTCGAGAATGCAGGAGAAGGGAAAGCTCCGGCCCCATCAGTTGATGGATATCCTGCTTATATGAATTTTGTGGCAAAATATGCTTCTTGTACGCGTGCGCATACCTTATTCTATAATTATGTAAGGTATATTCTTGGTCGAACGAACAGATATACAAAACGCAAATATATGAACGATCCTGCTATTATGTCGTGGCAGATAGGTAATGAACCGCGTGCATTCAGCAATGAGGCAAAAGTTCCTTTTGCAGCATGGCTTAAGGAGGCTTCTGCGTTAATCCGGAAGCTTGATCATAATCATCTGATAAGTATCGGTAGTGAGGGCTCGTGGGGATGTCAGGATGATATCAGTTTATATGAGCAGATCTGCGCCGATGCTAATATCAGCTATCTAAATGTGCATCTCTGGCCCTATAACTGGAGTTGGGCGCATGCCGAAACATTAGCAAAAGATCTTGACTCATCTTGTGTTAATACAAAAAAGTACATTGATGAGCACCTTCAGGTTTGTGCTCGTTTACATAAACCTCTTGTCATGGAGGAATTTGGTTTTCCACGTGATGGTTTTTCCTTCAGTCTTGATAGTAAAACCACCGTAAGAGATGCATATTATAAATATGTGTTCTCATTGGTAGCTGATAATGCAGAGAATGGTGGTTATTTTGCCGGGTGTAACTTCTGGGGGTGGGGCGGATTTGCAAAGCCCAAACATCTAAATTGGCAAGTGGGTGACGATTATTGTGGTGATCCTGCTCAGGAACAACAGGGGCTTAACAGTGTCTTTGCAAGTGACACTTCGACCATTTCAGTTATCAGACAACAAGTCTCCAGAATGAATAAAGCCTGTGATAATAGGTGAGATATTTACCGTTTAACATAGAATATGGTATTATTATGCTACAAAAAATATGTCTGAGTAGTATTTCTTCATTGTATAAATGTTCCATATGTACTTCCGTCCCGTCTCGTTTTAGGCACGGGCCTGGGGCTTGACTTGGCCACAGACTTTCAAAACAGCTTTTTGAAAATCCACCCCTGTTGTCACACACGACGGCCTAACTTCCTGACCAAC
>DAIOSW010000038.1:0-17532 GCA_036752365.1 Prevotella sp.
CCCTAAAAATATAGCAGCTTACTCCTCTCTAGTCGATGAGAATAATCAGTTATGGATAGGAACAAGTAGCATTCAAAATCCACTTCTACGTTTGAATCGTCCAAAAAATATTTTTCAGACTGCCGACATTCACTATATATCAGATAAGAAACTGTCACCTTTCGCCTATCTGTTTGAAGGAAAAGACGGAACCATATACATAGGTACATGGACCAGCGGATTACTCAGATTTGACAGAAGTACGAATATCATCACCCAAGAACTATCTTCCACATCCACGACACCGATGACACACATGCATAGCTTGTCACGTGCCGAAGATGGGAACATCTGGATTGGAAGCGATGACGGTTTGCTACTTTACAACACGGCAAACCATTCAAGTCGTATTTACGTCAAAGAAGAGACAGATCCATCATCACTGAGCAGCAAATTTGTCTATCAGGCTTTTCACGACAAAGAGGGAGGACTGTGGGTAGCCACCTATTATGGAGGGGTCAATTATGCTCCACCTTTTCAAAACCGGTTTCGCTCATTCTCTCATTCTTCACAAAAAAATTCTGTCAACGGCAATATCATGGCTGGATTCTGTGAAGACCCAAACGGAATGATATGGATATCATCGGATGACGGAGGTCTTAGTTGTTACAATCCCAAAACAGGTCTTTTCAAAGTTTACACAGCAGCCAACAGCGGATTGACATTTGACAATACTCACGCCCTGTATGCCGATGAAAACGACTTATGGATAGGTACTTACACCGGGGGTATCAACGTGCTGAATATATCAACAGGCAAGTGGCGACACTACAGTGGCGGCAGTGCAAAAAACATGCCTTTTGAGGGAAGTAGCTACGCCATCAAAAAAGACTCGCACGGCACTCTTTGGGTGGCAACAATGCTTGGCATCTGTAGATATAATTACGATACAGATGATTTTACACGTATGCATGAATTGTCCTCACTGGTGATTGACATCGAAGAGGATCGCCATGGTAATGTATGGTTTGCCGCACAAGGCGACGGACTACTCTGTTATGACTCCAAAAAAGGATCTTGGAAACAATACACCAGCGCGAACTCCAACCTTCCATCGAATCAGATAAACTGTTTAAAGATGGATGAAAATGGAATATTATGGTTAGGTACATGTGAAGGACTTTACAAATATGATGAAGCCAACAGTAATTTCATCTTGGAGGGGACAGACGGACCGAGTACCAACATCCAGTGTATTCTTGAAGAAAACGGCCAACTATGGATAACAACCACAAACGGCATGGTATGTCATACTCCGGGAAAAAGCGGTGACAGAATATACCTGAAACGTGACGGCCTGCAGAGTTGCCAGTTTGCAATGAATTCAGGACTCGTGGCATCTGACGGTTGCATCTATGTGGGAACTGACAATGGATTTAACTCTTTCTACCCCAACAAGATAACGCGCAACGAATATATAGCGCCTGTAGTTATAACGGGTCTGATGCTTATGAATAAAGAGATAAAAGTAAGTAAAGACGGGCCTCTCAACAAGTCGATTACCGATCTTAATCGCATCGATCTCAACTATGATGATAATGTAATTACCCTCAGTTTCTCTTCTCTTAGTTACTGCATACCCGAAAAAAACCAGTATGCCTATTATATGGAAGGGTTTGATAAAGGATGGGTAAAAGCCGGTAACAGACAGAGTGCTACATATACCAACCTGTCACCTGGAACCTATATATTCCACGTGAAAGGCACTAACAACGACGGAGTCTGGAATGACAAAGGCACACAGCTGATGATTGTAATCCATCCTCCATTCTATCTGACATGGTGGGCAGAACTTATCTACCTTATGATCATTGGTTTCATCATTTGGTATTTCTTTAAAATGTATAAGAAAAAGACTGAACGTCAGCAACAAATACACATCGAAAAGGTAAAGCAGGAAAAAGAGAAGGAATTATATACGGCGAAGATATCCTTCTTTACCATGATAGCACATGAGATACGAACACCTGTATCCCTGATTATCGGGCCACTTGAGAAGATAATGAGTAAAGATCTTAGCGACTCACTCCGTAGTGACATGCAGACCATAGAACGAAATAGTAAACGACTGCTCTATCTGGTAAACCAGCTATTAGATTTCAGAAAAGTACAACAGGGCATGATGAATATGCGTTTTAGCAGTCACGACGTATGCCAACTTATCAGGGCCACCACCGAACGATTCCGTCCAATGGCCGAACATCAGGGAGCGAAGATCCAAACCGACCTGCCTGCCGAAGGTCTTATGGCCGACTTCGATGATGAGGCGATTACTAAAGTATTGAGCAACCTGCTGATGAACGCTGTTAAATATACCACTAATAATGTATCGGTATCATGCAAGATGGCTGAAGACGGAAAATCATTTACCATACAGGTAAGCGACAACGGTGTCGGCATCAGCGACGAAGACAAAAAGAAAATATTCAAACCGTTCTATCAGGGAGAAAGCAACAAACCCGGTACTGGTATTGGACTTACCATCGTGAGAAACATGTTGGAGATGCACCATGGCAGCATCTACGTAGAATCAACTGTCGGTCAAGGCACGACATTTATTGTGACCCTTCCTACAATTCAGGATAAAGTAGAAAAAGAGACGGTAACAAGCATCGTCGACCAAACTGTACCTACAGACATTATTAACATGGAAGAACATCTTGTAAATCAAACTCAGGACAAGCCTATGCTTCTCCTCGTGGACGATAATGAAGAGATGTTGGCATTTCTGTCTCAAAGTTTCATGGACGACTATACGATTATGACTGCGGAAAATGGAGAACAAGCTCTTAACCTTATAGGCAACCATAACTTCCAACTGATTATCAGTGACTGGATGATGCCTGTTATGGATGGAGCAGAACTATGTAAGAGTGTACGCAGAAACCCTCTGACAAGCCATATTCCATTTGTGCTCTTAAGTGCGAAAACAGATATAGGCAGTAAGGTGGAAGGAATGGAAATTGGTGCCGACATCTTCGTAGAGAAGCCTTTCTCTATCCACTATCTGAAATCATGTATCCATAACCTGATCGAACTGAGAAGCATGCTGATTCAGAAATTCTCGAAAATGCCATTGGTTCCTATCAAATCCATCGCATGTCATTCTGAAGACGAACGTATTCTGAATGAACTGAATAAAATCATTGAAGAAAACTTCTCCAATCCCGACCTCGATGTTGATCTCCTTGCAAAGAAGATGAATATCAGCCGAAGCAGTCTTTACACAAAAATCAAGAGCATCAGTAACCAGACTCCAAACGAACTGATTCAACTGTTACGACTGAAGAAAGCGGCAGAACTGCTGGCGGAGAAGAAATACCGAATGAACGAGATATGCTACATGGTGGGATTCAACAATCCGAGTTACTTCTCGAAATGTTTCCTAAAACAGTTTGGGAAACGTCCAAGTGAATATTGACAAGAAGGGACTGTGAAAGAAAATTAGATATAATACTCAGCAGAATCTATCAGACCAGCACGTAATGCATATTTCGTAGCCTCATAGGCATTATTGACTTTGAGCTTACGAAATATGTTTTTGCGATGAGTATTCACTGTATGGAAACTGGATATTCGTTTCTCGGCTATCTCCTTCGTCGTCATACCTAAAGCAATATCTTTCAATATTTCCGTCTCTGTCGGTGTCAGTACAATATCATCTTCAGCTACGGTTGTAGTAGGTGCTAGTAACATCTCTGTCATTCGCTGACAGATAAAACGTTTGCCTTTCATCGCATATTCCAGTGCCTCACGAATTTCCTGTAATGCCGACTCCTTAAGTAATATACTGAAGTTTGGTGACTCGGCAATGAGCCTACGCACAAAGTCTATGCTCAGTTCTTCTGAAAACAGTAGCCATCGGGTGGCACGAAAACGCTGATGAAGAATTACCAGTTCCTCTACATCATTGATGTCGAATAAGGTATAGTCAAGAACGACCACAGCATCTGCAGAATCTTTCAGATGTTCTATGAGTTCATCCTTGTCTTCGGCGCGTTTAACCTCAGCATTCTGCATTGTCTGGCAGAGAAACATCAGTCCTGCACGGGTAATATCCTGATTGTCGGATAAATATATTTTTGTTACCATTTACATTGGAAGCATTTCGTCCCCTTCCAGTTCACAACCTAGAAATCCCATTTCTGCGGCTTTTTGTTTACCGAAAGTGAAATATACAGCATGGCTTTGGGCACAGATATCACCATTTGCATTCTCAATATGAGCATCAACGACGGCAAGATTACGACGCATCTCGACGAGATGGGCACGAAGTGTGAATTGCGAATCTGTTGTTTTCATCGGTTTCATAAACTTCAACTCAAGTTTGCTCGTGACACAAGTAGTCTGTTGCTTTCTCAGTACCACCCAAGCACCGATTTCATCAAGCATCACACTGATGATGCCACCGTGCATAGTTTCTATCCATCCCTGAAAACACTCATCTGGTTTCCAGAAGCACACCACGTCGTCGCCATCCTCATAGAAGACCATTTTCAAACCATGCTCATTCTCAGGTGAGCAACCGAAGCACCTGTATCCAGGTTTATCTATCCAAGGATTCTTAATCTTTCGCATAATCACACTTACCTTTGGTTGGGGCAAAGATACTAATTAATTTTTCATTAAACAAAATTTACTAGTAATTATCTTTATCGTAGTATTATTTAAAGACTTTACATCAATAAAGTTTTTTTTCTAAATATAATTATTACCTTTGCCACATATTTATCAAGAAATCATGAAAAGAATACGACTAACTATCACAGCGATTTTTTGCTGTGCACTTACCTTTCAATCCTTCGCAGACCCAGTCACAAAAAGTCAGGCGCAGGTTCTAGCATCATCATTTGTTCAGTCTCTTGACGGAACCAGCATCATTGGCACATCCGTTAAGACAAACGCACCCAAACGTGTAGCTGCCAACGATACACTGGCACCCTACTACGTATTCAGTCGCGGTGCAGGTAAAGGTTTCATCATTGTGAGTGGTGATAACTGCTCTTCCCCCATCATTGGTTATACGGAAAGTGGCGATTTTGATTCAGACAATCTTCCTCAGGCAATGAAAGATATGCTCAACGGTTGGAGCGAGCTGATCAGTAAGGCACAAGCAGCAGGAGCAAAACCAAGAGAGACGATGACAGCAGCAAAAGGAGTAATGAGAGCTGCATCCATACGACAGAATGTCGATCCATTAATTAAAACACTATGGAGTCAAGGTTCACCCTATAACGACATTTGTCCAACGATAACATCAAATGGGCAACGGGCGGCAACAGGATGTGTGGCTACAGCAGCTGCTCAGATCATCTATTATTTCAAGAAAGATAACCCTGATACACTCTTATATGACACACCGACGTACGGTTATGGAGATGCTCCTGTGACCACCTCACTACCGAAAGGAACCAAGATAGATTACTCGAACATGTTATTATCCGGAAGTGGTACGACAATCCAGAACAATGCGGTAGCTACACTTATGCTTGCCATAGGTTCATCATCATGGCTTACCTATGGAAGTAGCACCAGCGGTCAGATTTCAAAAGCTGGCGAGGCGATGAATAGCCAATTTCATCTCTCAAGTACCTGTATCTACAAAAGCGGTTACTCTCAGGCAACATGGGAACAGACCATCTATAGTACACTTATAGAAGGGAAACCTATTCTGTACAGTGGAGTACACCCTAAAGACGGTGGACATGCTGTAGTACTAGATGGATACCAGGCATCAACAAATCTGTTTCATTTCAATTTTGGTTGGGGAAGCAATAGTTACAATGGTTATTTTACTGTTGACGATTCAACCGGAATGAACGGATTCTATGGCCAACAGGGAATGTGCTATAATGTTACGCCATGGAATCAGAATATATCCGGAAAGATCTCCACCATCAAGAACTTTTATCAGAAATGTTCAAATACCATCAATGTATCTATCACGAATAACAGTACCATTGCATATTCAGGTGCATACCTCTATTGTACGACAGGAACATCATTACCTTCTACCGTCAGTGCCAATGATCTGACGACGGTTATACCAAGTGGAGAAACCGCAAGTATCACATTTAGCTATAAACCGACTTTAGTCAAGACCTATCATATCTACCTATGTGACTCTAAAAGAAATATCCTTGACTCATGTTCCGTAACCCCATCTCCTACTGTTGCTGCTCTCCATCTGAATAAGATAGGGATTGATGCTGGCCGGAACAGTGAAACGATAGATGGTATCACCTTTCACACCGTAAACAATACCACCGCCAATGTAAAAGTCAATCTGACCAACGGTGAAGGAGGCTCCTTCTGTCAGCCAAGTATCAAATGTGATCTTTATAAATACGACACTGCGACGAAAGCATGGGAGACCACCCCTACGGTAACAAAAACAATCAGCTCCATCACCTTCAACGAAGGTGAGACCAAAGATACCACGTTCACGTTCGTCTTCCTGACACCAGGAACATATTATAAAGCGATCATGAACCACACAGCAACAGCCGGTTTAAAAAGTAACATCTCATTTGACACTGTCGACAGTGTCGCATATTTCACGGTAAGAAATTCAGATCTAGTCATCAGTATAGACAACCACAAAGCAGTCGTAATAGGTACCTGGGATGCTACAGCATTCAAGAAGCTAGCCACCAATGCCAGCATCTGCAGTTATGATCTGACAGGCGTTAAAGATTTCACTTCTCAGCCAGAAGCTCCCAACCCCAATGCCCTATTCTATGCCCCAAACAATATAGAGGGTGCTTACAACGTCATTGCAAATGGTGTCTGTGATAGTTTGATTATCAACAAGAGCTATAACTTTATACCCATGCAGGCATTTATAGCCACGAAGGCACGCTTCAATATCAGTGATGCTCAGGTTGGGGAGTGGTCAGATTTAATATTACCGTTTGCCGCAAGCTCACATTACGGGACTCAGGCATGCAGAATCTATGGCTTCAAGTCAGCCATGGCGAAGTTTGAAGATCTAAAGGAGATCCCGGCAATGACACCTATCCTATATATGATAGATCATATCAGCCGTAATTACTTCTCTGCTGAGAATGTCGAGATTAGCACTGACACCATAGCCAAGGCCGTTAACGACTCCGTGATTGGATACACCTATAGCACAACAATCCCTAACACCCACATGTCTATGGGATACAGCACCACACTCTATCCTTCTTATCTAAATGCCAATAAGGGTACCTCAATAAGCCCCTTCCGCACAGCAGTCACAGCAATTTCTTATGATATAAATGCTGTTAGAAGTATATCTACTGACCACCAGTACTCCATGCTAGCTGACAGTATCAGTAAGGCAAAAGACATATACGACAGCATCTTCTGTAACAATATTGATATTCGTAATAAGTTCGCTGACAGTATCAAAGTGGCGGAAGACGGATTCACTTCACGTAGTTTGATAACTTCGTCTGACGTAAGTCGTCAATACAGGTACCTAAGTATAGCTATCAAGAACTATGTCAATGGAGTTGCAACGGGAATGACCCAGATTAATGACGATCAAGACAATGCCGTGATAGAATATTATACGATTACAGGTATCCGCATCAGTGAACCTCAGAAGGGTATTAATATTATCCGTCAAGGTCGAAAGATAAGAAAAATAATCATTAAATAAAACGCCTATGGAAATCAACGAAAAAGCTAAACGACTGAGAATCTATGTCAGTAACTCTGACTTATACAAGCATGAGCCTCTTTATCAGTTTCTTGCACGTACAGCACGTGAACTGGGAATGGCAGGAGCTACCATCTATAAGGGAGTTATGGGTTTCGGAACCAGTAGCGACCTTATTCCACCTTCATTCTGGGAATTTGCAGAAAAGGTTCCTGTTACAGTGGAGATTATTGATACGGAAGAGAAGATAAAAGATTTCCTGGCAACGACAAAACCGCTGTTGGACGGGCAACCTAAAGGTTGTCTTATCACCGAAGAAGATGTCAACATCATCTTTCTCAAACATGGTGATGTCCGCAAGTCTTGATATCCTGCCAAGAAGATTGAGGAACCAATAAAAAAGAGGCTTCAGATATTCTTCTGAAGCCTCTTTTTTTATAGCTAAAGGTTTTATTTTACAAATATCTTTTTGGCCTTACCACCTTGCTTGATAATATAAAGACCCTTCTGTTTTGAATTATTGACGCGTACGCCATTGATTGTGTATATCTCTACAGGAGTTTCTGTATCAGCAACAACATGGGTCATACCGCTAACAGGATTCCAGCTGGTATTATCAGCAGTGGCAACACGAGTAAGACAGAAATCACCTACAGAGAACCAGGTTCCATTAAAGGCCTCTTTTGTATAGGTAGAGTTTGTTGTCATACCGATTACAAGAGAATGATTATCTACAACAATATTATCGATACTCTGCCATTGCCATCCATAGCCGATGCCATTATTTACGGCAACCTCAGCAAGTTGCAGTTCTGTAGCTGTATTTGCAGCCTCAGCTTTTGAAGCTTCTTCCCATATCTGACCGTATGTATTGTAAACAGTAAAAGTAGAATCGGTGCCATCACTCTTTCCAGCAGCTATTGTATAAGTCTGAACAGGTATTCTGAACCACGCTGTATCTTTCTCTGTTCCTGCAAAAACAAATGCGCCCTTGTCTCCACTTGTACGACAAATAAATGAGAGTTTATAAGTTCCGTTAGGAATGTTATTAACGGTCTGAACTCCATAATAGTTCAGTTTTCCCGTTGTGGCGTTCCAAGAATCAAAATAATGCAAAGACTTGTTTCCGGAATAATGTTCACCAACGTTGGTGTAACTATTTCCGGTGCCTTTATTGATATTCCATCCTGCATAATTCTCAACGGATCCACCAGCATCAGGATTCTGAATGAATGCTGTAAAATCAGAGGTTGTAGAATTTGTTTCAATAAGGTTTTTTGCATTGCTAACCTGCATTACCTCGAACAATGAAGCAACCATAGCCTTTATCTCAGAAACTGACTTAAGATCAGAGCTAGATACAAGATAAGAATACTGAGAGTTCATTGCTTCTTCAAGCTCACTCTTAGCTGTGGAAGAAGATAGTGAAGCCCGTAAAGCATCAGCTTTATTGTACATCACGGCATAGTCATTCACATAAGCACTAGCCATACTGATATATGAATCCAGCTTACTGTATGTTGACGATTCTGAATTAATATAATTAATCATAGAGTTGTAAGCAGTAACAACAATCTTCAATGCTGCTCCGTATGTTGCCTCTGACGGATTACTGATCACATCCAGGAACTGACCTGTCGCTATGACTGATGTATATTTAGCTTCACTGGCTTCTGCGGTAGTCTTGGCTGAGGCTAAAGTCGCCAGAGCTGAAAGCTGAGAAGCCTTATCTGTCTTATCAGAAATAGAGCTAATGACAGACTGATATGTTTTTGCATCACCTTTGATATGCATTTTTGATGCAAAATCATTGGCTGCAGCAATCTCTGTATTATATAGAGTTGCTATTCCAGCATCATCCACATCACCAAAATAACGCAACTGGAAATCACTTACACAGAACCAGCCTTTAACGTCACCACCGCTAGTTGAAGCATAACCGATTGTCATCGCTCCATTATTGCAATAGACCTGTGGAGTAACCTGTTCTTCCCAACTATTTGAACCAAGATCACAATTAGTAAGAGCCGGAGATTTCGCTGTACCAAGAGTTGTTGTAATATATGCATGCTGATCATAAATGGCAGTAGCATTGGTTGTTCCTTCACATTTAATTGCATAATAGCCATTAGGAAGACCTGAAATCTTCTGGTATAGATTCATACTAGTAAAATTGTTACTCCACGAGTTATAGCAAGCACGGCCCCCATTTGAACGAGCACTACAGTCGCTGTTTGAGGTTACATTTGACGTCGCCCATCCCGTGCTTGTATAAGAGGTCTCACTCGTTGCACTATGGAAGCTTGGACTCTGCACATAAGCAGTCACGTCGATAAAACCATCGGCATTTTTCTCCTGTGAATAAATATAAGTCATGCGGGCTGCCTTTAAGTTGGATATCGCTGCAAGAATATCTGCATCATTAAGTGTTGCTACAGTATAATCATAGAATAGGCAGGAGTCATAAACTTTAATAAAATCTGTTTTGCCCGGATAAGATGTATTGTTATATAAATCGGAATATTCGTTAACAAGAGAACGTAAGATGGCAATATGAGAATAGGTAGTTGTCACTTTTGAAACAACGGCATCAACAGAATCTATGGCCGATACTAAAGTCATGGAATCTTCACTGGATATATATTCCTCAAACTTCAAAGCAGACTCATCAAGTAAGGTTACGAAACTGGTAATATCCTTATATTTATCGTCACCTTCCATTGTACGCATATTCGCAATTCTATTTGTCAGTTTGGCCTGTAACGCAGTAATAGGATCCTCTTTACCCAATGTTTCATAAGAGAAACCGTATAGTCCTAATTTTGAACCGGTACAGAATACATAATAGGTTTTATTTCCCTTTACACTAATCGTATCTATTCCATAGAACTTGTCTACATAAGTAATACCATTATATTTACTAAGCGCAACACCATCTTCAGTGATAAAGAAAGGTTTTGCACTGTTGCAAGCTACTGCGATACAAAGGGTACCATCATAAAGAGGTTGAAACTCGTAATAAGTTCCGTGAGTAGGAACATTGCCAGACGCAGAAGTATAGGCCTTGCCGCCATCATCCTTTGGGTTTTGAGTATTACCAGCAGTATAAGCAGTATAATCCTGCAAATGACTTTCGGCAACAGCTGCGACCCAGACATCTCCCGAATAGGCATTATTGCCTCCAAAAGTCATAGTGATGTTAGGAACTGAGGTAATTTGCATTCCATTTGTAGGTTGTTCACCCACGGAAAGAGCATAAATGCCCTGCGCACTTGCTCTGGTACTCATCAAGAAAGAGCACAATAAGAGCATTAGAAATAGATAGTAATTTTTTTGCATATTAGTTTATAGTTAAAAAATAAATGCAAATATATTATAAAAAAGGCAGAGAACAAGAACAAATAAAAATAATATTTGTCTCAAGATACAAAATCAGATGCTTTTGAGACAAATATTACCTGTTATGTTAAAATGTCATACGGAACATAAATCTGATACCATCTTTTGTAGACGTCGGAAGACTAAGATAATTCAGACGGCGCACATATTCTACATGTAGGATTTTGAAGATATTATGCACACCCAAGACTAACTCCACGTATGGTTTCTTATTATCCATTACATACGAAGTGGATGGAAACTGAAACAGTTCCGGATCATTGGCATTCTGAGCTAGATAAGGATTATTCTTATCTGTCAACTGTCCCCATAATACCTTACAACCAATATATTCACGCCATTTTAATTTCTTCAGCAGAGGAATACGATTGAATATCTTTCCGTTCATATCCCACGATACATCCAGACTGGCAAAACGGTCATTCAGGAATTCCATATTATTGATGAGATTAAATGTCTCATCCTCTATGATATACGACAGGTTCGCGGCAGGGATTATCAACAAGGGGAACGGAACCTTATTCCATTCGGCACCACCTTTTACATAACAGTCAATCTTACCCCAACTTTTCATCCAGAAACGTTTATAGAGATTAACCTCAGTATAGTTATATTTGTACTGTCCGCCCAGCAAGCCATCAAATCCCATGGTATGACTGAGTTCAAACACCGGAGCATCAAGATTGATTGGCAACCGTCGCTGTTTCGTATTGATAAAGGTCTCACCCGGAGCAAGACGCAGTTTCACGCCGAGTTCCGTTGTTCTGATCCTGTGAACGTAAGAAGTCTCACCCATACGTTGAAAGAACAACTCCCCGGTAGGCTGGCTCTCTTCTGTTTTAAAGTTTATTGTCGTTTTAAATCCCCAGTCTTCCTCCCGTTCGAAAGCAAGCTCCTGTCGATTATAAAATAACATCTTGTTGATCTGATGAATCTTGAAAGACGTGAAGACATTATCTTTATCCGTATTAATAAACTTATCAGAAGGCGTTCCCACATCATAAGTCGAAGTGAAAGAGATGGTACGTTTTGGGAATTCACGTGGAAGATAATTCTTCTTATTAAACGAATAGGTCACCGTGCCACTGTAGTAATTCTTCTGGCTGTTCCATCCACGGGCATAATAACCCGACAGGAAGAGGTTAGAATCAAGATTCGCCGTAGTCTGAGCACTGAGTCGTGTTCTCAATCCATCAATGAAGTTGGTCGTCACCATCGTGTTGATAGGACCGATATCCACCTTGCTGGGAGACTTCTGTGTTCCCGTCTCAACGAAATTCTCAATAAAGGCACGTGCTCCGAAGATAGCATACTTAAATCCGCGAACCTGCTCCAGGTTATGGATAAACTCATCCATCCCGCTCTCGCTCTTCGTCAGTTCCACCTGTCTGTATTGTTTCCAGAAGGCTTCATCCTGCATCATGGCATTAGCCATCTTCACCTCTTTCTTTTTGCTCTTGAATAGTTTGTTGGGAAGTTCATCAAAAGCATAATCACTCAGTCTCGTTGTTCTGATGACAACAGCCTTCTGCAGGAACTTGGCAAAAGACATCTCTGCAACCATATCATCGACACTCAGCGACCATTCCCCATCCGGCAGACGTGTAAACTCCTGAATCACCTTCAGGTTCTCGACGAAATTCACATCACTGCGTTTGGGAATATTAAGAATGCACTTCTTCACCTGCCACGAAGAATCGGCAAGGATAAAGAGCTCGCCTCTAAATCCAAAGTCCTGAGGATTATTCGGGGTAAATGACAGTTCAAAGCATTTATCCTTATCCACATATACCGTATCCTCAATGTAGAAACGGTAGAATCCGATAGCATCTTTGCCAATAGGACTTGTAAAAGGATACTGCAAGAGCCGAACCTGGTCATTGTAAATGTTTACATCAGAGAAGACATCCTTCAGAGTTACTGAAAGGATATCACCCGTCTGAAACAGTTCATTGATACCCGTCGAGCTCTGTCCCTTAATGATGTCCTTCTCACTATGAGGGCTCTTTCTATATATCTTTTGAGTGACAGTCTCATCGACCGACACCGGTAGAATCATCTTATTATTATATGGGCTCGTCTCAACTTGCTTTGAAAGCCATGGGGCTTTCTTAAACATTCCTGTAGAAAGTTGAGAGGGCTTGATATCGTTAAGAGCAAGAGTAATCTTCTGATACTTATTATATTGATAGTACTCATGATTACTCAGATCCGTCAGTTTCTTTGCCGCAATAACCTTGCGCATGAGTTCAACTGCCGGATTATCCTTACGCTTATAACGTTTGCGTTTGGCCTTCACTACCACCTCGCCCAGTTGTTTGGTGTCAGTTTTCAAACTGATATTCAATGGAGAGCGAGTACTTTCTGTGACATTAATCACACGCTGCTGATAGCCTACAGCACTAATGGTGATACTCCAACCGTCATGGCGTTCGATCACGAAACGACCACTGCCGTTACATGTAGCAAAAACCTTATGACCCTTATATACCAAACTGGCATAAGGTATGCTGTCGCCGGTAGAAGCATCTTGAACGACACCCGATAATTGGGCGTTGGCAGGAAGTGCCAACGCCCATATCAGTAAAAGGATATTAATCAATCTCTTCATCTGCCTCATAACCACCCATTTCGCGAAGGGCGTTTTTGAACATAGTGAACTGCTGGAACAAATCATGAACAGGAGCACCTTTATCGTCATGCATCGGGCTCTTGAGGAAGAAAGACAACCAAGTCTGGATACCAAACTTGCCAGCACGAGCTGCGAGGTCACTGCACAATACGAGGTCAAGCAGCAGTGGAGCAGCTAGGATAGAGTCCTTGCATAGGAAATCCACCTTGATCTGCATAGGATAGCCCATCCATCCGAAGATGTCAATATTATCCCATCCCTCTTTGTCGTCATTGCGAGGTGGGTAATAGTTGATACGAACCTTATGGAAGATATTACCATAAAGATCTGGATATTCATCATCCTTAAGGATAGTATTGATAACAGACAGTTTGCTGACTTCCTTTGTCTTGAAGTTCTCCGGGCAATCCAGCACCTCACCGTCACGATTACCAAGGATATTTGTTGAGAACCAACCGCTAACGCCGAGGCAACGAGTACGGAAAGCAGGAGCGAGAACAGTCTTCATCATTGTCTGACCCGTCTTGAAATCCTTACCGGAGATAGGCATCTTTGTCTTTTCAGCCAGCTGCCACATAGCAGGGATGTCAACACAAGTGTTAGGAGCACCCATAATGAAAGGGGCACTTTCTGACAATGCTGCATAAGCATAGCACATAGAAGGAGCAATATTCTCCTTATCGTCAGCTTTCATGGCAGCCTCAAAAGCAGCCAGGTCATCATGAACGGCAGCAACACGAGGTACATAGATCTCAGTAGAAGCAGCCCAGATAACAACCACGCGTTCGCAATTATTCTCTTTTTTGAAGTCACGGATATCCTTACGAACCTGTTCCATCAGATCCCAACGGCTTTCACCTTCTTTCATCCATGTACCATTAAGACGTTTTACATAATTAGGATCATAAACGCCCTTGAACGGTTTGATCTGCTCCAGTTCTTCCTTTACCGGGTAGATATCACGATCTCTGAGAACTTCCGCATGCATAGCACTCTCGAAAGCATTGTCAGGGAAGATATCCCACGCACCGAACACGATATCGTCAAGTTCTGTCAAAGAAACAACGTCGCCAATATGTTTATATTCAGCTTCAGCGCCTTTTCCTACGCGGATTTTGGCCATCTGCGTCATTGATCCCACAGGTTTACTCAAACCTTTGCGGACCATCAACACACCAGTGATAAATGTTGAAGTAACTGCGCCCAAGCCTACACAAAGGACGCCTAATTTACCGGTTGCCGGTTTTACATTTGATTCTTTCATTATAAATCTAGTTTTTAGATGTTAATTATTTCCTTGTTGATTATTATATGATCATTGCCTCATAAAGTTTTTTAACTAAATATGCAATCTCGATATGCCATTTTTTGATTCTATACGAAGTCATATCTATATTAAACATAATTATATCCATAAAATTGTTATGTTTTGCATTAAGAACAATTTATTCATACTTTAGACCAATGCTCATATATAGTATGCCTTTATCTTATTTATAAGATTATATTAAGATATCTATCAATTGTTTTAAATCGGTAATGATAGTGTCAGGCAATGATTCGTCGTTATTCTCATCCGTCCACGTCTCGCCTTTGATCCATATCGCGCTGCATCCTATTTTCTTTGCCGGAATGATATCCTTCTTAAACGAATCGCCGATTACAACCACCTCTTCAGGTTTCATCTGCAGCGTCTCCACACCCAGCATATAAATACGAGGATCAGGTTTTCGGATGCCAACGACAGCCGACTCGATGATCTTCTCGAACATCCCGTCAAATCCAAATTCATGAAGAACGACGCTGATATTTCCATAGAAGTTACTGACCAGAACCATCCTGTACTTCTTCTTTAGAGCAGTCAACAACTCAACACTTTGATGCGTATAATCCTTCACCTTCGCGTATAGATCGTCTACGACGGCAACTATTGCATTGTCAAGTTCCACCTCCGACGGGTTCCAATAATTTTGGTCCTTGATAAACTCCATCTCGATACGAATCTTGATCTGCAACGTCTTATAGAAGGTGTATCTCGACTGGATGATAGGATTGGTGCCCAGCGTGCGTTCTGCAAACACATAAGCTTCACGAAACTGTTCCTCCGTTACCGGAATAGCGTTACGCTCATAAGCATGACGAATCATCTGTCCCCAATGACAGCCACATGTGTCAAGGGTAGCTCCATAATCGAAGATAAGCCCATTTATGTTCTTCTTATTCATTTTCTTCTAGATGTTTTAATCTGAGCCTGTGGCACATTTTCTCATGACTCACACGCATTCCTACATACATTATATTAAATATCACGATCTCACACAAGAAATAGATCCACGGCATATCGATGGCAAAAGCAATATACATGATGATGCTTCGCACATTGAAGGTGAGCATATTGGTATATTTCATCAGCGGGAAGCTGCCCTCTCTGAAGTCAGCACGCAACTCCGACGGAATATCCTGATAGTTGGGATATTTAGCCTTCAGTGCCGTTCTGAACTTCTGGAACTCAGGAGTACGACGTTCCTGTCCCTTGCAATAGTTTCCATAGCCCCATATAAACGCACGTTGCCAGAAGTTACCCTTCTTGGGTATCTGGGCGAGGATCTCACGTTGCTGTTTAAAAGAATCCAGTTCACTCCCTTCTTTCCCTTTGAGGAAGAAGAGATGAATATTACGGTAGTAGTCAGCCAACGCACACTGACGAGAATGTCCAACAAGTCCTGAGTACGCGATGATCACCCATATCCCCAGTCCCCATGTCACAGAGGTAAAAGGAATCGTATCATTCATCATTCTCATGGCCACAGCTACATAAATAAACACGTACCACACGTCCGAAGAGAGGCCGTCGAGCATCCTTCCTACGAGGGTTTTCTGGTTTGTCAGTCTTGCAAGCTGCCCATCGGCGCTATCATAGAAGTTGGCGAACATCAGCAACAGGATTCCGGCAATATTGTGAACGATGTCATGGTAATAAAACATAAATCCGGAAGCAGCTCCAAGGATCATTGACATAATCGTCACGATATTCGGATGGACATGGATCTTCTTAAAGAACAATGCCCAACAGAGACCGATAGGGCGGTTGAAATGAATGTCAAGCCACTCCTCAGTATCCTCCGACTTAAACGACGCTTTTAATAACTCATTAAACTTAGTACTCATATCTATTCTTTATCAAGTGGGCTATTGCTTCTGCTGCATCCTCGCGACATCGAGAGAAGCTAGGCCAATCATTGAAATCAATTATCTTAAATTTACCATCAGGACAGATGATGCAGTCACCACCGTAAACCGGAGTACGCACCAGTTCCGACAGTCGTTCCGCCTCATGCTGCAGATGCTGTTCATCAAACAGATAATGGTGAGGATTGCCATTACGCTCCTCATCATTAAACTTAAACATCCCGTCATCTCCCGGATAGAAGAATCTGAAGAAGCCAACACCCCTCACGCCGTAAAACTTCACCAGGTCGCCCTTCACATGAGCGCTGACCACCATCGATGTGATGCCGCGTTCCATAAAACGTCTCTTCGCCTCCTCCAGTTCCACATCATCAGCGGCATAGACCACATCATCAGGCGATTGTGACGAGGCGTCACCTCTCTTCAGCCAATAGCCGTTAGAACCCTGATCACCGGCAATGGGAATTCTGTTTTTTATCATCATCTCGTGAAGAGACTCACGCGCACAAGCCTCAATGCCGTAAGCGCTGTTGATGACCACAGCCCCCGCCTTCTCACAACGTTTCAAGAACTTCAGCGTCTTGCTCTTACGTCCCATCGAAAAGTAACAATCCGCGTCCGG
>DAIOSW010000039.1:0-16299 GCA_036752365.1 Prevotella sp.
TTGTGCCAGAATATCAAAGACAGAAAAACAAATAAATATGGGATTATTTACGACAAAGAGTATTAACACTCTTTTGGCAGAGGCATCAGAGAAGCACGGAATGAAGAAAACCCTGTCAACGGGTGCGTTGATTGCATTAGGAATTGGTGTTGTCATTGGAGCCGGATTATTTTCAATCACAGGTATCGCAGCTGCCGATTATGCAGGCCCTGCCATTGTCATTTCTTTTGTGATTGCAGCCATCGGTTGTGCTTTTGCAGGATTATGTTATGCCGAGTTTGCCTCTTCCATTCCGGTAGCGGGCAGTGCCTACACATACTCTTACGCGACGATGGGTGAATTTATCGCATGGATTATCGGATGGGACTTGATACTTGAATATGCCGTAGGAGCCTCTACGATCGCATCCAGCTGGTCGGGTTACTTCTTTGAATTACTTCACTCAATGGGATTTACCTTGCAGCGGCAGTTGATGATGACCCCATTCGAAAGCATGACCATGTCCAATGGTGAGGTGATTCACGGAATCATCAATCTCCCTTCAGTTTTTATTGTCACCCTTATGTCTATGATACTGATACACGGAACAAAAGGTTCCGCCCGATTGAATAATGTGATTGTCGTCTTGAAAGTCAGTATCGTCCTGCTTTTCATTGTCATCGGATTTCACTACATTGACAAGAGCAATCTCACGCCCTTTATTCCTGCCAACCAAGGGAGCTTCGGCAAATTCGGATGGACGGGTATCTTCAGAGCCGCAGGACTGATATTCTTTGCCTATATGGGATTTGATGCCGTGTCAACAGCAGCTCAGGAAACCAAGAACCCTCAAAAGTCAATGCCGTATGGCATATTAGGGTCATTGCTGATCTGTACCATTCTCTATGTCTTATTCGCTTATGTACTTACCGGAGTTGCCAGTTACAAGTCATTCAGCGGTGCAGGAAATGATCTGGCACCTGTAGCGACAGCGATCAATCACATGGGCACAGTTGGTCCCGATGGTCATATCATCCCGGCCTTTCCCTGGCTCAACAGGATTATTATGGTTGCTATCCTTTTAGGTTATTCTTCCGTGATTATGGTATTATTACTCGGTCAGAGCAGGGTCTTTTATTCCATGAGCCGCGACGGTCTGGTTCCTCCTATATTCTCACGTCTGCACGAGAAATACAAGACTCCGGCCAAGTCAAATCTATTATTCATGCTCTTTGTCAGTCTGATATCCGCGTTTATTCCCGGTCGGATCATCGGAGAAATGAGTAGCATCGGAACGTTATTCGCATTCATTCTGGTCTGCATTGGAATTATCATTATAAGAAAGAACAACCCTGGTGTAAAACCCGCTTTCAAAACACCCTGGGTACCGGTCATTCCTATATTAGGAGCTCTTGTCTGCTTATCGATGATGGTTTCTTTAAGTATAGATACGTGGATACGTTTGGTGGTCTGGATGATGGTCGGTTTCGATATTTATCTGATACGGGGCCCTAAACACAGCAAACTGTCAGAGAATGACACCCTTGAGGAGAAACAAAGAACAAGAAATGTAACGTCCACTTGTGGACTGGCTCTCTGCGGTTTATTGGCCCTCTTCACTTATGTGCATCATCAATCGGATGCCGGCAATATGACTGAACTTATCATCTTCAGTCTTATTATCGCATTTCATATCTTTTATTATCTACGATTCAGATTTATCAAGAAAATATTGAAATCCTGACATTATATTCATACCATCAACCACTCTTCTGATCTCTGACATAGATCTTCGATTTCGTTGATTAATTTAGCGGTATGATAACCGTCGGCAATGGCATGATTGACAAATACTGAGAAAGGGATCAGCATTTTGTCTTCACGATTGTAATATTTGCCGAATCTGATCATCGGGAACAACAGTGACGATTCTGAATATGTATCTTGGCTCATACTTTCGAAACTCAACCACGGGATAGATGAAATCGGACAGAAATTAGGGGGTGTGTTTTCTTTTGCCTTAATCTTCTTGACATCCTTATATCTGTTCATATCATCAACAACATGATCATAAAAATCCTTGAACACAGGAGAATATTCACTCCATATATCAGAAAAGGTCTTGTTGTCATCATGAAAAATAGTATAAGAAGGAACGACATAACTCCAAGTACCTAACCTCTGATGTTCATCAAAACTCATTCTGAATTCTTTATTTTGATTGACAACCCGCATGATCACATACATAAATGTAGGATAAAACCTTATATTCAAGCTTTTAATCATACTCAGAAGCTCTGTGATATCTATATGATAATTCACATTATACTTTGTTTTGATTTTCTCAAAATAATAATCAAAATATGGTTTTCTTTCCCAATTGGATGGAACCGGTTCAAAAACAGCTTTTGTCATTTTATTCTTTAAAATATGATCTGCCTACAAACTTAGACAATTTTTATCATACATAAAACGATTTCTTTTAAATTTATTGTTTTTATCAGTATAGCTGTTATCATAGTAAATATGAACAGCTGATATTCTACATATAGAGGACTCCATGAATGGAATCGAATTAGAGGATACCTCATAGACACCTGTCTGACGGCACAAGATAACTACAAGACCTTACTTGATTATTTTAAAATCAAATATTAACCATATTTTTCTTCAGGCAAACACAAAATAATTTCCACAAAAACGTTATTTTTATTTCAATCGCACCTTTTAGATATTAATCATCTGTTTGTCAATATATTACCGGGTGAGATTAGGGTGTGATTAAGGTGAGATTGACATGCTTTTCATTGACTTATCAATCCATTCAAGAAAGATAAGTCAATGGAAAACGAAAGCTATTCTTTGGCTTTATCTTTTAAGTTAAAAGTACTATATTTTCAAGTTAAAAGATATAATCTTTTAACTTAAAAGACAGGATCAAAACATAGCAAAAGCAAAGTCATTGATAAGTTATTACATTATGACAGATACACTTTTGATTTGCATGTGTCATAAATTAGATCAAACAAGTGTAAAAATGCTAATTTCCCCCTTCAATCTCACCTTAATCGCACCCTAATCTCAACTTTTAAAATATTAATAATAAGACTATTAACAACGAAAAGGTGAGATTAGACTTAAAAAAAATATATTTCTATGAGTATTATCAAAACAAAACAAACATATTGAATTTTATATACAATTATACCAAGTATTTCGATCTTATTCTTTTTATTGAACGTCTGTTCATAAACAATCATAATCTCATCACTTAGTATTGAATTTATGCATGATTTCAGAGCGGAGGCATAGTTCTACAACATCCTTCACATAGCTCGCAACTCAAAGAATGCAATTTTCTAATGATATACGAATAAAAGACAAAGGCAGATATATGAGAATAACGTGTAGGATGATATCAAACAAAACCTTGAGAATAATAGGAACTAAACATCTTATAATCTTTCCTTTTCGTCGTTTCCTGCTCCTGTTCCTTTATACTTACTCGGAACACTATTAAACTTATAACTGACAGTTAGACAAAGGCTCTGTGTGTCTGAATAGGTATCTATGTTATAGCATAAGTGTTCGGTGTATAAATTATATTTGCGGTTTAATGTTTTGAAAACATCAAAGGCCTGAAGATTCAATGTCAATCGGTCTTTGAAGAATGACTTACTCAGACTACAGTCCATTTCCTGCTGCGTTTTGAAATAGGTTGAGCCATCATTTCCTTGACCATAAATCACATAATTGAGCGTAGCAATTAAGTTGTTGGGCAGTTGAAACGCGTTACGCAACTGGCAATAAAAACGGGGTTTCTCAAAGTTGCCTTGCAAACCGACTTGCGACGCATCATAAAATTGCTTGGTAAACCAGAAGGTATATACGGGGTTCCAGAAACTAATCTTTGGAGATAGGGTAATCATGGCATAGCACGACCGGAATTTATCTATATTCTTATACGTCTCCACAATGATATTTTCATCCTTTTCATACAACTTGTCCACAGTGAATATCACATGTTTATAATTAACATAACTTGCTGAGAAATTAACCCATGAATAAGAGACTTGAAGACCGAGGTCGAGCCAGTTAGTCGGGCGAAGCATCGGGTCACCCTGCTGATAATAGAAGCGGTCGTCATACTGATAATTACTCGTCAGCTGATAATATACAGGACGTCTTGTTTTCATGGAATAACTAAGTTGTGTTTGCACTTTCCCAAATTTATAACTTAACGAGAAATTGGGAAAAAAGTTATCATACGTATGGCTCTGTCCTTCGCTTTTGATGCCATTATCATAATAATCCGACATCACGTGCTCATAACGCAATCCTGCCTGAACACCTACCTTCCACAGTTCGCATTGGTATGACAGAAATCCTGCGAGATTACTCTCTTTCACCTCATCAGACACAGCATTCAGAAAATTCTCTTGATTTGTAAAATCATTCGAGCGATGAGTGTTGGTATATTCATATCCGCCAATCATAGTGCCACCTATCAGCGGATAGGTAAGTACCAGTTTGGAAGCCCAAAGTCGACTCCACGTCTTTTCGTTGGTAGTAACCAGTTTGTTACCCAAAGCAGAACTCGTTTCCTCTGTATTCTGGTCGCGTGAATCTTGTTTATAGAGATAATCGCCATTGAAATCAATACCTAACCTGCCTATTTTTCCATTATAATAAGTACTAACGGTGTGATTAGGACTGCTAGGTCTTGACAAACGGTTAACATCATCAATATGTCCGTCACCTTCAGGACTGGAAGAAATGTCAGACGAAGAATATATGTCACTCTTAGAATAAGGCAGTAAAATAACATTATATTCTATACCTAACGAATTACTATCATTGATTTGCTCATTGATACCGGTCATCATGTTATACTCATGATTACGAATATTAACAGACTCTTTACTATGCACATTCCATACATTCGAAGTGTAGATAGTCCTATCATAGATTTCTTTCTGCCAGGAGTGGTTGTTTTCTGCATAGAACGTGCCGAAGATATCGAGTCCCTTCTTGCGGTAGTTCCATGACAGCTGATCAAGAAAGCTGAAATAGTGAGCCTGCTCAAATCGATGTCTGAACGAAATGCTCCAGTTGTCAATCTGCTTTTTAATAGTACGCACCAAGATGACAGAATTCACTTCTGCATCATATTGTGCACCGGGATTACGGACAATGACTATCTCTTTCAGCTCCTGCGAACTCAATCTGCCCAATTCAGAATTGTCGCGTAGCAGCCTACCGTTGAGATATATCTGAGGTACACCCTTACCGAAAACAGTAAACTTGCCGTCTTTACCTCCTACACCCGGCAGCTGTGAAAGCACATCATCAGCAGTTCCAGATTTACTAAGAAGGGAGTTCTTAATATCTACACTTAGTCCTTCATTGGTCAACTTATAGGTTGGACGCTCCGATGCCACAACAACTTCTTTCAGTATCACAGCATCGTCATGCAGAATCACATCGCCCACATTATCTGATATGCCGTTAAGATAGGCTGTTTCATATCCCACAAAAGAGCATCTCAATATACAATCATCGTCGTTATGACAAGCAATCAAAAACGTTCCGTCTTCCCCACTTGTTACCCCACGAACAAATGAAGAATCGTTCTTCTCTAGCAAAACGACATTGGCAAAGGCTATTGGCTTATGCTTATTATCAATCACCTTGCCACGAATATACTTTGCTTTTATAATCAGAATATTTGCTCCATCGATTTGATAACGGAGATCAGTGTTGTCAAGCAATTGATTGATTGTCTGCTTCACAGTACGGACTTTCTTTTCTATCGTAATACCTTTATATTTCCCGACCAGTTGCACGGCAAATGAAACTCTGAAGCCTGACTGTTTTTCTAATCGGCGAAGTCCTTCATCAAGTGAAGAGTTATTGATTCCGTAGTCAATCTTATCATTCAAAGACTGCGCTACAGCAAAAAAAGAGTTTAGCAACAGCATTGCTGCCACTAAACTATATTTCAGTCCACAAGAACTGACAATTAAAGAGAGATTTTTCTTTTTCATTTACGATAACAGAAGCCGTATTTATTGTATCGGAAACCATTTCCAACCTTTCGTATTTATGCGACTTCACCTATATGACGAACGAAGACAGGACAACGGTGCATTTAAACTAAATAAAAGAATCCTTTTGTTTTAACGCCATATCATCATAGTTCCATTTATATTGTATTTCATATTAGGCAGTAGACAAGACAATGTTCTCATCACTTCTTTCAGTGATTCTGTACCACTAAATGATACATAAACCTTTTCTGAAGCAAGTCGGCTGTCAGTAATTGTAATATTTACACCATAACGAAGGCTAATAGAGCGTGCAATATCGGCTAGTGTACGATGGTCAAAAGTCATGCCATCACGCGTCCAAGTCTCAATTTTCTTTATCGTATTTATATTCTGAGATGTAGTAAAGGTATGGTCTGCCCTATAACAGATTTCATCATTCACGCCAAGAATAGCAAGAGTACGACTACCATCATCGACTTTCACCCGCCCACGCGTAACCGAGACTATCACGTTGTCTTTCTTCGCGGATATGCTGAATGCTGTTCCGAGAACGGTGGTAGTTACATGTCCGGTATGAATAACAAAATACTTCTTAGAATGATGGACAATATCAAAATAGGCTTCACCTTCAAGCGACACACTTCGAGCATCAGATGATGTAAGAAGTCGGCTTCCGGCCTTCAAAATAACGGTACTACCGTCCTTCAAAGTAATATGACGGATATAGTTTGTCGGCTGTGAGTAAGGAACAACCCGGGTTTCAGCAAGAATCCGACTGTCATTCGCAGGTATATACAGATAAATGGCGATACCTATGATCAGAAGAAGGGTTGCTGCAATAGTTGCTATGCGAAGATACAGATTACGAGATGAATGATGCTTGATCTTACTTAAAATCTGTTGGGTCTTAAATTCAGATAGTTTAACTTCAGAAGTAAAAACGTCCCAAACAACATGATGTAGCTCTCTGGTCTCCTCTTCCGAAAGAGATTCCATCATGAGGGTTAATTCGTGGCGTTCTTCCTCAGTGATAGTTCCGTTCAATTGTTTTTGAAGTAATTCTTTTATATCTTTATTCATAATACATTCCTTTCATCTTATGACGAACAAATAATAAATTACGGTGCTATAGATTCATCTTTACGAGAGAATAAATGCTACAACAAGTATCATCAACTCGGGATAATGTGTCATCAGATAAGTACGTATAGACTTCAGCGCACGTTTCATCGTACTTTCAGCCGTCTCTACAGAGATATTCAGTTGCTTGGCTATGTCAGCATGAGTCATTCCCATATTCTTACGCATCATAAAAATCTGCCGTTGCCGGTTTGTAAGCTGGTCGATAGCCTCTTTGAGTTTATTCTCTATCTCTTCGTTTAAAATAATCTTCAACGGATTGTCTGTCGACATGTCATCCGAAAGTATTTCTGAAAGATACTTTTGACGACGGACGAATTTGCGTGAAGCATCAATCATATCATTCTGAGCCGTACGAAACAAATAAGCGTTCACATTGTCAATCTCATTCAGTCTCTCTCTATTCTGCCAAAGCCTCATAAAAAAATTCTGAACGACATCTTCTGCCTCCTGTTCCGAGTGAGTCAATCCTAATATATACCCGTAAAGTTTATCTTTATAGGCATAAAATATCTCATTAAACTTCTGTTCCGTATTATCGTGAAGACGAAAAGTCATCGAATATTTCGTTATCGTTTTTTATTTAAAGAAATGCAAAAGTACAAGTTTTTTTATTATTATTACAATTATTATCTGTTACTTTTGCAAAGTTGACATCAATCAGTATGCAATAAAAAGTAGAACAAGACTTCACTTATTATAACGAACGAGAAACGGACAACGGTGCATTTCATCACTACTGCTATTGTTCTAGCAGTAGTGATGTCATACTTAGAGAGCCGCCTACTAATGAATCATTGAAGAAGCTCAACTTATCATCTTGCGTCTGAAGGGCGAGTAGATAGAGCAACGGCAGAAAATGATCGGGAGATGGTACGGCATAACGATAGTTCTCGTCAGTTTTCTCTATATCAATGATTTGTCGATGGTCACCATCGAGAATCAGTTTCTTTATTTTCTCATTGAAGGCTACAGCCCAGTCATATCCAAAACCTGCATCTTCGAGATGATTCCAGTCTATTCTCCGCAAGTTGTGAACAATGTTCCCACTGGCTATGACCATCACACCCTCCGACCGAAGTGCTGCCAGCTCTTTGGCTAAAGCATAATGATATGCAGCAGGCTGAGTGTAATCGATACTGAGTTCTACAATCGGGATGTTCGCTTGTGGATAGAGAAACTTCATGACCACCCAACAACCGTGATCAAAGCCCCAGTCATAGTTGAGTTCAACATTTGTCGATTTAATCATTTTCTTCACCCGTTCAGCCAACGCCGGACTACCCGGAGCTGGATATCTGAACTGATAAAGAGGTTCCGGAAATCCGCCGAAATCATGTATTGTCTCGGGCTGGTCCATGGCAGTAACATAAGTTCCCCGGGTTTCCCAATGGGCAGATATGCAAAGGATTGCCTTTGGTGTAGGCAATCCCTTTGCGATCTGTTCAAATCCTGCGGTATAACAATTCTTTTCTATCGCATTCATAGGACTTCCGTGTCCTAAGAAGAGCGCAGGCATCATTGTTTTTACACCATTATCCATGATTATTTGTCAGGACTGAATTCTACATTTGCAATGATCTTCACCTCGTTGCTGATGAGAGCCTCAGGGAACTTAGCTCCTAAGTTATAATCAGTACGCTTGATTACGCCCTTAACTTGGAAACCTGCAGTAGTATTTTTGTTCATCGGGTTGATCACTTTTCCGAAGAATGTCACATCCAGTTTGACCGGTTTGGTTATTCCGTGGAAAGTAAGATTACCATAGATAAACCCTTTCTTTGCATTGACTTTCACGAGTTTGGTACTTTCGAAGAGCAGTGTAGGATACTTCTCTGCATCAAAGAAATCTGCCGATTTCAAGTGAGTATCACGAGCCTCAACATCTGTATTAATACTTGCCACCTTAGCTTTTAAGGTGATTTTAGCATCACTATAGTCCGGTTTAGCAGTGGTAACGGTTGCGTTAAAATCGGCAAACCGTCCATCTACCTCAGATATCATCAGATGCTTTACTACAAATCCCAGTCTGGAATGCTGTGGGTCATTTGTCCATGTTGTCTGTGCGTTTACAGCCAATGCCGATAGCATCACGGCTGCTAAAATGATATACTTTTTCATTGTCTTCTTATTTTTTAAATACTTAATAATCATTGTTTTCTCTATTTTTTTTAACAATGCAAAGGTATAAACAATAAGCATGCGGATGGTAACAGATTTCGGAAGAAAGATTGTGTAAAACGGAAAAACAACTCAAATCTTCGCTCTCATCTCCTTACGGAAGTCGGATGGAGAGATGCCTGCCTTCTTTTTGAAGACATGAGTAAAATAGGTTTTTTCGTTAAAACCAAGATCAAAACCGATCTCGGCTACAGTCTTATCTGTAGTTATGAGCATATTCTTAGCCTCGAGCAGTTTACGCGTTTCAACAATCTCCGAAACGCTCTGATGCAGGATTCGCTGACAGATAAGATTCAGGTTACGGGAGGTCATAAACAGTTTCTCAGCATAAAAATCCACGTTCCTCGGTTCACGATAATGTTTCTCTAATACCTGTAGGAAACTCTTGAACGTATGGTTCTGAACATTCTTATTGTCTTCTGAAGCTGTAGAGTCTTTTCTCTTCTCAGATTCGATAATACATATCAGTGAAATCAGTAATTGCTTGATTACCGCCATATCTGGGTTTCCCCTGGTATATTCGTCATTGATCATTGAGCATAAGGTGTTTAAACGTCCAAAACATCCGTCCAACTTCATGCACATATTGGCGTTGTCATGAAAAGAGGAATAGAGTTGGAAAGATGTCTCTGCAATAAAGTCGCTTTTGAAACGAAGTACCCAGATGTTACAGTGCCCCTCTCTCTCCAAGGGTTTAAGACGATGTATCTTACCTGCAGTGATAAAACTGACGTATGGTGCATCAATCGTTTCCGAGCGGAAGTCGATAAAATGATCGAGTTTTCCTTCAAGACCAATCAGAAGTTCTTCATAATCGTGCACATGCGGTTCATTTGGCTCTTCGGAGACACGCTTTGCATCATCCACACCAAACAGATAGATACTGAAAAAATCCTCCATTGCATTTACGTTTTAAACCATGCAAATATATGAGAAAGTTTTTATACTCAGTACTTCATTTGCTTATTTTTAGCATGATCCTTCGTTTTACGACAAATATTTGTTACTTTTGCAATGTTGGTGTAAACAGGTCTGCTAGAAAGATCTAAAAATGCGAGCATAATAATACACGGACAACCATAGAAAAGAAAGAAATGAAAAAAAATCGACTAATAGTAAATATAGTTTTATGTTCTTTACTGCTGTTGACCAGCTGCAATAGTGATGTCTTTATTGATGAGTTAAAGGCTTCCTCTACAGAACTGCAGATGAACGGCAACGGAGATTCTACTACTGTAACCATAAACAGTGGGGAGTACTATATAACATCTATTGACCAACCTAAAAACCCAACAGCCAGTCAGTTCTACGGAAAAATATATGACGAAAACGGGAACAAAATATCCGAATATGACATTCCTTTTTTCCAATATGGAATGTTGAAAGGGAAAATGGTCTATTCCGGACCAAGTAACGGTTTTACAGTGAGTCGTTTAAAAGATAAATCCATAGACATTCATTTAGATGAGAACTTAAATGACAGCGCTTTTAAATTTACCATCTGGGTAAGTAACCATTATAAAGCTATTCCTATCAACATTATCCAATCACCAACTGATGGATATGTCTTCGACCATATCACATATACCTATATTCCAGGAAGTTATTGGACGGATTATGAATGGATAAAAGACAGCGTAAACAACAAGGGAGATACTCCTATCGTAGTAAAATGGTCTATGTTCTCAGGTATCCATCAAATATTCGCATTCTCGAGTAACGATAAAAAGGCTTTTTCATATCTAACAAAAAACCAGTATGTAGAAGTGCCGGTCAGCCTGGAAGACAGTGTCATCAAGTTATCTTCTGAAAAAAAATATTATAAATCAGGCGAACAAAGAGGAAATCTTCCTTTCGATGATATAGATAAAACCATAACCCTCCCTGTAGGAAAGTCGGAAATTAGAAAGATCTATGAATGTGAGCATTTCAATGCCTCTTACACCCTATATGTGAAAAACGTCAAGACAAACGAGACAAAAAGTGTAAGTGGAAAGTTTCACTGTGATATACCAACAGGAAAAAACTACTATCTATTAATTAAAAGGTAAGATTCAGAAATGAGAAAGCAGAATAACATACTGAGATTTATCACATTACTGACTTTACTCATGTTCTGTGGCAGATCTTTCGCACAGATCGTTGACAGTACTCAGGTAAATCATTATGGTCATCAGTTGGAACTGGATATAGCTCCGGGATATATATTCCAGACTAAAGATTTCTTGAAAGGAGATAATAGTAAAGGTGAAAAAATAGATCAGACGATAGCACTACATCTGAAGTACGCGTTTAGGTTTCCACAAAATTCTTATTTCGGAAAACTATATCCTCATGCTTATCAGGGCGTAGGTATCTCATACAATACCTTTTTCGACTACCCTGAGATGGGAAATCCTGTAGCATTATACGTATTCCAAGGTTCACAGATATCACAACTTTCATCACGTCTTTCACTTGACTACGAATGGAACTTCGGCGCATCATTCGGTTGGAAGCCTTATAATGTAGACACGAACCCGGGGAATAACATTGTTGGTTCTAATGTGAACGCCTACATCAATCTGGGACTTTTCTTAAACTGGAATATCAACAGTCAATGGAAAATGACAGGTGGTTTGGCAGTAACACATTATTCAAACGGTAATACTCGATATCCCAACTCCGGACTAAACACGATCGGTGCAAGAATAGGAATCATACGCACATTTAATAATAAAGAGGACAGACTCTCTCAATCAGAGTATACAGACAAAAAACCGTTTATAAAGCCCCATGTCAGCTATGACCTTGTGTTATATGGTGCTCTTCGTTCAAAAGGTATCATTGAAGAAAACTATTCTGTTCCGGGTTCATTTGGCATTGCAGGTTTCAACTTCAACCCTATGTACAACTTCAATAAATATCTGAAAGCCGGAATATCCCTTGATGGTCAGTATGATGAGAGTGCAAATATTCAGAATCATATTGCCGGTCATAACGAGAATGGAGATCTGAAATTTTATCGTCCTCCTTTCGAAGAGCGCATCGGATTAGGATTATCACTGCGTGGAGAGTTTGTCATGCCCATCTTCGCCATCAACTTTGGTATAGGTCATAACGTCTTCTACAAAGGTGATGACTTCGGCGGATTATATCAGATTCTGGCACTCAAGACAAATATCACACGTGATCTCTATTTACACATAGGATATCAGTTGAGTAAATTCAGAGATCCCAGAAACCTGATGATCGGATTCGGATACCGTTTTCATAACAGACGGCATTGAACATACGGTATGATAGGATGAGAGCTAAACTCCGCCAATGTCCTCTTTCTGATCATCTTCATCCATATCCATGTCGAGATTATCACGCCACAGGTATTTTCTGGTCTCCTTAACAACGACACCCGACAGAAGCAGAAGCGATATCAGATTAGGCACTGCCATAAACGCATTCATACAATCGGCAAGATTCCAAACCAGTTCAAGGCTGATGACACTGCCCAAGAAGACACAGACGATATAGACGAGGCGATAAATCTTAATCCATTTTCGTCCGCATAAATACTCTACAGCCCTTTCTCCGTAATAGCTCCAGCCAAGAATTGTACTGAAGGCAAATGAAAGTATGCCGAAAGTAAGGAGTGGCGCACCTATATATGGAATCTTATCAAAAGCTACCTTGGTGAGTGCAGCACCGTCTCGATAGGATATATCGGGATAGGCAATGATACTGCTGACAAGCACGAGACCTGTGAGAGCACAGATGACTACAGTATCCCAGAAGGTACCGGTAGATGATACCAAGGCTTGACGGACTGGATTTCTGGTACGTGCTGCAGCGGCAACTATCGGTGCAGAACCCATACCCGACTCATTTGAGAAGAGTCCGCGGGCTATACCATAACGGGCTGCCATCATCACGGTGGTACCAATAAATCCGCCACCTGCTGCCATAGGCGTGAATGCCGACTTGAAGATAAGCGATATGGTCTGACCCAGATATTGACTATTGATGAATAAGATTGTGACACACCCCAAAATATAGAATATGGCCATAAACGGCACAAATGCAGTACATACATTTGCTATCCACTTCACACCACCGAGAATGACTATTGCCGTAAGGGCACAGATGACAGCACCTGTGATATAGGGGGAGATATGAAAGGTCTCATGCATAAGCAACGAGATGGAATTAGCCTGAACTGTATTGCCGATACCAAGTGAGGCAACTGCTGTGAACAGAGCAAATAGCACGCCAAGCCACTTCCATCCCAATCCCCGTTCCAAAGCGTACATTGGTCCACCAAGCATTCGTCCGTCTTCTGTTTTGATACGGTATTTGATAGATAAAAGACCTTCCGCATATTTGGTAGAGATTCCGAAAACGCCAGTGAGCCAGCACCACAACACAGCTCCGGGACCACCCAGAGCAATCGCGGTTGCCACACCAACGATGTTTCCGGTACCGATAGTGGCGGCAAGTGCTGTGGCAAGAGCACCAAACTGACTTACATCACCCGTAGCATCCTTATCCTTTCGGAAAGATAACTTAATGGCTGTCCATATCTTACGCTGAGGGAATTTTAGTCTCACTGTTAAAAACAAGTGGGTACCCAGCAAGAGGATAACCATTGGCCATCCCCACAGGAATGTACCGAGTGTACTGAGAAAACCGTTGATCGTCTCTACCATAATTTCATCTGTTATTCGAAAGAATGAAGCATCTTTATTTCATCAGCCCATAACTCTTCATTAGGTGTTTCCAATATGATGGGCATATTATCGAACCGGCTGTCCTGCATCAGACGTTTAAAAAACTTAATGTCCATCAGTCCCTGACCGATACTGTCGTGGCGGTCAACACGAGTTCCGAGAGCCTTCTTGGAATCATTCAGGTGTATTGCCTTGAGATATTCAAAGCCTACGATATCACCAAACTGATTCATCACATTGTCATAATCCTCTACCAAGTCGTAACCTGCAGTGTATGTATGACAGGTGTCGATACAGATACCCACACGGCTCTTATCCTCTACACGGTCAATCATATACTTGAGTTGTTCAAACTGGAAGCCCACATTAGAGCCTTGCCCTGCTGTATCCTCAATAACAGCAGTCACACCTTTGGTTTTGTCAAGAGTGATATTGATGCTCTCAGCCACACGGTCGAGACATTCCTCTAGGGAAATTTGTTTTAGATGACTACCTGGATGGAAGTTAAGAAGTTTCAGTCCGAGCTGCTCACAACGCTGCATCTCGTCAAGGAAAGCAGCACGGCTCTTTTCCAATCCCTCCTGTTCGGGATGACCAAGATTGATGAGATAAGAATCATGCGGAAGTATGACATCGGCAGAGAATCCATATTCTTCACAACGTTCTTTAAAAAGTTGGATACTGGCATCACTGAGCGGGGCTGCCACCCACTGACGTTGATTTTTTGTAAACAAGGCAAAGGCATTTGCCCCTATTTTATGCGCATTCAATGGTGCATTTTCCACGCCACCGCTTGCTGTTACATGTGCTCCTACGTATTTCATAATAGATTTTTTATACACAGGATTAAAGTCCTATGACTGTTCCGAAGTTACTCCATTCTGTTGCAGACTTATATGCATTTATAGATGAATTATAGACACGGAGAGTTCCTGTATAAATAGAAAAGACTCCGTTGACATTACATATAGGTGGTACCAAGTTATAACTATAGATGACAGATATATTGTTACAGTTACCAAATGCTGCCATACCGATTGACGTCAAAGAACTGCCAAGCTTGAGGGTGGCAACACTTGAACAACCGTCAAAGGCATGCGCTCCAATCGTGGTCACCTTACTGGGTATCTCCACCTCGGTCAGTCCACTGCATCCATAAAACATATTATCAGAGATGGCTGTAATATTGTTATTAAGACTTAGGGACCTTAGTCCTTTACAGCCGGAGAAGGCTCCGTAACCGATAGAGTCGACTGACTCCGGAATTGTCAATGAGGTTAGATTCTGACAATTCTCGAAAGCCTCATCACCTATCACCATCAAATCTGACGTAAGAGGAACAGAAGCTAAAGCTGAGCAATTGGCAAAAGCACGGCTCCCAATCTTGGTAAGACCATTATTTAACACAACACGAGTAAGATTGCCACAGTTGGTGAACAACTCACTACCTAGTTCCTTGATGGTTGAAGGAAGTGTAACGCTAACTAAGGATGATGAGCCATAGAAAGCGTAGTCATCTACCTTGGTAACAGTGTAAGAGATGCCGTTATAAGTGATATTTGATGGTACAACGAGATTGCCACTATAACGAACGCAAGATGAAGAGACACAGGTTGCCCCATTTATTCTATCCCAGGTTATTTCTAATGTACTATTCTTCGAATCTAATATTCTAAAGAAATATGCGACTCCATTAATTCTACACATCAGATTACTCCCTTCCTTGACTGTTGTATCGGAAGGAGTATTATCGTCACTGCCACAGGATGTGACTGACAACAAAGTGAAACACAGGAATGAATAAAATAATAAAGATACTGTTCTTTTCATAATTGTTATTATTTAGTCAGCTGCAAAGATAACGAAAGTGATTAGTAGTACAAAACAAATTGGAAAATAAATTATTTTATCACGACAGATTAAACCAAATTACAATTTTAACGTCTTAAATATGATTATAACAAAAAACATACAAGGATGACAGTAAATAAATAAGCAAAAAAAGATTAAACATTACAATAAATAATCTTTTAATCAGTTATGAGTACGGATATAATAAACATAGTGATTTAGGTTAACATAGTGTTTAACAGAGGCAAGAGTGCTTCAGAATTTTAATAGGAAAAGTTTTGTTTAAGTAAAATAAGGATGACGATGCCGACTAAGAAATTGGTCGGCATTTATTATTAGGTCATATATAACGGCGCAAGGAACGAGAGTGCGACCTAAACTAGTCCCGGTCTTTC